>CBDUFN010000210.1:0-5392 GCA_965366475.1 uncultured bacterium | reverse complement strand
CCCATCATTTCGGTCCGGACAGCTGGCCGGCCCTGAAAAACCTGTGTTATATAGATCGGCGCGTAGGGGAAATCATCCGTGCTATAGACCATATTCCCGGTGCCGATTATCTGCTCGTGATTCTATCCGACCATGGCCAGACCCCGGGCTATCCATTCCAGAACCGTTTCGGTGCCACCCTTGGTGAAGCTGTGAGTGCTTTTCTACGTGAGAACCAAACGGCATCGGTGTCCTCAGGAGCGTTGGAATTTACCCGTGCTCAGTTCGGTTACCTGCAAGACGAACTGGAAGCCCGTGAAAAAAGTTGGCGCAATCGTCTCTATCGACGGTCTAAAAACTATCTGCAGAAAAAAATCCATGCCCTGGTTCCGGAGACGTTGAAGATTGACCCCGAAGGCGGAGTGGTCATCACTTATTCAAGCACCCTCGCGCACCTCTACATTACAGGTTCATCAGAACCTCTCAACTGGGAGGAAATTGAACTGGCTCAACCCATGTTGCTGCGTTTTCTACAGAAACATAAAGGGATAGGGTTTGTTCTGGCTCGAGGAACCAAGAGTGGTGAGCTGATGATTTTCCATAGAGATGGGAGTATCTGCGTAACTAAAAACCCACGCTTTCATGAGCAGGAACTTGAATTCTTACGTCCCTATGGCGCGCCCTACGACCTTCTTGAAGAGTTACTCCGTTTCGGACTTGGAGCTCGTTGTGGCGACCTGATTCTGTTCGGAGCGATTGATGAAGAGGGTATCGCCTGCTTTGATGATCAGGTTGGCGGCCATGGGTCAGTCGGTGGGGAGCAATCGCGGCCCTTTGTCATCTTGCCTCTGGGTCATCCTGTTCTTGAGAAAGAACGGCTGAGCGGTTACGAATTTCTCTATCATGAGATCTTCCGTGCTCATGTCGGTGAAGATCCACCCGACGTTCTAGAGAAGCAACAGACGGCCGTTCCAAAACATCTAAAAGATCAGCTCCTTGATTCAGATTTTATCCTGCACGACTGAAACAACATATTTCAGGTACTGGCCTTCGGGAAAACTCGCCGAGAAGGGAAAGTCTTCAGCCTGACCGGAGACCTTAACGACCTGAAGATGTCGTCCAACCGCAAGACTGCCTTTACGCAACTCCTTCAGATATTTCTCCATAGGCATTTTCTGTAAATTGGACGAGGTCACCAGGAGCCCACCGGGACTCATTAAACGAAGAATCTTCTGCACCAATTCGGAGGTACCGCCACTTGTAGTAAACCGGCTTTTACGGGTCGTTGAAAAGCTCGGAGGGTCAACAAATACCAGATCGAAGCTCCGACCGGCCTTGGCTAACCTATCAAGTTCAACAAAACAATCTCCGGCAATAAATTCGTGACCTTCCGTGGCAATACTGTTCAGCCTGAAGTTATCACGCGCCCAGTCAAGATAACGTCCTGAAGCATCCACACTCGTCACCTGCTCAGCGCCGCCGGCAGCGGCAGCCACCGAGAAAGCTCCGGTATAGGAGAAAAGGTTAAGCACTCGGCAACCAGCGGCCTGACGGCGAAACTCCACCCTGTTTTGCCTTTGATCGTGGAACAGACCCGTGTGTAAATCTTTCACCATATCAACGCGATAAACCAGACCATTTTCTCGAACGGTCAAGTCGGTCGGGGCGGGATCTCCGGCCAAAAGCCAACCTTGAGGGGCCTTTTGATTCTTTCCGGAAGCAAGCTTTCGTGTCTCTTGGGGTCGATACTTACAGTAAATTCCTACGGGAGAATAAACGTCTTGCAAAGCTGTCGTCAGCGCCCCCAAATGCTTCTCCCAAGCGGACGTATAGTATTGCACCATAAGATAATCGCCATAACGATCAACGGTCAGGCCGGGCAGGCTATCACCTTCGGCATTAACCAATCGAGCCACATCGGTATCGCCAAAATCAAGCCATTGCCGACTCTGCTGAGCTTGCTTCAATTTGCTGGAGAGCCACTGATGATCAAGTTGAATCAGAGCAGAATCTAAGCGACGAGCAACGATGCGCGAATCAGGATCAGAAAGCGCCGTTCCCAGGGAATCTCCGTTTTCGGAAACGAGCTCAATAAGACGGCCACTATCAACTTTTGGCCAACGGGACGTAAAACGGTCGGCAATCACCCAGGGGTGGCCAAGATTAAGCATACGTACAGTCTCAGAACCGATGGTACAGCGCATATGAGAATGGTTGTTCAATGTGTCACCTCGCAAAAGAATAATCAGCGTTCAGGATACAGGAGAGGGGCTTTTTGAAACAGAAGAAAAAAGTTCCTACGGCAAGATTCCATAGTCACCACAACCTTCTGTCGTCTATGCATCTATGCTATGATTCCGCCTCACTACATTCAGGAGACAACCCAATGGAAGAGAAAAGCCCGACCAAAGGCTCTCAACACATCGAACAACTTATGCAAAAACTGCCACCGGACTCAGAACGTTATCAGATCCTGGCAACAGCAAAACAATTTAAGTCCTCATGGGTTGAACTTGGAGAATGGCTGGCAAAGGTCAGCAACAAGAAACAATTTTCCGAATGGGGGTTCACCTCGTTTGAAGACTATTGCACCAAAGAAGTTCGCATCAGAAGACAAACAGCCGAAAAACTTTTACTCGCATTTCGTTTTCTGGAACGTAAAGAACCAGGCTTACTGGATCGCAAAGAAGGCCGCCCCCTGCCCGACTACCGATCCGTTGATCTCCTCAGGCAAGCGGATGAACAGCAACATTTCAGTATGGAAGAATATGGCGAATTACGTCAGGCTGTCATTGAAGAGGAACGCAATCACCCTTCTGTTGCCAAACAATTTCGCGACATGAGACACAATCATCAACCGGAACAAAAGATAGAGCATCAACAGCGCAGCGCCCTGTTGGCTGCAAAACGCCTTGCGACCAGCTTAGAGGCCATAGCAGAGGTTCCTGAGGAGCTATCCCAAGCGGTGATACAGTTGATCGGATTTTTAGAAGCACGGGACGAGGATCGCGGTACGAGCGACGAGTAAAACCATCAAACGGACAAAAGGGTTGTCCTGTCACAGGACAACCCTTTTGCATTCAATACAACGAGATTATTATCGTGATTCTCGTTCCGCTTTCCACTTAACGAAAGCCCTAAAGAACCTCGACCAGCTCCACTTCGAAAATCAGATTTTCACCAGCCAAAGGGTGGTTTGCATCAAGCGTAACTTCATCATCAGCAACATCGATAACCGTAACGACCATACCTTCACCATCATCGTTAAGCAGTTCGAAGTTATCACCAATCTCAGGAGTGATATCCTCAGGAAATTGATCACGAGGAACAGCTGAGACCTGCTCAGCATCGTACTCGCCAAAAGCATCAGAAGAACTGATTGTAATGGTTTTCTTCTCACCTAAGCTCATGCCAACCAAAGCGTCTTCAACCTCGGGGAAAAAGTTTCCGCCACCAACTTCCAGCTCCATCGGCCCGGTTTCGCCGCCACAACCGCAGCCGTCATCTTCACAACCGCCACCATCTTCGTCACAGTTGCAATCGTCATCGTCGCAACCTTGAGCTTCGTAAGTCGTATCAAAAAGGGTTCCGTCTTCAAGGGTCCCGGTAAAATTGATTTTAACCCGGTCGCCTGACTTCACTTGTATAGTTTCCTGTGCCATGATTATTCCTTTCCCGTAACGGGTCTACTGTAGTAAATGTCCATCAAAAATACGGACGGACTCTGTTTAGAGTGTGATTGGCAAAGCTCTGAAAATCAAGGCAAGTGCGATCGTGCCACCGACACAGAGCGTAATATAAAGAAAAAGTACCCGCGGCTTGAACATGGAAATAAAGACCGCCATCACCGGCAATGCGGTGACCGGGCCACCGACCAGCATGGCAATTCCCGCCCCCTTGGCCAAGGGGATCGCCTGCCCTGGATCAGGGAGATAAAAACCAAACAGCATTGAGGCCGCAGTGACCTGAGGCATATGCAGTGGAATGGCTGCAAAAGTCAAAGTGAAAATTGGCGCTATCCCCTGCCCTTCCAGCAAACCGGTAATCCAGCCATTGGGGATAAAGAGCAAGGCCACGATCTCAATAACCAGACCGATCAGAACAAACTTGCTGATCTTCAAACTGCCTTCCCAGAACCTCGCCAAAAAAACCAGAAACTTATTATGGGTACAACGATTAACGCGATGGGAGAGTTGCTGACCACACTCGCAACGCAATTTTTCGACAGGATAGTCAGGGTCATGAAAATCTCCCTGTGGTAGCGCCTCACGGAAAATATCTTCTTCTGCAAAGCCTTTCCTTCTTAGCAAGTGGGTCATGTAACCGGCAAAGAGCCCAAGAACCACAGCACAGACCAGAACAGTTATGGCCCAATCTGTGCCCAGCATTCCGGAGAGCATGGCAAATGACGCCGGACTCATCAACGGAGAAGTGACCAGTAACGCCATAGCTGGAGCTAAAGGCAAGCCGGCAACCAGTAGAGAGATGACTAAAGGCAGAGTAGCACAGGCACAGAGCGGACTGGCAACGCCAAGCAGGGTCGCCGCAGGTATAGCCAGAATACCGTAGCGTGTCAAAGCTTTACGTATTTTCACATGCCACTTCAGAGTACGAATAATCGCCTCAAAGAGGACACCGACGACAAGATAGGGAAGGATATAGAGGAATTCTTCACCAAGCTTCTGGACAAGTTCAAGGAGCATATTGGGTAAGTCGTTCATCAATGATTCCATATTTAAAGGTCAAGTTTCTGTCTGATCTATATCCATAGGACAACTTTCTGACCTGAAGATATCTGTATTAGCACGTGATTAAGTGCTCTGAGCACAACACAAAAAACAACGACTACTCACATAAGCAAGAGCCGTTCCGGTTTTTATCAACAAAGGGATAAAGCAACAGGCAAAGCTTTTACCACAGAGAACGCCAAGAGCACAGAGGAAAAGGATCACACCACACGGATCATAAAATCAGGGCAGGCTGCAGCACAATAGCCACATAGCACACAACGATCAACGTCAACAGAGGCCTTCCCATCAATCAACCTCAGGCCACCCTCGGTGCAGGCATCAACACAATGACCACAGCCACTACAAAATTGAGACATGATCTGTAAACGACGGCTTCGTTTCTCCAAGATCTCCCAAGGTTCCGTGACAAGAGCATCTCTCTGCATAATGGCGAGATTGGCATCAATTTCAGCTTCGCTCAACATTCCTAATGCCAAGGCATGAACACCGGGAAGGTCTCGCACATAACCTATAGATTGTCGCGCCGAGGAGATCAGGTTGCCACCTGCCAAGGCTTTCATGGCATATATGCCTTTGCCAGATCGACTGGCAGCGTCAATCGCAGCAGCCATTTCATCGGCCGTGCCATCAAGCAGACCTCGCCCGACCCGGTTAATGAGTGG
>CBDUFN010000209.1:0-5394 GCA_965366475.1 uncultured bacterium | reverse complement strand
CATCTGCTTCTGGAGACTGCTAACGGTGACGACAAGGTCTTGATGACCGGTTTGCTTGGTATTGGCGGTGTTGTTGATCTCCTCTCTTTTTTCAATATGTTCCGTAAGTCAGGCTTGTTGCAGTTCATCCTTTCCGGAGGCAACAAAACCCTTTATTTTCAGAACGGTGAAATCGTTTATGCAACGAGCACCTTTCCTGAAGAAGAAATTGGCGAAATCCTCTATAGCCTCGGCAAATTCGATCGCGAAACGTTGCAGGGGGCGCGTCAGTTTTCCAACGGTGAACTCCCTCTTGGTAAGATTCTTGTCGACCAGAAAGTCATCGACGCTAAAGATCTTTGGGCTGCGACTAAAAACCAGGTTGAAACCATCGTTTACAACCTGTTCGCTTTTCATGAAGGCTCCTTCGTTTTTGTTGATACTCCGCTCGCTGAGGATCAGGTGGTGAGTCTTTCCATGAACACCCAGAATCTGATCATGGAAGGTTTGCGACGGGTTGATGAGCGGGCGGTTTACATGCAGAAGGTGAAGTCGCTTGATGCTATCCCGGTGGCGACAGATAAAATCCCCAATGACCTCGATAGCGTCTCCCAGAAAATGGTTGCCTTGATTCAGGCCGGGGTTGGTAGTGTCAAAGAGTTGTTGCGTCGGTCCGGTTCTGGTGAGTTTGATTCTATACGTCTTTTGAGCCAATTGGTTGAACGTGGTGTTGTCACCATGGAAGAGGCTCCTACGGTTGCGGTTGAAGGTGTCCTCGGTGAAGTGATCAACATCTTTAACGGCATTCTGGTTGCCATGAACACGGTGGTGTCTGCCAAGAATCCGCAGTTCCGTGAAGAAGTGTCCTGTTTCTTACGTGATCTACCGCAACCTTTTTCATATGTTTTCAGACAAACAACTCTTAAGGAAGATGGCTCTGTGGATGGCGGCCGAGTGCTTGCCAACCTTGCGGGTCTTGAAGAAGGTGATAAGCTACGCCTTCTCTCGGATTCTTTGAGTGAATTGATTTACATGGAATGTATCGCCGCTCGTCGTGAGCTTGGCGCGACTGATTCCGCGGCTTTGATTAAGCGAGTGCAAGAAGTTTCGCATCGTGTACAGGATTTGATTGGAAATCGTGATGACTGATAATGCTAAGCAGAAATTGATTTTCGCGCTGGATGTTGACAACCTTGATGAGGCCCGCAAGTGGGTTGAGCAGCTTCATGATCGTGTCGGTGTTTTTAAAATCGGCAAGCAGCTTTTTACCAAGTGTGGCCCTGAAATTGTCAATCTGGTTCAGGATGGTGGTGCTGATGTTTTCCTGGATCTGAAATATCACGACATTCCGAACACCGTCGCAATGGCCGGGTTGGAAGCCTTGCGCCTCGGTGTCAAAATGTTCAATGTTCACGCCTTGGGTGGTTATGAAATGATGGCTAAGCTGGTGGAAGAAGTTGATAAAGTTTGTCCGCGTGACAACCCGAATCGACCAATTCTCTTAGCCGTAACGATTCTGACCTCATCAAACCAGGATACACTGCGCGGCGTCGGTATCGATCGCCCGGTCGAAGTGATGGTGCCAAAGCTTGCCAAGCTGGCTCAGGATGCCGGTATGGACGGTGTGGTTGCCTCGCCAAAAGAAGTTGGTTTGATCCGTGAAGTCTGCGGCGATGATTTTGCGATTGTTACCCCTGGTGTTCGTCCAAGCTTCGCCTCTCAGGACGACCAAAAACGGGTTACAACTCCCGGTGATGCTCTGCGAGCGGGTGCTGATTACCTGGTTATTGGCAGACCCATCTCAGCTGCTAAAGACCCATCTGCTGCGGCTCAGATGATTCTTGACGAAATGCAATCAGCCCTGGAAGGGTCTTGATACAGTGAAAGTTGACTATCTTTACGGGATTCACCCGGTACGTGAAGGGTTGCGCGGTCGTCGCCAACCCCTCGAACTCTTTGTTGACGAAAAAGGCGGTGGACAGCGGGTTGAGGAGTTGGTTTCCTTAGCACGTGAGCGGGGGATCCCCATCCGCCAACGCCAGAAGCAGGACCTTGATCGCCTGGCGGGTCAGCCTCACCATCAAGGTGCGGTTCTCTCTATGGAGCCTTTTCCATACACAGAGCTGGAAGACCTGATTGAAAGCTGGCAATCCTCTGGCAACGCCGGGTTTTTCATCCTACTCGATGGTATTACTGATCCTCACAACTTAGGTGCGATTTTGCGTAATGCTGATGCGGCTGGCTGTCAGGGTGTGATCCTCACCAAGGATCGTAGCTGTGGCATTACCAACGTGGTTGATCGCTCCTCTGCAGGGGCTGTTGAGCATTTGGCTGTCTGTCAGGTCACCAACCTGTCACGTACCATGCAACAATTACAAAAAGTGGGCTTCTGGATTTATGGCCTCGCTGCAGGAGAGGGCGCTCAGCCGCTCTTCAGCTCAAACCTTTCCGGTAACCTTGCGCTGGTCATCGGTAGTGAGGGTGAAGGCCTGCGCCAACGCACTCGTGAAATTTGCGACGGACTGCTTGAAATCCCGATGGTCGGTGGTGTCGCTTCTCTTAATGCGGCATCTGCAAGTGCTGTCGCTCTCTTTGAGGTGGTGCGGCAAGGTCTGGAGTCTGCAAAGAAGAATTCATAACGAAGCTCTTTGCTAATGTTGTAAAATTAAAAAGTGGGCCACGTAGATTTGCGTGGTCCACTTTTTTGTCATTCATTTTAGCAAGAGGGGTTTAACGAGCAGCTTGTAGTTGTTTGAGAATCGCTTCAGTTGCAAGGCCATCTGGTTCTGTTCCCTGTTTCTTTTGAAACTCTTGAATTGCTGTGCGCGTTTTGCCTCCGAACAAGCCGTCTACAGGCCCAGGATTATATCCTAGAGCGGTCAGCTCTTCTTGAATCCCACGGACGAGTTTTTGCCTGGAAATCTTCTCTTGTTGTCCTTGTGCCGCTCTTCTTTTACTTTTTGTTGCATAACTTTGGATTCCTGCGGCTGTCATTAGTTTGTCTTCAACCGGGAATCCTTGTGCTTTGGCCATTCTGAACCAGCGAAGAGCTTCTGTATTGCTTTGTTCAACTCCTACACCACCTGCATACATTAATCCGAGCATATGCATTGAAGAGCCGTGCTCTTTCTTTGCGGCCTTTTCAAAATATCGGGCTGCAGTAACAGGATGGTTTGGTAGAGATGCTCTTCCCATCAAGTAGTTCGCTGGAGGGTAGCCTCGCTCTGCAGACTTCTCCATCCATTGCAGTGATTTTTTAGGACTCTTTTTTACCCCTTCTCCTGTCAGGTACATGTTTGCCAACATGAACTGGCCGTATTTGCCACCCGATTCTGCTGCTGTTTGATAGGCCGAAAAGGCTTTTTTGTAGTCCTGGTTGTTGTATGCGGTATTGCCCTCTTCTTCCGCTCTTCCCGCTTTGATAAAGTTTCCAGCGTTTTCAATCCCTGACTTGACTGATTCGACAACTTCTACGCATCCTGCCAGAAAAAACATTAGGATAAAGAGAGTGAAGGCCGATTGGATTCTATTTCTAAGCATGATTATCTCCTGAAGTTTATGTGTAAGGCGCTAACTGAAGCTTCTCGTTATTTTCCGCCGCCTTCTCCACCACCTTCTCCTCCAGTATTATGGACGAGGTAGCTTGTGCCATCAGCCGTGGACACATAAAAATTATGAGTATCATCAACCTGCATATTATGGAGTGTCTGTTCTGTTCTGTTGTAGCCAATATCTAGAATCTTCTGCATGCTACCGTTCACGTGAACCATGTCACCTTTCTTCAACGAACTGACGTCCTTCCACCCCTCCTGGCTGAGCAATCGTTCTCCTCCTGTGGTTTTGAATTCTCCATTAATTGTATAAAGATGGTTGGATTGCACAGAGTAAAGTTCGAGGACAGGTCGACTCACCTGTTTGTTGTAGCCGATATCATATGTCATTACTTTGTCACCAGGTTGAATTGTCACAAAAGGTCTGAGTGTTCCATCCTCCATTTGTACAAGTGTGTCAGGTGGAAAACATCCCTTAGACTGAGAAAGCATCTCAGCTTTTGCATTCTTCGCTTTAGCTAGACGTTTTTTGAGTTGCACGATCTCTTTTTCAGTCGCTGCCGCTTGTCCATAGTGATGATTCTTTAAATCTTCATATGTCGGCTTCCCATCCAGTTTCACAGCATGGAAAGTATTTGTATCTTTAACATCGTAGATGACTCCTAAACTCCTCTGCTGAGTTTCAAAATCACTCAAGTCAGAGATATGTTTCTCCAGAAAATCAATCTTCTTATCGGCCTCTTCTACAGAAGAAAAAAGAGGTGGTTCAACTTTTTTGGGTGGTGGAGAGGAGGCTCCCCCTCCCCCTGCAGGGACACAACCTTGTAGTAGAAGGATTCCTGCTAAACAAAGGAAGACTGAAATTAGTTTTAGGGTGATTGGTAGTGAACTTTTCATGAAAAACCTCCACAGAAATGGCTACATTGGTAGCAGATAGTATCTCCATAAAACGTTTGAAATTAAAAAATTTGTTTGATTGTGAAATATTATAATGCAGAAGTCATTAGTCGATGTTAACAAATATCGTGTTTAAATGATAACTGATTTTTTATCGTTGAAGATGTCGGACGTTGGAGGGGAAGGGCAGATGAACTCGATGATGAAATTTACACACAACTATCCCGGTGGCTGTTTCTTGTTTAGTCGCAATGATTACTGTTGCTCTCTTGGTAAGCTCTCTTATGATTAGAGTCAGTAAAAACAATTCAGTCGGTAAAATGTTTTTGTTTTTTACTCAGGAAGTTCCTCGCCTGATCCACCTGCAGGTTCCGGTAAGTCCTTGAACTTTGGTAAGCCGTCTTGCATGGGGTGGACTGTCTCCTGATAGTGCACGTGGAAGGCCGGAGCGAATGCAAAGCCTTCAATGAGTGCTGCTGGGACATCAACAACTCCCATCGTTGGATGGTCGATGTAAACATGGCCGCCACACGTCTTACACCATTTCCGATTGCTCATACCTGTTTCGTCGGTGGTTGCTGCTGTTTTGTCAAAGGCACCCAGGTTCTCAGCTCCTTGTGTGACGACGAAGCTGTCTGGAGTCCAAAGCGTGAAGGCATTGACTGGCCCGGCAGACCAGTGACGACACGAGTCGCAATGGCAGTAGGCCATCAATACAGGGGTACCCGTTACAGTGAAATGTACTGCGCCACAGAAACAACGACCCTTATAACTTGTTGTTTGATTCATGATGTTCTCCTTTTGTTGATTAATCTTCGAACTCTACAGGTGTTTGGGGGCGAGTGTTCACGGTGAGTTTAAATATGTCTGGTCGTGAATAATGCCCGGTTACATCTAACGCTCGTTTTGCAATCTGTGCTTTCTTCAAGTCGATCTCAAAATAAAGAATGCCCGCTTCTTTACGCAT
>CBDUFN010000208.1:0-5407 GCA_965366475.1 uncultured bacterium | reverse complement strand
AAACTCCCCGCCCCAGATGTGTCCATCATCACCGTAGCCCACACCATCAAAAATAACTCCGATAGCAGGCGCTTCAACACCATGTTCGGCCAGACAGCTCGCAAGATGAGCATGGTGATGCTGAATGGCCACGGGTTCCAGACCACTCTCTTCGAGGGCATAGCGTGTCGAGTAGTAATCCGGGTGTAGATCGTGGGCAACTTTTTTCGGTCTTGTTTCGAGGATCGATTGCATATGGTGAATCGTCTGTTTAAAAGAATCATAAACATCCAGATTCTTAAGATCCCCAACATGCTGGCTAAAAAATGCACGGTCACTACGAGTGAGGCAAATGGTATTTTTAAGTTCGGCACCAACAGCCAGAACAGAAGTGACTTCTCCAGGAAGAGCGATCGCTCGCGGTACAAAGCCACGTGAACGTCGCAAAAGAAGAGGACGGTCAGCAATCACCCGGGCAATCGAATCATCGGTACGGGTATGGATGCGACGGTTATGCACCAAAAAAGCGTCAGCGACAGAGCCTAAACGCTGACACGCGTCTTTGTCTTCAAATGCAATCGGCTCATCAGAGAGGTTTGCGCTGGTCATCACCAAAGCATCAAAAGAGTTTTGCAACAAAAGATAGTGCAGTGGGGTGTAGGGTAACATGATGCCTAAATAACGATTGGCAGGGGCAATGTTTTCGGCCAAACCTTTAAAGTCACTCTTTTGTAGCAACACAATCGGCCTCTCAACACCTTGTAATAATCGTGACTCAGAGGCGTCAACGTGAGCAAACCGCTTGACCACATCAAGATCGCGGACCATCAACGCAAAGGGTTTTTCATCACGTTGCTTACGACGGCGAAGCTCAAGAACAGCCGCTTCATTTCGGGCATCAACAGCAAGGTGGTAACCACCAAGCCCCTTGATTGCAACGATCTGACCTTCTTGCAAACGACGGCAGGTGTCCGTTACAGGATTATCGACATCGAGAGGCTGACCATCAGAGTCGAGCAGCCTCAGCTCTGGGCCACAGGACGGGCAAGCATTAGGTTGGGCATGGAACCGACGTGAGTTCGGATCTTCGTATTCGGCCTGACACTCGGCACAGAGCGGGAAATCCACCATGGTTGTTAAAGGCCGGTCGTAGGGGATACCGGTCACAATCGTGTAACGTGGGCCACAATGGGTACAATTAATAAAAGGATATAGATAGCGACGGTCAGTAGGATCAAAGAGCTCTTGCAGACAATCATCGCAAACAAACGTATCAGGAGATACTTGAGCACGACGGTTTTCATCTACAGCACTCTGTAAGATAGAAAACCCGGAAGTTCCTTGCACATCAATCGCTGTGGATTCAAGGCTTTGAATGGACGACAACGGGGGCTTTTCATTTCGAATGGCGGCAACGAACTGTGCGAGAATTTTGGCCTTCCCTTCAATCTCGATGGTGACCCCGCGGGTATCATTACACACCGAACCGGACAAACCAAAGCGTCCAGCCAACTGGTAGATAAAGGGGCGGAAACCAACGCCTTGGACGATACCTTCAATAACTATTTTTTGACGTTCGAATAACATTTAGTCCACATCATCTGGGTCAAAAGAGACGATTCATCGAGAGATGACAGCTCAATGACAGGGATCGATCAGTAAAATTTAGGATTGTATATATAGGAGAAGAGAATAACGGAAAACTGATGTAATTGCAGTTGTAAAAAGAGAGGAAGAGCTCAGAACTGCAAGAGATCAAGCATTTGAAACAAGGTCAATTCGGACTGACAACCGGCTCTGTCTGTTCTGTGACGATGTCGCCAATCAATAGATAAGCAACAAGCTCTGAAAGGATTTTGAGTTTATCCATGGTCAGTCGGTCAAATTTAATGGCCACACCTTGAGAGATCACTGAACCACCACCATTCTCGGCCTTACCGTAAATGACCGAACCACCAATGTGCATGATTTCACCCGAATCGAGGGGCAGATCAAGCTCAACGTGATCGCCTTTTGGCAACTGCTCGCGCATGCGCAGGAATATACCTCGCTCAGAAAGAGTCACACTCGGCACTTCGTACTGCTTGTTTTGATGATACAAGACAACCGTTTGTTTAAAGGGGGCTCTCAGGTAACGACGACGGCCGCTTGGGTAAAGATCACAACGCTGAATCGCTTTGTGCAGCTTTCTTAGGTCAACCGGTTTATCAAGGACATCGATGCAACCCAAACTTAAAGCTTCCCATTGCTTGTTCTTGTCCTGATAGCTTGAAATCATAATGACAGGGAGATCACTCAGTTCTTTATCAGCACGGATGGTATGGAGAGCTTGAAGCCCATCCATATCAGGCATCATCATATCCATAGTAATCAGATTGGGGCGAGTCACACGCGATACTTCGATAGCTTCAGCGGCATTATTCACCGGAAGAACTTCAATATTCATGCGATTCAGAAGAATCGAAAGATACATCAGGAAAGGTTTACTGTCGTCGACTACGACTGCAATCGGTCGTGCTTCCATGATCTCCCCCTACGGCTAGCTTACCCATGACAAAACCCGTCTTTAAATGCCTAAGACGGGTTTGAATAGCACTGCATAACCCCCTCTTCGGCAACCCGGCTATCCTTCTGTGCTAACACACTGAATAAGGACCCGTGGCTTTGCGTCCCCGGGTTACCCCGAGTTTGCTATTATCGGCGAGATAATATTGTTGAGTAGAACTATAGCATACAGACCTCACAAATCTATCAAATTTGTTGACTAACATGAGAGAGATCACAAAATTAATTAGAATCACGCGCCCTCTGTCAACTCATACTTCTCCATTTTATAACGTAAAGTGCCCCGCGGCATATTAAGCAAACGCGCTGTTTTAGCGACATTACCACCAGTGATAACAACGGCTTGCTCAATCAGATCTTTTTCCAGTTGACCGACAAGCTCCTCAAACATAATTCCTTCAGGAGGAATCCGATAATCAAAAGACGCCTCATTTTGAGGCTTCTCGCCCCAAATTTCTCGGGGCAAGCATTCTGGAGTAATGGTTTCCTGATTATGCATGATACAGACACGCTCCATAACATTGCGCAATTCACGCACATTTCCAGGCCAGTGATAACGCATCAACAAGTCGAGGGCGCTCCGTGAGATCTCCCTGACGTTTTTGTGAAATTCTTCACTGAAATGCTTAAGAAAAAAGGCCAACAAGGGAGGGATGTCTTCACGACGATCCCGCAAAGGAGGAACATGAATAGGAAAGACGTTGAGACGATAGTAGAGATCCTCTCGAAACGCTTTCTGGTCAATGGCTTCTTTAATCGCCAGATTTGTTGCCGCAACGACGCGAATGTCAATTTCTATATTCCGAGTGCCACCGAGTCGCCGGATTTTTCGATCCTCAAGAACCCTGAGTAGCTTAACCTGAAGGTTCATATCCATCTCACCGATTTCATCAAGGAAGATGGTTCCGCCATTGGCCTCCTCAAAGAGACCTATTTTACGACTCTTGGCATCGGTAAAGGCGCCCCGTTCATGTCCGAACAACTCCGTTTCAAGGAGGTTAAAGGGTAGAGAACCGCAATTGATCTCGATAAAGGGTTTCGACTTGCGAGGGGACAGTTGATGGATTGATCGGGCGACCAATTCTTTGCCGGTACCTGATTCACCGGTAATCAAGACGGTCGATGTTTCGTGCTTGGCGACTTCCCGAATCTGGCGATACACCTGGGTCAGTTGTTCACTTGACCCCACCATGATGTTGTCACCTGAGATGTCACGCGCCTGGCCACCACGACGGAGTTGGCGAACTTCCCGACGCAGGTTCTGAGTCTCCAGAGCTAATTTGACAATCAAACGAATTGCGTCGGCCTTGAAAGGCTTTTTAATATAATCATAAGCCCCCATCTTCAGAGCTTCGACGGCACTTTCCACGGTACCGTAACCGGTGATTATAATGACAAGCACACCAGGGTCTATTTCACGCATGGCACGCAGGACATCGAGGCCACTTTCTGCACCCAGATTCAGATCCAGCAAGACAAGATCGACATCGGCCTCACTGACTTCCTTGACAGCATCGTTACCATTATCTGTGGAATAAGGATGATAACCATCCTCCTCTAGAATCCGTTCAAGGTTCTCACGAATAAAAGCTTCATCGTCGACAATTAGAATACGTTCCATCTTGCAACCTCCCCGATCAGTTTCTTTGTAACCAATAGTATCTTAGAGGCGAGAGGAGGGGCAACAGGAAACGGCCAATAATAGCCACAACAGAAAGACCAGAAAGGGGCAAGGAGGCAAGAAAGGGGATTACTGGCTATTTTTAGCCACGATCGGGAAGGTAAACGGTGAATTCAGTGCCTTCACTTTCCTGACTATGGACTTCAATGCGTCCGCCGTGACTCGTAATAATAGTATGGGTTATAGATAACCCCAAACCGGTACCTTCACCTTTTGTCGTATAAAAAGGCTCAAAAATTAGCGCAAGACGGTCGGATGGAATGCCTTGCCCACTATCACGGATGGTCAACTTCGTCCCTTCACCCTCACGCCTGGCAGAAACCCACAAATCGCCGCCAGTGGGCATAGCGTCCATGGCGTTCGTCAATAGATTCAAGATCGCCTGCTTCAGGCGGTCACTATCCATATTGGGATGATGTAATTCATCGGGAAGATCCTGATGAAGACGAACTTGCTGCCTTTGAAACTGTTTATTCACCAGAAAAAGAGTCTCTCGTAAAACGACAGAGATATCTCCAGAGGACAAACGCGTGTCAGGCAAAGCCGCAAAATTCAGTAGTTCGTTAACAAGCCCTTCAAGCCGCTCGATTTCCTGAAGAGCCTTCTGAATTAAGACTTGATCGTCGGGGTTGGCCAGCATGCGATCATGCAATTCATCAAGCAGCAGACTGATTCCTGTTAAAGGATTGCGAACCTCATGTGCGATGCCAGCAGAAAGCCGCCCCAGCGATGCGAGACGCTCAAATCTTGCCATCTGATGACGTAAGCTGACCCGTTCAGTCAAGTCTTCAATGGTCAGAATGAACCCACCTTCCGTAGCGGAGGAAAGAGGATAAAGAGCCAGTCGATAAGTGAGTGAACGACCATTTCTTTCCAACGACACATACTCACTCCAATGCGCAGCGTCCATACTCTTCAAAACAGCACTATGAAGTTCGGGGCAGCCCCTGAAGGTGTCGTTCAGGGTGCCACCTGTCGATTCCTCGCCAACATCAAGGAGAGTGCGAGCCACACCATTCAGAGAGGTGACATCTTGATTTTTGTCGAGGGTAAGAATCCCAACCTCGACATTCTCGACAATGGTTTGCGTAAAGTCGCGTTCCCGCTTGATCTCTTTACGTGAACGACGTAAGACCGCCAAAGTCTTAAGTAAACGCTCTCTGCGTTCATAAAGCTGTCGAG
>CBDUFN010000207.1:0-5408 GCA_965366475.1 uncultured bacterium | reverse complement strand
CTCTTGGTGCAACCGAAACGCCGGATATTTATCCTATTGCAGATCTTTATTTTAATCTGGCGTTAAAATCTCAAGAATCTGGAGATGCCAACGAAGCGATTCGTTATTTTCACAAGGTTCTAATTCTGGCACCACAACGCTACGAGGTATTTCGTCAACTTGGCGACCTGTATGCACAACGAAATGACACGGAACTGGCAAGAGAGTCTTTTCGGACTTATCTGGAACAGTTTCCTGACGATCCCGTTAGCCGTGATTACCTCTTTGCCCTTGAGTTCAACCGCGGACAAGACTTCCTGGCTGTGGATGATTTGAGTAGCGCAGCAGAAGGTTTTTCTGCCGCACTCGAGATTCATCCCAAAAGTCCGGTCGCCCTTTATTATCTTGGCTACATTAGCTACTCTCAAAACCGGTTCGAACACGCGGCCGAGTTACTCAATAGCGCTTTCCCTGAAGCAGATGAATCTGTGCAACAATCTATCAGAACGCTCCTTTACAACACGGCTCTTTCCCTACGTAAAGCTGGAAAGTTAACTAAAGCCCTCGGGGCAATCACTTCTCTCGCCAACCTGGACCAAGCATTGTTTGATGAAGTATTCCTTGCCGGAACAGTCAACCTCGACCTTCTCAATTACAGAGCGGCACAGGAATATCTACAACATGCCGTCACTCTACGACCAGATAATCAAGGAGCACAAAAAAATCTTCTGGCAGCGGAGCTCGGGTCCTTTAACGAATGGTTGACTGAAGCAAGGTTTAAGCTGCAAGAAGAAGACTTTGCTGCAGCCGACAAGGCTCTAAAGAAAGCCAAAAACCTCCAACCTCAAAATGTTAAAGTTGCGACACTAGAGACACAACTGAACAGAGCGCGACAGGTCAAAGCGTCCTCTTATTTTACAAATGCCCAGATCGCGCTTGATAGTGATGACTTTGAAACAGCATCAACGCAAACTGCTGCCGGGCTGTCTATTCAACCTCTTAGCAGTACGGGTAGGATTCTACAAAACACGATAAATGTCGCGCTGAAGATTAGTTTGGTTGAACTTCTCGCTGAAGCACAGCAATTCAGAAACGCGGGCCATTACGATAAAGCCACGGCGAACTATAAAAAAGTTCTGTCATTGGACTCACAGCAACCGGAAGCCCTTAACGGACTTAAACAGGTTATCGACACCCAACATAAGCAAGCGTTGATCTTTACAAAAAAAGGCGAGCAAGCTCTGAATGCCGGTAAAGTAGAAGAAGCAATTGTAGCCTTTGGCCAAGCATTGGCTTTCGACTCTGGACTTCTAAAAGCCCGCGAAGGGCGCGAATCTGCTGAAGAGATGAGATCAAACCGTCTGGATGAATTTCTTCATAAAGGTCGTCAAGCGCTAGGACGCAACCATTATCAGGAGGCCCGCAACTGGTTTACTCAGGCGGTCGGTGTTGACAATGGCTCACGAGCTCAAGAGGAAATTTCCAGATTGGATCGATTGATCTTAGAAAAAGCTGACAATCTGGCCAACCAAGCAGAAAAAGCGCATCATAACAAAGAATACAAACAGGCAAAAAAACTGCTTGAACGTGCTTTGAAGCTGGCACCGAACCACCAACCCTCCTTAACCGGCCAACAGAACCTCATGACTCGTATCGACGAGTTCATCAAAACACTTCTTCAAAATGCGACAAAGTCACTACTTAATGATGAGTATGCCACCGCCATGAATAGTTACCGAACGATTCTGGATATCTCGCCGAATCACCGTGAAGCGCTTGATGGTTTAAAAAAGAGTCGGGCGAAACAGGCCGGGAATCTAGACCTTATCGTCAAGCAAGGCCAGGACGCTCTTGCCGTTGGAGATTTAGCAAAAGCAGACAAGTTCCTTGCAGAAGCGTTACAGCAGGATTCTTTCAACAAGGAAGCACAACAGCTGCGACAACGACTCGAACAAGTACGACAATCTGGAGCACGACCTGGTGACGAGCAAAAAATCTATCTACAGGGAGTCGCTTATTACACACAGGGTCAATATAGTCAGGCAATCAAGGCCTGGGAGACGGTTCTGCTCTTGAATCCGGAACACGAAAAATCAACTCTGAACATTAATAAAACCAGACGTAAGTTACGTCAGATAGAGGAATATCGTGGCAGCTAGGCAAGTTAATAAATTTGCCAGCCTGCGCTTCAAGTTTGCCCTGGCGCTGGCTCTCTTTAGTAGTCTCCTGATGGTGACTGTTATGCTGATGCTCGAACAACGACTTCGAGATACGCTGGTTCGCGAAAGTATCGACAAAGGTCTTGGAGTAGCCAGGGGACTCGCCTTTAATGCTGAAGACCCCTTGCTGACGGGAGACGATCTTTACCTTTTTTCTGCTGTAAAGAATGCCTCGCGAGCGCCGGGAGTTGAATATGCGTTGATCCTTGATCGAGACAGAACCGTTCGAGCAGACACAGACTTGCAGAACGTTGGACAACCCTATCAAAAAAAGACCGGTGGAATGTCCATTCAAGAGAGCGAAAACTTTAAAGTTTACCGTGTAAACAATGCGGTTGGGGCGGCCCTGCTTGACTTACAAGTCCCTATTCTGACCCTTGCCGAACCACCTCTTCGGATTGGTGAAATTCATCTGGGGCTTTCTGAAGCAGTCATCCAGAAAAACATTCAGGAGATGCGACTTTTTCTGATCAGCTTAGCCATTCTCGCTTTAATTCTTGGAGGTATCGGTGCAGCCGTTCTGGCAGGGATGATGGTCGGCCCACTTGCAGCATTGGTCAAAGGTGTTCGTGCCATTGGCGAGGGGCAACTTGAACAACACATCGACCTGAAACGTAATGATGAGCTCGGAATTCTCACCGATGCCTTCAATGACATGGCTGTCAGTCTACGCGACAAAGAGTTCATCAAAAGCACTTTCGAAAAGTATATGAGTAAACCCCTCGCAGAACAGATTCTGCAAAAACGTGATGAACTACAACTTGGCGGTGAAGTTCGCGAAGTGACTGTGCTCTTTTCCGACATTCGCCGCTTCACCTCTTTGGCGGAAAAATTGCCACCACAACAAGTGGTGGAGATGCTTAATAATTATTTCACCCGGATGATAAATGTTGTCACTCACCATGAGGGCATGGTTGACAAATTAATGGGTGATTCGGTAATGGCCCTTTTTGGTGCACCTATCAGCATGGGTGATGACCCACTTCGAGCCATTCGTTGCGCTCTGGAAATGCAATCGGAAGGCGACGTTTTCAATAAACAACAGGAATCGAAAGGACTCCCTGCCCTGCCGATGGGTATAGGCATTAATACCGGCCCAGTGGTTGCCGGGAATATCGGTTCAGCAACAAAAATGGAATACACCGTCATTGGTGATGAGGTTAATATAGCAGCCCGAATGCAAGGGATTGCTAAGCCCGGAGAAGTTCTGATCTCAGAAAACACTTATCGAATTGTTGAAGATAAGATTCTTGTTACGGCTCTGGAACCAATCACTTTTAAAGGAAAAAACACGATTGTTGCTGTTTACCGGGTTGACGGACTGCGCGAGAACAAGTAAAAAGCCCTAGGTGATTGAAAAGGGCGTACAGAGACAAAAGGGAGATTCTCTCTAATTGAAGTTTCCCAAGAGCCTCCCTCCATCATTTATACTCTCAACAACCATACGGAGCACCAACAGTGAGCATAACTGGCATTAAAGGCATGAATGACATTCTGCCCGGCGACGTTGAAACATGGCAACATTTGGAAGAGCAGGCCCGCAAGGTCTTTGGCGCTTTCGGTTACCGCGAAATTCGCGTCCCAGTCGTCGAAAAAACCGACCTCTTCTGCAGATCTATCGGTGAAACCACAGATATCGTTGAGAAAGAGATGTACACATTCAGCGACAAGGGCGGCACGTCCATGACCTTGCGTCCAGAAGGAACCGCACCCGTAATGCGCTCCTTCATTCAACACAAGATGTACGCACAGGATCCCGTTTCCAAACTTTACTATATGGGACCGATGTTTCGTCATGAACGTCCCCAGAAAGGGCGCTATCGTCAGTTTCATCAAATCGGTGCGGAAGTCATCGGTGTTGACGACCCCAAAATTGACGCGCAGGTTCTGGCCATGCTCAGCCACTATTTCCAGATCACAAACATTCCAGACGTGGCTCTTCAAATTAATTCACTCGGTTGTCCCGAATGCCGTCCGGCATATCGAGAGACCTTAATTAACTTTCTCGAGCAACATATTGAGACCCTTTGTGCTGACTGTCAGCGCCGCTATACGAGCAATCCTCTGCGTGTCCTCGACTGCAAGGTTCCTGGATGCAAGGAAGCCACAATTGATGCACCTGATATGCTCAACAACCTATGCGATGGTTGCGATACCCACTTCAAACAAGTGAAAGAGCATTTAAATGCTCTATCGGTCAGCTATACGGTAAACCCACGTATGGTGAGAGGTCTCGACTACTACACGAAAACAACATTCGAAATGATCACAGGCAGTCTCGGTTCACAAAACGCAGTAGCTGCTGGTGGACGTTACGATGGATTGATAAAAGACCTGGGTGGTCCTGCGTTGCCAGGCATAGGCTTTGCCATTGGGCTCGAACGTTTAGCTCTGATGCTCGGTGAACAAAGCATAGAGCCTCCTCGCCCGGAACTCTTTATCGCGACATTGGGAGCAGCGGCTACCAATGCAGGGTTTGCTTTGCTGACCAAGCTGCAGAGAGAAGGAATTTTGGTCGAGATGGAATATACCGGGAAAAGCCTGAAAGCCCAGCTTCGCCGCGCCGACAAGCTTAAAACCCGCCGGGTTCTGATCTTAGGCGAAGATGAACTTGCACGCGGAGTTGCACAACTGCGCAACATGGATGAGAGCAACCAGGAAGAAGTTAATTTGGAAGGGTTCGAAAGCCGCCTTCTCAGCGAAATTCAAGACGCTTGACGCTCCTGATGGGCATCGATATAATGGCCGCTTGCCCAAACTGTGAAGATTAAGCTAGGCGAACCGAATACTACATTTATTTTAAGGAGTTATACCCTTGAGCGACATACTCGGAGACTGGAAAAGAACTCACTACTGCGGCGAGCTGCGCAAAGAAGATATTGGCAAAGAAGTCTGTCTTATGGGTTGGGTTCATCGCAGGCGTGACCATGGCGGTCTCATCTTTATCGACCTGCGTGACCGTACCGGCATCGGCCAACTTGCGCTCGATCCCGATCGCGACCCTGAGGCACATACCAAAGCAGAAGCAGTTCGTAACGAGTTTGTCGTTGCTGCCATCGGTAAAGTATCTCCTCGCCCCGAAGGAACAGTCAATCCGAAGATGGTGACCGGTGAAGTCGAAGTTGAGATCAGCGAAATTCGCATTCTCAATCCAGCAAAAACCCCACCCTTCATGCTTGATGAATTCACCGAAGTCGCCGAAAACCTGCG
>CBDUFN010000206.1:0-5424 GCA_965366475.1 uncultured bacterium | reverse complement strand
ACGTACCGTATCAATAATCACCTTTGGGTCATGGTTCTGGATCAATATCGGAACACCACTCACACCAACCAGATGGTCAAACAAAACAGCCTTGCCTTCCATTACCGGCATACCGGAAACCGCACCGATATCACCAAGCCCGAGAATCGCAGTGCCATTGGTAACAATAGCAACCTGATTCGGGATCGCCGTATACTTATAGGCAAGCTCAGGAGTTCTCTCGATATCTTTGCAAATGGCCGCAACGCCGGGTGTGTAAATCTGCCGCACATCGGTGATGGTCTCAATCCTCACCCGACTGCGAGTGGCTATTTTTCCACCTTCGTGAACCTGATGGACGAGGTCTATCTCTTCCTCAACAATAATTCCTTCGAGACTGGCTATTGCATCAACAACCTCTTCGAACTGCTGATCAGAGTCTACGTAAACAACTATTTCACGTGTATTGTGCGTGCGACCAACTCGCACCAGATGGATATCACCAACACTGGCATTATTCTTTGCAATAGCCGCCGTCACACTCGCCAAATGTCCAGGCTTGTCACTTAGCATCAAGCGTAAGCACTTGGCGATTTTACCCGCGCCTTGTTCGATTTCCATAATCTCTCCGATCAAAACCCAGCGGAACCCTCGCCGAGATGAGGTAAAAATTACAAAGTATTATAGAGATTCAAATTTCTCGTGCAACGTCAAAGCGCATAATTGCCATTTATATCTTGCTCTGGCTAAGATTTATAGCTGATTTTCTACATGTAAAAACAACAAGGGCCACCTTTTAAAAGGTAGCCCTTGCCGTGAAAACTTATTTCTATCTTCTGCAGTTCAGTGCCCGCCGACGTTCAAAAGAGCCAATGCAGCCAAAACTGCTGCAACCGTCGCTACAACATAAGCGGTTCGTGCTGCAGAGAGAAGATAGTTGTTTAACGTAGATTTTTTCAACATACCGGATACCTCCATGTTTTTTAAATTACCTCTGGGACAAACCCCCTTAAAAGCATGGGCAATATGCGACATGTGTAATTATATGTCAACAGCTATTTATATGAATTTTAATATTAATGAACTATGAGGAGCATGAAATAAAAAGTGTCTTCGACCGAAAGAAAAACCGTGCTTATTTTAAGCCATATCGCTCCAAGACCGCATCGGGGGCCTTGTCATAATGGCTGAACTCCATGGTAAAGGAACCACGGCCCTGAGTCGCACTACGTAATTCAGTCATGTAACCGAACATCTCCGAAAGAGGGATATAGCCACGAATGACATCAACAACACCGCGTGACTCCATACCTTCAACACGCCCACCCTTCTGCTGCAAATTACCAAGAACCTTGCCTGAAAATTCGTTTGGAGATGTGATTTCCAGAGCCATGACCGGCTCAAGCAAAACAGGCTTTGCAGATCGTGCCGCAAGGGTCAAAGCACGCTGAGCTGCAGCCCTGACACCAACAATAGACGTAACTCCTGGAACAACGGGAACTTGCTCAACAACGATGCTCAAATCAACCATCGGGTATCCAATCTGCACGCCGGATCGAACGGACATCGAAAACGTCTCTTCGAGCATAGTAAGAATCTCTGAGCTCAAACCTCCCTGAACATCTGATGGCAAAACGATCTCATTGCCTGCACCTCGTTCGCGTGGAGCGAGACGCAAGCTGACTTCGCCTCGCTGCAGCTTGCCATCAATCTCGCGCTCGAATATTTCAGTGTGACGGGCTTCAGCTGAGATACTCTCCCGGTAGACGACCTGTGGCTGTCCAGCATTAACCTCAACACCAAAATCGTCGACCAATCTCCGCAAAATCACTTCAAGATGCAGCTCACCCATCCCAGTTAAAACAGTTTGACCGGTATCTTCGTCTTCACGAACACGAAAGGTCGGATCCTCCCATTGCAGTTTATCCAAGGACAAAAGCAGCTTGTCACGATCCTGAACTTGCTTTGGCTCTACAGCCAGAGAAACAACTGGTTCGGGGATATCCAGCCCGGCAAGCAACAATGGCTGACCAACAGCACAGAGGGTATCTCCGGTTAAGGCCTCTTTAAGACCCGCGACAGCCACGATATCACCGGCACAAGCAATGTCGATTCGCTCGCGTTTGTGCGCATGCATACGAAAGAGCCGTGCCGCACGCTCCTGTACATTACGTGTACTGTTCAACAAGGTTTCACCCGCCTTGAGTTCTCCCGAGTAGATGCGCAGATAAGTCAGCTTTCGCCCTTCATCGGAAAGCACCTTAAAAGCCAGGGCACACAATGGACCAGAAGGATCACAAGGCAACAACAACTCACCTTGGCCATCCGGTTGCTCTACGGAAACGGGGGGCAATTCGACCGGAGAAGGAAGAAGTGTTGTTACTGCATCAAGAATCGGCTGAACACCTTTGTTTCGTAATGCGCTACCAAGGTAAACGGGGAAGAGCTGACCGGCCACAACGCCAAGATGCAAAGCCGCTCGAATTCGTGATGATGCAATGTCTTCCCCTTCCAAAAAATCAGCAAGGAGGTCATCATCCCAATCAGCAGCAGCCTCAAGCAGAGCTTCGCGAGCCTCAGCAACGGCACCCTTGAGTGCCTCGGCAACAGGAGAGCAAAAGACTTCCGAACCGAAATCATTTTCATCAAAAGTGTGCACAACGCCATCGATGAGGTCGACAACACTGTTAAAATCACCCTCTTCACCAATGGGCAACTGCATCAAAACAGTTCGGGCGCCAAGGCGCTCTTGCATCTGCTCCAGAACCGCGCGGTAATCAGCACCGACCCGGTCCATTTTGTTGATCAAACAGATACGTGGTACGCCGTAACGGTTCGCTTGATGCCAAACAGATTCACTTTGCGGCTGCACGCCCTCTACGGCACTAAAGATTGCGACCGCGCCGTCAAGAACCCTTAAAGAGCGTTCCACTTCGATGGTAAAGTCAATATGTCCAGGGGTATCGATCAGATTGATCCAGGTATCTTGCCAACGGCAAGTTGTGCTGGTTGCAGTAATGGTGATACCACGATCCTGCTCCTGTGACATCCAGTCCATGGTCGCCATGCCATCATGGACCTCACCGATCTTATGGATTTCTCCACAGTAATAAAGGATACGCTCAGAGACGGTTGTTTTGCCCGCGTCAATGTGCGAGATAATACCGATATTGCGGATCTGTGTGAGGCTTGGTTGGCTCATGATGGATATCGCAGTCCGGGAGATTCTCTCAAAAAGGTATCAGTCCGCGTAGCCTTTGCGAATTAAATAGAGATTCTCGATATTGAGCTCATTAAGCTCGAAATATTCTCGCTCAAGCTCTTCAACATAGAAGCGATCAAGACCACTGTTGTCGAGAAAATCTTCACGCAGGCTGGTATCACGCTCAGAAATAATTTTGGGCAGGAGGTTGTGCAGGTAAACCGCTTCTTTCTTGATATTAACCACAACATTATGAAACTGGGCAAGCGGGATATCACCGGTATAAAGGCCTTTATTGTAGAGCTCGTCCGCCACCTCAACCAGCAAAGCTTCCTGCTCCACCCGCGTATTGTACTTAGAATAGAAGTTACGAATACGCTCCTTAACGTGACCCAACAAGATGACGTAGAGACGCTCTTGTTTCTCAAGAACAAGAAGTTGGTCAACCAAAGCTGAAATCGTTAAACGACTGTCTTCGATCAGCGCCAGCCCTTTCTGCAGGCAGACAATCTTCTTGCGGCCAAACTGCCCAAGATACTTGTTTTCAAAAACCTGCTTGAAAAAGAGATCCTTCCAAAGCTTCGAGTTGAGTTCATCAAAAGCTCTTTTGTTGCCGAGCAAGCTGCGGATCTGCTCCTCACCGAAATGCACGTTTTCCATAAAGGCAAGCTGGTTGATAACGGACGAGGTGTTATCGTAACGGTCGAAATAGGTAATAATGTACGAGAAATGCTCCAGCAAAGTCAGATCAGCGCCTTCATGAATCTTTTCATCACACGCTTTACCGGTTTCCAGCAGAATGTGCTCAAAGGTATGATCTCGGTTTTCACTCGCCTGACGCTTTGCGTGCAGCAGTAAGGACATATCCTCAGAGTTAATACTGGCATCGATCTGCGCTTCAGTAAAAAAGATGCCTTCAAGAACCTGTCGTGTTTCAGCGAGATAATCCTGTTCATCAAGATCGACAAGCTTGTCATGCTTGAGCATCTTATCCAGTGTGTAGAAGAGTGCAGCGGGGATCTTGTTACGCACTGAAAGTGTTTTTAGACGGGTCAACCGCGCATTCTCAAGTTGGTTGATACTGCCTTTCAAATTACACTCGATCAGAATGTTTTTGTACTCATCAACAATACGCTGGTTATCCGGATGCTTGTACATAACATCAATACGGATACGCTCCTGTTGGTACCTGTCAATCTGTAGTTCATCGGCGAGTTCCTGCAATCTATCAAATTCATGATCAGGAATGGTTTTGTATTCCGAATAAAGATCCTTGAATGAGTCATGATACTGCTTGTGCTTTTTATGAATCATCTTAACCAGATAGAGAGAACTGCGGTGACCGAGCATACCGTAAATCTCGTCAAGCAGTTCCGTATCGTCACCAAGACCAACATGATTTGAGCGTTTCAGCGTTTTACCCAACAAACGAGCAATGTTTTCCTGCTGTTCTTGCAGCCTCCCGGAGACAGAGCCAGTCATAAAGAAGAAATAGTTGACCGTTGCGTTGCCTTCGAAAAAAACCTGTTCATAACTACTCTGGCCATCGGTCTTCTGTGTGAAATCCAGATTGCTGCCATCCCCTTTATAGAAAGTTCCATACAGAACCAAGCGATTGCGCACATCCGTTTTTGCCAGATCAGACAGCGGTTGATCAACACCGAACATATACTCACAAAAAGAGCCACCATTACCACGATGGCTGATCTTTTCTGGCTCGAGAATGAATTCATTGCCAGGCGAGAAAAAGCGTAGGTCGTCGCTGCTCGCCTCAAAGAAGTAGCGGCTATAAGCGTCGCGAGATGCAGCCATCGCGAAATACTCTATGGTATCGTCAAGGTGCCCGTGAAGACGTATTTCCTGGTGTTTCGACATAGATCCCTATCGTTCGTTATGCACTTGGTAACGGCATTGTTAATGTCTGTCCGTCATAAGCAAACTCGACACCCTCGGGGAGGCCCGGCGAGTGCCTTTGAAAATCAACATCATGGGTCAGATGTGTGAGCAGTGTTCTTGGCACCCGCAACTGTCTTGCCATATCAATCGCCTCACTGATACTGAAGTGCGAATCATGCTCACGAAACCTTAACGCATCGATGACTAAAACATCCAACCCTGCCAACAGAGCCAGAGAGGTCTCGGAAATTGCACTACAATCAACAACGTAAGCCAGATTCCCGACTCTATAACCGAGCGATTCACCCTGGCCATGCATCAAAGGAACAGGAATCACCGTTTGTTCG
>CBDUFN010000205.1:0-5435 GCA_965366475.1 uncultured bacterium | reverse complement strand
CACCCTTGACCGTATCGGTAACACCCCCCTGGTAAAGCTAAACACCCCGCCAGGCTCTGCAACGCTTTGGGGAAAGCTGGAAAGCGCCAACCCGGGCGGAAGTGTTAAAGACCGCATAGCCAAAGCAATGATCGAGCAGGCAGAGCAAGACGGCCTCCTCAAGCCTGGAAACGTAATTGTTGAACCGACCAGTGGAAATACTGGCATCGGCATTTCCCTGGTGGGCTTGCTCAAGGGGTACAAGGTTGTGCTGACCATGCCCGACACCATGTCTGTAGAACGCCGTCGTTTACTCGGAGCCTTCGGAGCAGAGCTCATCCTCACGCCCGGAGCTAAAGGGATGCGCGGTGCGATAGAAAAAGCTGAAGAAATTGCTGCTGAGCGCAAAGCGTTTATGCCGCAACAGTTCTGTAATCCTGCAAATCCCAAAGTCCATTTTGAAACAACCGGCCCAGAGATACTGAAAGCCCTCAATAACCAGGTTGATGCCCTCGTTGCAGGTGTCGGCACCGGCGGAACAATTACTGGAACAGGACAGGCGATCAAAGAGCAGAACGCATCGGTTCTGATCGTTGCCGTGGAGCCCAGTGATTCAGCGGTGCTTTCAGGAGGAGACCCTGGACCGCATAAAATCCAGGGAATTGGAGCGGGGTTTGTACCTGACATTCTGGATACCGAGATTTACAGCGAGATCATAACGGTTACGAATGAAGATGCAATGCAAACGGCCCGCGAGTTAGCCCGAGAAGAAGCTATCTTTGTCGGAGTTTCCGCAGGGGCAAACGTCTTTGCCGCCCGTCAGATTGCAGCACGATTAAATGCGGATCAAAATGTCGTCACAATTCTTTGTGACACAGGCGAACGCTACCTCTCCACAAATATTTTTGATTGAGTTCAACAACATCAACTTATTAAATAAAGGGCCTTCGACTTAACCACCGGAGGCCTTACTCATCTCATGACCCTTGATACCCGATTTGAAAAATTAAAAGACATTCTCTCCGAGTTAGGCTCTGCTGTCGTTGCCTTTTCCGGGGGCGTTGATTCGACATTTCTGTTACAGACAGCACGAGATGTCCTCGGAGCAGAGCGCGTGATTGCCTTGACAGCCACCTCTCCGACCTACCCTAGCCACGAGTTTAACGAAAGTATAAGGCTTGCCAAGGACCTTGCGGTGCAGCAAGTCGTTGTCGATAGCAACGAGTTATTGATCCCGGGGTTTGCCGACAATCCACCGTTACGCTGTTACCACTGCAAGAAAGAACTCTTCGAGATCTGTCTGAACAAGGCAAAAGAACTCGGTTATTCAGAAGTCCTTGACGGTTCGAATCTCGACGACCTCGACGACTATCGACCAGGCCGACAGGCAGCGACTGAACTGAAGGTTCGCTCGCCCTTGCTCGAAGCAGGCCTTACTAAGGAAGATATTCGTGCATTAAGCCGTCGCAGTGGCCTCTCTACAGCTGAGAAACAACCCTTTGCATGCCTTGCGTCGCGTTTTCCATACGGCACCCGCATTACCGCCGAACGCCTAAATCAAATCGATCTCTGCGAGACCTTCATGCGTGAAAACAATTTTCACACGTTTCGTGTTCGCTACCACAACGAAACGGCTCGCATTGAGGTTGCTCTTGACGAACTACCTAGAATCATTGATGATCATATGCGGGAACAAATACTGGCCGTGTTCAAAGACGCCGGCTTCACCTATGTAGCTCTCGACCTTCAGGGCTATCGAACCGGCAGCATGAACGAAGGGGAGGCCCTGAACAAAGCCTGACAGCGCCCACGGAGGAATCATGCCTAAAAGCAGGACCCTGATAGCCGTCTGTTTCTGCGCCGGAATGCTCGGAGCTCTTTGCAGTAGCCTGCTTGCTTGGCAAGCCGGGGAAATGGGCTTGCCAGCAATGGCCGGTGTGCGCATGACGCCCGCTCTTACACCTGACTGGATTTACTCTCGTCTGGTCTGGGGTGGCCTCTGGGGACTCATTTACTTCCTCGCCGTTGGTCCGCTCAAATCACGCCGACACTGGGCACGCAAAGGCTTGTGGATCAGCCTTCTACCCACCGCCTTTCAACTTCTTGTCGTCTACCCTTACATGACCAGTTTCGACTGGCTCGGCCTTGATCTTGGCCAACTCACACCGCTCTTCATTCTTACCTACAACCTTGCATGGGGACTCTGTACAGGGATTTTCTGTCGCCTGTTCTGGGGACGCGGTTAACTTTGAGGTTTCTCTTTTTTCTTCTTTGCTTGAGTCTCGCGCTATCTCTGCCTGCCTGCGCTGAGCAATCGACAGCTGACTTACAGGGCACTGTCACCTGGATCTACGATGGTGATACCCTCGAAGTTGACCCGGTCGGAAAAGTTCGCCTCGTCGGCATTGACACTCCAGAACGCAAGAATTCCTCTCGTGACAGATACCTCATAAAGCAGGGTATTTCTGCCGCCAGACAAAGACAGATTTATCAGCGCGCTAAAGAGTTCAACATTGAAAAAGTTAAAGATCAAAGCGTGACTTTGTTACTTGAGGACCCTCCCCGTGATCGCCACGGCCGGGTGCTAGCCTATGTTCTCCTTCCCGACGGGCGGATTCTGAATAAGGTCCTTATTGAAGAAGGCCTCGCTGTTGTTTACAGGAGATTCTCCTTCCAAATGAAGGACGATTTTTTGGAGGCCGAAGCAACAGCCAGGAAAAACAGGCGAGGCCTCTGGGTTAAAGATAATGACTCACGATAATCTGGAGAATCAGGCATGAAAAAAAGCGAAGCGATGAAACGCTGCACATGGTGTGGTGATGATCCAATTTATGTCGCATACCATGACCAGGACTGGGGTGTTCCTGTTCACGACGATCGCCTTCTCTTTGAAATGTTGATCCTGGAAGGTGCTCAGGCAGGTCTCAGTTGGCTGACGATTCTAAAAAAACGTGATAACTATCGAAAAGCTTTTCATCTCTTCGATGCTGTCAGGGTTGCATCTTACGGCCAGCAAGAGGTCGACCGTCTGATGCAGAACGCCGGCATTGTTCGTAATCGTCTCAAGATTGAATCAGCCATAAAAAATGCTCGTGGATTTCTGCAAATCCAGGAAGAGTACTCTTCCTTTGCAAACTATCTCTGGCGGTATGTTGATGGCAAGCCTCTCGACAATCAATGGCGATCTGTGAGTGATATTCCAGCTCACACACCTCTTTCAGATCAACTGAGTAAAGATCTGAAAAAGCGCGGCTTCAACTTTGTCGGATCAACAATCTGCTATGCCTTCATGCAGTCGATCGGCATGGTGAATGACCACACCACCGATTGCTTCCGTTATCAGGAGATAAACAACCTTGGAGAGAACAGGGAGCTATCATGATTGCGGTTATTTTCGAAGTAAAGATCAAGCAGGGCAAGCAAGATGAATACCTGCAGATAGCGGCAGAACTCCGCGAACATCTTGTTAACGTCCCAGGTTTTATTTCGATCGAACGTTTTTCCAGTTTGTCTGAAGAAGGCAAACTCTGTTCTCTTTCCTTCTGGAAAGATGACGCTTCGGTTAAGCAATGGCGCGAGTTTGATCTGCATCGTCTGGCTCAGGAGAAAGGCAAATCTGAGATTTTTGCTGATTTCAGAATTCGGGTGGCTGAAGTTTTGAGAGACTATGAAATGGATAAAAGCAGGAGGCCTTGAATGTGTCCACAGAACTGCTGTAGCAAGAGTACCAGCCGCAAGGTTTCCAGGAACTACCTGCGACAGGTGATTTCGGCCAGCAAAAGATGCTGACACAATCTGTTGGAGAGATCGACTTTTGACGGTTCTCAGTTTACGGCGTATATTTGCAAAGGCGACATTTGCTTGACTAAAAGACCTAAGGAAAAAAAGCATGATTGAGTTGTACCGAAAGTTCCAGAGACACCCCATGCCGACAAAGCTTTCGATTATTGTCACATTGGGCGGGAGCCTGCTCACCTTGGCGCAGATTATCCTGCTAGAGAGCGGGTTGGATGGTATCTGCTTCAGCGGAGGCTGCGAGATTGTCGACAGCCAGACCACGATTCCGCCCGTCTTTTTCAACTTTTTCGGACTGCTCTTCTTTCAGGCGATCTTTTGGTGTGTCTGGACCGGGCGAAAAAGCAAGGAATTGCAGTTCTACGTCCGCATGCTTCTGCTTGCCGGCTTAGCCGCGGAGGGCGTGCTGGTTTCTTTTCAGTATGTTGTCGTCGATGCCTTCTGTACCTACTGCCTGATCGTTTTTTCACTTGTGGCCCTACTCAATCTCCTGCACGGTCTCCACCATGCCGTGACCGGTGTAGCCATATTTGTCGCTGTTGTGATCGCCTTCTCGACTCTGCAGTTCAATGCAACGACACCTGAATCTAGCGAAGCAGGGATCAGCACCCTGGGAAATGGAGCTTATGCAGTCCTTTCGGGAGAGGAAAACAGGCCGAAACTCACCCTGTTCTTCTCGTCTACATGCCCGCACTGTGAAAGAGTTATTAAATCGCTGCAGCAGGGAACTAGCTGCTCGGTCAGCTTCAATCCGGTGAGTAAGGTTACTAAGTTTCCTTTTACAACCTTGGCGACCAACGAGCACTACGATGTCGGGGTCAACAGGACCTTCATGCTGTCTCTTGGTCAAAAATCTATTCCGGTACTCTTGGTTGAGCAGCAAAAGCATGTCCAACTTATCAGCGGGGGAAAAGCGATCATGAATTACCTGGACGAATCCTGCCGCCTTTGAACAACTTAAAGTTCGCCAAACTTTCTGGCACAAATTAGTAGGACTGTTCAGTTTTTGGCGTTTGATGCCGAAGGTTTCCGTTGCTTGGTCAATAAGAATTTATGGATGATATGATTTTACCAACAAGCCATCGGCACATTTGCAGGAGGCTTTTTGGTGACTGATTTAAGGAGAGCCTACAGACTTGGTATCAGACACTTGCCGACGACTAAATACCCATAAATGACATAAGAAATGAGCTGCGAAGAGATTTATAAGAATACGTATTATATTAATCTTGTTTGCCATGACATTTAAGGGAAAGCACAATCTTGCAGCTATATTTTAGTCGGCAATTCGATTATGAATTCAATCAAGAGGTTTGTTCCCTGTGTTTTTTAGCTCTTAACAGCCTAAGCTTTCAAAGAAAAGCCCCACGACCCGGCGGGCGGTGGGGCTGAAGCCCAGATTCTTCAAAGACCTAAGTTGTTGTTATTTCGATGCGCCGGGGTCTAGCTGCTTCTGACTTGGGCAAGAGCAGGGTCAGAACCCCGTTCTTCATTTCTGCAGCAATGTTTTGCGAATCAATTTCATCAGAAAGCTGAAATTGTCGATAAAAGCTGCCGGGTAAAAATTCACGTCGTACAGAATCGCCATTCACGTGTGATGTTCCTTTGGCCTGTACTGTTAAAAGCCCCTGATCAAGGTCAATCTTCAGTTCTTCCTTATC
>CBDUFN010000204.1:0-5486 GCA_965366475.1 uncultured bacterium | reverse complement strand
TCGTCGCCGAAATTATTTAGAAAAGCCCTGTCTCCTTTCGAGGCAGGGCTTTTGCTTTTTTGTGAGAAGTTCCTGGTTGAATGGGAGGTGTTGTCTTCCCCCCAACTTCAAACACTTAAGTTTAAGCAAAAAAATATTTACTAAGCAATTAAAACCGAATTTACGATTTTCAGTGGCAATAGCATAGGGGTCACACCTGTTCCCATCTCGAACACAGAAGTTAAGCCCTATCGCGCCGATGATACTGCATGGGCAACTGTGTGGGAAAGTAGGTCGTCGCTGAAATTATTTAGAAAGGCTCTGTCTCTTTACGAGACAGGGCCTTTTTTGCTTTCCCCCAGTTAGCCATCGATCTTAAATGGTCAAAGCTGGGTGAAGACATCTCTGTATAGAATGTACGCCTCCTTTATCAAATCATCTGTCTTACGCCTCAATACCTTTTTAACTTCTCTAGTGCTGTGTTCAGTGTCGAAACTCGCCTGACAGGTCGTCTGTGCCTTTTAAAGGTAAAGTAAGAAGCTGTCGGCGACTCGTTTGGCTTTATTCGTTTATTCTAAATCGCCAGCACGCATGATCTCTCAGGATGATTAAAGTGTTAGATATGGTCAGCAGTTAAGAGGGCTTATTCCTATCCATTGCTTTTTATCAAAACGAATCGGCGGAAATTCAATATCTTCTCCATCGATAACGATGGTAGGGCTTAATAACTCAAAGCTGTTAGGCAGAGGGTTTTTTGAATTTATTTGAATCTGGAATCTGAAAGCTCCCGGACGTTCCGGTGGTGCCAGATAGGGTTCGGTAAATACGTTTGAAAAGCCATCAGTTTTATAAGCTATAACCGATGAAGGAACAGTAATCGTATTGTTCTCAATGTTGTGTATCTGGAAATTAGCTGACGTGAAATGAATCTCGTTCCAACCTTCACCTGAGAAGAATATACTTACCTGTTTGATCTCATCGCCGTTATCCGCCCATACTCTCACACGTATATGACTATTATGACTTGGTAATTTGAATTCGATTGCCGAGTCTGTTGGGATGCAGTGACCTGTAAGTACATTTCCGATGTTTGACGTTGGGCGATAGTATGTGACAGCGTTAGGAATGCAGCCAACAATAGAAGACAGTAGAAATAGACACAAAATAATGAAGTAAAGCTTCATTTTTAAGCCTATTCGTCGTGATTATAAGTTGAAATAAGATAGAAAGAACGACACTTCAATTGCATCCTTTTTATATGAATTGATAGCAGTCGCATTCTATTCCAAGTTGATTAGAGGGTTGGAGACTGTTTGCTAGCCTTTTCTCTAATGACGAGCATAATTCCACCGAGAATTGCAAAAGAAGCAAGTGCCAAGCGCAACGTTATTGGCTCAGCAAGGAAAAGAACGCCACCTAATGCCGCAATCACAGGAACGCTGAGTTGTACTGTAGAGGCACTCGTAGCGTTCAACGATGGGACGACTGAGTACCAGATGGCGTAACCTATTCCTGAGGCCAGAGCGCCTGAAGCAACAGCATATCCAAACCCGGCACTATCCAGAGACATAGTGTTTAAAGTTAATACACTTAATGTTATCGCCATTGGGATGGTCCGCAAGAAATTCCCAGCTGTTACTTTCGTTGGATCTCCAGATCCTTTCCCCCGTATGGAATAGATGCCCCAGGCAATGCCGGCAACTAACATTAAGAGAGAATCCACCAGTGGGGGGGCAGAAAGCCCTGGTAGCAATAGGATAATGATTCCGAAAATGGCCAGGATGAGGCCAAAGGTTTGCCACTTAGCCAGGCGTTCTCCTACAAACAAACCGTAGCCAATCATTGTTGCTTGCACTGCTCCAAAGAGCAACAAAGCGCCTGTTGCAGTAGACAGACTCACATAAGCAAAAGAAAACCCCGCTGCGTATGCAAACAAAACAAAGGATGACATCCAGTTGCCATGACCGTTTTGTGTTTCCCTACGAACTTTTACAATGAACCAAAGGATTGCTGCGCCGGAGATCAGTCGGATTGTCGTAAAACTTGCAGGGTCGATAATAGTTTGTTTCAAGGCAACACGGCATAGTAGTGAATTCCCTGCAAATGCAATCATCGCCAGTGATGTTAGAACAGCAATGCGTTTAAAGGTCATAACTTCCTTGCAGACATAAACGACCGACAGACAAAGCTAAATGTGTTAGAGGTTGTCCCCTGTTATGAACCGATTAAACAAACGACCAATGTCTTGTGCGCTTGAGAGGTTGATTTCATAGTCCCTGATCTCACCTTCCCCTAGTAAGGCTTGTCGCCGGTTATTAGAACCATCACGAAGACAGTTACAAATAAGACTATGTAAGTAGTTACTGCAAGAATTAGTTTTTTTCTTATGGAATACTTTCCAGACAAACCGGAGAGGAAATATACGATGGCAGAAAGTACTAAAAATATTACCTGAAGTCTGATCAAAGGATTCGCCCTCTTCATTGAAAGCTAATGGTTCACAATAGTCGACCGGTTGAACTTGAACCTTTTTATATTTGTAACACGAAGAAGAACCTTGCAAGAGGTTCATGTTTTTGTTGTGTGGGTTTTCCTGAGTTTATAATTGATCAATGACTTTCTTTAACTTTGCTTGTATTTCCTCTGCAATTGGTTGTAGCGCCTTGTTTTCTATCGCCTGCATAGATGAAAGAGGATCCACAGCGGTGACTTCAACGTCGCCACTCTCTAATTCTTGCACGATAACATTACAAGGCAACATTGTTCCAATCCTGGGTTCTGCTTGTAACGCTCTGTAGGCAAAGGGAGGGTTGCAGGCTCCTAGTATTCTGTATTTATGGAAATCTACATTTAATTTCTTTTTTAATGTCTCAGTAACATCAATCTCAGTGAGAATTCCGAACCCTTCCTTCTTTAACTCTTCCGTTACTTTTGAAATGGCTTCATCAAAGCTCATCGCGACTGTTTTGTTGAAGTAGTAGGACATGGCGAATCTCCTTTAGTAAGTTTCGTTATATGATGAATCAAGCTAAGCAAGCTGACGTAATACAGCAACACCGATGTGTCACCACGACAGTTAATCTATTATTCTCTGCCTGCCCACTCAATCGTCTTCAAAGTGTTGCCTTCAAAGATAAGACTGTAGTAATTGTTTTTGTTCTTTATGATCCACTCTTCAACCGACATCACCCTGATTCTTTCAATGGTTTCTTTGTTGTCATAATTTTTATGACCTGAGTTGTCTTCCTGGTGTGTGTATCTTAATTGATCAATGTAACCAATGGGTTCTTTAGAGAATGGTTCCCCGCAAGCCAATTGAACTTGAATTTTCAAGTCCCCAATGTCAACGAGGTCGTTACCACATCGAAGGGCAAAGGAGAAACTTGGCAAGGTCAAGAAGGCAGCGATTATTAAAAGCGTGGCGAACTTTCTTATCATGTTGTTTCCTCTCCCCATTCGCACAACTTGGTGGTTAAACACAATTTTTTTATTTTGAACTTATTATTGTTAATAGTTTCTTTTTGTCATCAGAATAAACAAGAAGTTCCTTGATGTGCCACCCATCAATTTCCTTGAGAGCCTCAACTTGTGCTTTCGCCTCTCCCTTTGGTCCGTTGATTGAAAAGTTCAGCAAAGCCTTTCCAGAATTCGTACCAGAAGAAATCTTTCCAGTCACAAAAAAACCAGACTCAACGGGTTGACCGATCAACTCAATAACTTGAGAATTATTTTTTAATTCAATAAGTGACATATGGTAAGCGTCACTCTGTTTCATGCTCCCAATAATGAGGAATATAAATGCCGGAAAAACCACAAAAACGAGAATTAAACCAGCAACCGTCCACTTTCTTTGCGTCTTCTTGAAGTGTTCTACATCACGCCATGCTCGATTTTGCCACGCCCACTTATTGCCCTTTGCACCGAGGATAAATGGGACGATCAATCCAAATAATGGGATGAAGACAAGAAACGCTATATACGTGCTATTTCCAATACCCCAAATCCAGTTAAATAAGAATGCGCCCCAATTCCACCCTTTAATTTCATCTGGAATAGATGCACTTTTGCCCAAGCCTGAGGTGTTTTCAAAATGATAGTTCAAACCTTATCCTCTCACAACGTTAAGAGGGTTAGAGTAGATCTTTCCAGTGTGTATAACCCATAAGTGGCTCACCCATATGATGTCCTGACTGCGCCAGGAACGTTCACTTAATATTTTTCGAGCGTAAACTGTATTGGCCTTTTATCTTTAGAACGGCTCCACCGCCAAACCATACCCTTGAACCTGTTTGATCCTCTTGCTTTGAAAAAAGTTGTATGAAGTTTGGTGCGTCGCGAAAGCCGTTTTGTTCAATTTTTATCATCTCTCCGTCCCACATGTCGTGCGTTAAAAGGTAATAACCCAACGCAGCATTACCAGAACCTGTCGCAGGGTCTTCCAGATAACCGAAAGTCGGGGCGAACACCCTTGTCCTGAAACTGCAGCCTTCAGTTGCAACTTTCGAGGAATAGAGGATTATGATATCGACACCGATCCTCACACAAAACTCGTTGAGTCTCTGAAGGTCCGGTGATACAGAAAGAATTTCTTCAAGACCGACCATAGGGATAACAAGCGTTTCAAGACCACCATTCACTATTTGAATGGGCCGTTTATTATTGATGTCATCAACTGGGCAGTTAAGAGCACAAGCAATCTCAGTCGAGTCTATCGTTTTCTGTGAGAAGCGGGGAGCAGGCGCAGAGATATAGACGCTTTTCTCCTCACTGTAACGATTCTCAACCATTAATCGATCGTTACGTGTCTCGATAGAAAGAGTCTTTTTTGTTTGCATCTCATCGTCGTTGGCGATGAGGTCATTTAGAATAGCAATGGTCGCATGGCCACAGAAGTCGACTTCTCGTTCTGAAGAAAAGTATCGCAGCTGGAAGTCCACATTCGTTCCGCGACTAACAAATCCAACCTCACTGACAAAGCCCTTTAGTTCTTTTGCCAATTCGAGTTTTTCGTTGTCAGGCAGTTCATCAATCGTATCCAGATAAATAACCGCGGCTGGATTGCCTGAGGAGTTAGCAGAAGCAAAGGCATCTACTTTTCTAAAGTCTAAAACTTTCATGAACTTCCTGTTGTGGCCTAATGATTGAAGCAAAGTGGGCTGAAGTTGATTCTTTTCAAGGATATAGAAGTTTTTCGCGAACCGCTGATGTCTCTCACCTTCTGGTTGAATTATTGCTTAAGCATTGTCTGGTGGGCCCTCTATAAATTGGGGGACACCATCAGGGATTGTCTCCCATGTTGCTTTGGAACCGACATGAATGTGCATGCCCAGTTCCACTTCAGGGTCTCCATTCAAACATCCCAAGGTGATGCCGTGGATTTTACCGTTGAAAGTTCCACAAAGAGTAGACCCGCATGTTTTACAAAACTGTAATCCAAAGCTCTTATTGCTAACATATGACGTCAACAAGTCTTCACCCGTTAGCCATTTGAATTCAGATGGATTTAC
>CBDUFN010000203.1:0-5501 GCA_965366475.1 uncultured bacterium | reverse complement strand
GGCAGCCAACTGATTGAGGCAGCGGTCGACGTAGATCTGTACTTCTTCTTTACGCCGGTCTTCAGGAAAACGATCTTGCATGGTGCGGAAGGCGTTCAGTGCATAGATTGTTGCACTTTGATCCTGATCAGGGGCGAGCATCTGGAAGGTGTAGGAGAGCCCGAGTTGATAAAGAACATCTGGCACCCGTGGATGGTCAGGGTGGTTCTTTAGGAAGGCTTCATAGGCAACGCCTGCTTCCACGTATTCTTCGCCAAGAAAATGTGCTTCCGCTATTTTTAGTTCGGCCAGTGTGTTCAGCTCTGGAGAAAAGTAGCTGTCGCGAACTTTCTCCCAAGAAGCGATGGCGTCTCTGTAAAGCCCCTTCTCGTAGAACTCTTCACCCTCCTGAAAATAAACACTGGCATTTTTAGCCGGGGGAACAACCGTGCTGGGGGCGCAGGCCGCAAGCAGTAGAAGACTCGAGATGAGAAAACAGGTTAACGATTTATACATACTGATCGCCCTTTTAAGTGAAGGTGTTGAACATTAAATTCGTTGCGGGAAGAATGCATTAGATAACGGCAATTCCTCTCATTTGTCAATCGTTTCCTCTCTATGCCTTCTTAATTTAAAGGCTTTCAAGAGGGCTCTTCAGTCATGACCTTGCGTAGCTTACCCAGAGCATTTTGCTCTATCTGGCGAATTCGCTCACGACTAACACCGAATTCATCGGCCAATTCCCTTAATGTAATTGGAGGGTCAGCAAGAATCCGTTGCTCTACGATCTGACGTTCGCGAGGTTTCAACTCTGCTAGTGCCGCAGACGTCCTCTCTGTGTTGATTTGCTTCTCTTCTTGAGCAAGAAGTAATTCCTCCTGGCTGGCTCTTTCGTCTTTCAGTGTACCGAGGAGAGTGTAGCCTTCTCCTTCAGTTAATTCGACGTCGAGTGAGGTGTCGCGACTTCCCATTCGTTGGGTCATTTCAACCACCACATCTTCTTTTACGTCAAGCTCGCGAGCTATGTCTTCAATCTCTTCGGTGCCGGTGAGGTTGCGGAGAGCTTTACGTGTTTGAGCCAGTTTGAAGAAGAGCTTTTTCTGCATTTGGGTCGTGCCGATCTTCACCATCGACCAACTGCGCATGACATAGCTCTGGATGTACGCACGAATCCACCAGACAGCATAAGTGATCAATCGTGTTCCACGTTCCGGGTCAAATTTCCTGACGGCCATCATCAGGCCGATATTGCCTTCTTGAACCAGATCGAGGAGACGCAGACCGTAGCCGCGGTATTCATTGGCAACCTTAACAACGAAGCGAAGGTTGGCGCAGACCAGCTTATGGGCCGCGGACATGTCCCCGTCTTGCAGATGCCTTGTCGCAAGGTCGTACTCTTCTTCCGCGCTCAAGAGATCGAAGCGGTTCACCTGGACCATATAGTGTTCAAACGTGTCAGTTGTAACTGGTAAATTGAATGTACTCATGGATTAAGCCCCCTAAATACGGTTGTTTGGCACTCTTCTCTGTTGAGTGCTAAGTATATATATCAAACTGAATGTAATAATGCAAGAGTCGACTTGAAAGTTCTGTATGTTAAGGCCCTTGGAAAAGTTGACACTTTGCGAATGCCCGCTCATAATGTTGAAGGAATTTGTTGATATCACTTGGGTTGGGAGGTACGGTCATGTTCAATATTCGGCTCTTTATTCTGGGGCTTGTCCTGGCAATGTTTTTATCTGCGTGCGTAACGGCCCCTAGTGATGAAAAGGCAAAAGTGAAATGCCCTGCCTGTGGTACTGATTTCGATGCGCTCTTTCAGAAACGTTTTTAGGCTCCTCTTTCAGTGAAAATAATATATTTAGGAATATTTGGCGGCATGGGGTGCATTGCGCGCTACATGGTCTCCGGTTGGGTTTATGCTCTTGTCGGGAGAACCTTGCCCTATGGCACCTTGGCCGTTAACGTTATTGGCTCACTTCTGCTCGGGTTGATCATGGAAGGGAGCCTGCGTAGTACTCTCTTCAGTCCCGAATTGCGTTTTGGTATTACGGTAGGCTTTTTGGGAGGTTTTACAACCTTTTCTACTTTCTCCTACGAAACGGTCAGATTGCTGGAAGAAGGCAGTCTGGTTGCCGCCGGAGCAAACATTTTATTGAATGTGACTGTGTGCGTGGTTGCGGCTTTAATTGGTATCTATCTGGCTCGACAGATGTAATCTCTCTTTACCCGTGATAGTGAGGACACTATGCTGAAGCAGGAAGAGATGGTTCTGATGCGTATCTTTGTTGGGGAGAGTGATCGTTACGAGAAGGCGCCACTCTATGAGGCTCTGGTTGAGTTATTTCGTAGCGAAGGCGTTGCCGGAGCAACAGTCATAAAAGGGGCTATGGGTTATGGTGCCCAAAGTCAGATACATTCTGACCGTTTCTTGCGCTTGAGCAGTGATCTTCCCGTGATTGTCGAAGTTGTCGATGTCGAAGAAAAAATCAATTCTGTACTTCCCTTGATAGAAGGGATGTTTCAGGGTGGCTTGATTACTTTAGAAAAGGCTCGAGTCATCAACTTTAATAAGGATAATTAGACTCAATGTTTAATCGTATTATGTCCCTGTTGCAGGGTGAGGGCGAAGTCGCCGAAGAAAGTCGCTTTGAAAGGGTTCAGGTCGCGACCTGTGCTCTATTGATGGAAGTCGCTCACAGTGACGGACATTATCATTCTGTAGAAGCGAAAGTTGTTCACGACCTGCTGGCCAAAAAGTTCGACCTTTCTGCCGCGGCCGTCGCCGAATTGATTGATTATTCACATGACCATCGCGAAGAAAGTCTCGACCTCTTTCAGTTTGCCCGTGAAATCAACGCACATTTCAGTCGCGCAGAGAAGCTCGATGTTATGGAAGGCATCTGGCGGGTGATTTATGCCGACGGAACCCTCGATAAATATGAAGATGCTTTGGCTAGGCAACTGGCCACCTTGTTACGCCTTGATCATAAGGATGTGATTGATCGCAAATTGATGGTTTTGAACGAGGTTGATCCGAGCCGGAAGGCGTGACTTGTTGTTCGTTATCAGTGAGTTGAACATGCATTTATTTGCTTTCCTCTTTCCTCGTCCCGCGTTCCGCACCTCATGTCTTCCTTAACCAGCATCGTTCCTTGGAGCCAGAAGCTGCTCTGTGATGTTTTGCATCATGGTGATCTGGCTGTTGATCTCACCGCAGGTAAGGGGAGAGACACTCACGTGTTGGCTGAAGCTGTCGGATCTATGGGGCAGGTTGTCGCCTTTGATCTTCAAGCAGAAGCTCTTGAACAGACCCGGGACCTTTTGCAGAGCCATAATTTTTCTGTCCAATCCTGGTCTGACAATCAAGTTCTACCACGGCAGGCAGGTGTTTTTCTCCTTCATGCGTGCCACAGCGCCATAGGTGACGTTCTTCAGCATCCGGTTAAAGCGATCATTGCCAACCTCGGTTATCTGCCTGGCGGTGATAAGTCACTGACCACCCATTCCACGTCAACACGTCAAGCTTTGCAGCAAGCGCTCTCCCTCCTTTCTCCCGGCGGACGACTGGCCGTAACCGTCTATCCCGCTCATCCTGGTGGAGAAGAAGAAAGCTCCGCCGTCGATCAACTCTTGTCGAATCTCTCTGATGATCAGTGGCGGGTGCTCTCTCTACGTGTTGCCAATTGTCGTGTATCACCTTATCTATTGGTCGCGGAACGCACCTCCTGAAATCTCAGCAGAACTCTTCAAATTGATTTATTTTCCATTAACCTATAAACTTGCAGATTAGTTTTTACTGAGTTTTTGCTTGCCACGGGGGGTTGTCGGGTTTTGTCAGAATTTCTAGCCAGGCGGGAAGCAGGGTTTACTCTCCTTGAAGTGATCGTGGTGATGTCTTTAATTGGCATCTTATCTGCGGCTGCTGTCCTGTCGATGGCCTTCTTTATTCCCAATATACGTCTTAAATCAGCTGCCCAAGAAATTAATATCCAAATCCGTAAAGCGCGCCTTGAAGCGATTCAACAGGGTCGAAATTGTCATGTTGAATTTCATAAGGTCATCGGGAGCGATACCTTCAGTCCTATCATCTGGGTTGATAAAGATAACGATGATGTTATGGATGCTGGAGAAGAAATTTATAAGATTCAGGTGGACTCAGGTGTGTGGGAGTTTATGAGTTATAGAGGGATCCGCTTTGATGTCGGTCAGGGAACAAATGGTATCTCAGGTTTTACAGGTAATAAGTTCGTTCTGAGCAGGCGAGGCTTGTCTAATGGTGATGGAACGATTCATTTACTCAATGCTCTTGGTTCCACAAAAAGTGTGATGGTTACGCTAGGTGGGGCCGTCAGGGTTCTGTGAATATGATAGAGAGCAATCATAATAATCTAACTCTACCTGCTGTAATTGAACATAATCGATGTCGAGGGTTTTCGATGATCGAGGTTCTCGTTTCCATTTTACTCTTTTCTCTCGGTGCACTTGTCGTTATGTCAATGACGATGACGTCTTTTCGTACCAATGACCATGCCAGGTCGCTTGATTGTGGAACAAATCTTGGCCGTGCAACAATGGATTGGCTCCTTACTCTTGATTACGACCATGTCAATCTGGACGATGTCAATCTTAATGGCTCTGCAGGTCTCCTTGATACGGATGCTGCTGCTGATTACGATCATACTGCGGTCTCTTTTCCTTTTACGGACGCCTCAACATACGATCCTGGTGGTGATGACCCTTGCTTCGATTTCACTCGTCAACAGGTTTATTGGAACATCGCCAGAAATTCACCCGTTGAGTTGGTTAAAACTATTTCTGTGATTGTTAATAAGCAAACGCCTTCCGGGAATAAGAAGATCGTTTTTCAAACGATAAGGGCGGAGTAGTTTACGTGATTCTGCAATTGAAAATATTCTTGCGTAGTCAACGAGGAGCCTCATTGCCTCTGGTTCTGATCGCAATCCTTTTTCTTACTCTTCTGGGCTCAATGGCTTTGATGACCTCAACGGTTGAGATTCGCCTGGCTGGGGCTGAGCGCAATTATCAGCAGGCAATCTATGTCGCGGAGGCTGGTATAGACCATTTCGTTGTTCTTCTTAGGACCGATCCAAATTGGAAAAGTCGAGTAAATGCTCCAGCGGCAGATCCAATGTTGGGTGGCATCAATGCTGATTTGAACGGTTTTGACTATCATGTCTACGCTTTTGAAGATAACGATACGGCTGATGATGATGTCTTTGTACGTTGCGATGTGACTTCTACTTTTGGGGCGGCAACCAGTGTAGAAAATCATGTAAGTATCACTGTTGTTACAGGCGTTCTAGAGACCCCTGTTGGCGGAGATGATACCGAAGGTTCTGATGAAAACGCTGTAGATGTGAGTGTCATGGCCGAAGAAACAAGCATCGCTTTCTAGAGATGTTGGCCGAAATGTGTGATTTAAAGTGAACCTGTCTCTTAGAGAGGTTTATTTAGGAACGTTAAACTAATTTGGAACGAGGGCAGGTTATGAACCCCAT
>CBDUFN010000202.1:0-5509 GCA_965366475.1 uncultured bacterium | reverse complement strand
TTTAAACGACCATGTTTTATATCTCCAAACCAAGATCGAGTACCAAGCTTCACATTATCGTTGCAACAGGTTTGAACGCAATTCAAACAAAGGGTGCACACTGAACTGTCTTCTATATTGGCAAGGGTCAAACCAACCGGGCAGCCTTCCGGCCGCGTTTGCCAATTAAGGCTCACACTCCCAAGCGTTGCCTGCCTCCATGTCGGTTCAGTTGATACGCACGGTTTACCAGAGCAACCGGCACAAACATCTTTATCTTTAACCCTCAGTTGCCATGGAGCCAAACGTGAATAAAGACTGAAAACAGCACCTGCGGGACAAAGTAACAAACAGAAAGAGCGGCGACGAAAGATCAGGCCGGCGAGGAGAGAGAGAAGAATCATCCACGTCAAAAAAACTGCAGTATAGTCAGGGTAACGATGTACTGAGAAGAAATAGACAAGAAGCTGCAACAAAACCAGCACGAGAGTCACAGGAACAAAACTGTTCAACCACGCTGGAAGTTCACGGCGCAAACCAAAACGGCTTAAAACCCCATTTAACCAGCCCACAGGACAGACGGTGCACCAGGATCGGCCCAAAAACAGGGCAACAATGACCATACCCATCATCCAGAGAACCCAGAGGTTGAAAGTCGTAAAGTTGGCATACATCAAAGGGTCACGAACATCGACACCAGGAATAGCATGCTGATGCCAGCCAAAAGCAATCATCACCAGCAGAAGTGCGAGCATCGCCAAACGAATCAATCGCCACGTCCACGTTGATCTTGTGAGTGTCCCTAGAAAAGGAATATCGAGAATGTTTTTCAGCATAGAAAATCCTGATACGAGGTACGTGGTGCAGGGAACGTGGTAAGAACTGTCGAGAAACAGTTATTCATCAGACCACGAATCTCGTCCCGCGTTCGTTTCTTCAATGATAAACCTGGTACGGACGGACGTACTCATCATGACTATTACGATAAAGCACCGGTTTCCCGGTAATCATCTCCAAGGATCGTGCGGACCATTCCCGAACAACATGGATTTCATCATCAACAGTTTTCAATAGAGCGTCTGCAGCAGCGGGACTACCAAGGGGGCCCAGAGCCATAGCAGCGTTCATCCGTACAGTAGAATCAGAGTCTTCCAAGCCGACAAGCAAGGCAGACTCTGCCCGAGGATCTCGCAATTTACCCAAAGCAAGAAAAGCCTCAGCACGATGCTCACCTGTAACAAGTGTCAATAGAGTCTCCAGTGCACGCTTGTCCGCAATATCGCCAACCGCACGAATAGCTGCAGCGGCCCCCTCGCCTTTAGCGTGCGCAAGGTAATCAAGTAACGGCATCACAGCAATCTTATTCAACTTAATCAGTGCACGCGTTGCATAACGACGCACTTCACTGTTCTGATCAGAGAGAGACGAGATCAATGCGGGCACAGCTTTAGGGTCACCTATTTCACCGAGCGACCAAGCAGCGACATAGCGACGTTCAAACTGTTCTTGCGCGAGCACAGCGCTGATTTCTGGGATAGCATCAACAACCTTGAGCGTTCCCAAAGCGGCGATCACGTACTCACGAACCTGCTTATTTTCATCCTGAACATGCAGCAATAGGGTTGGAACCGCCCTTTCACCAATTTCAACAATCATTTTATAAACACGATCAGAAAAACCAGCCTCTTCGGCAGAAAGCAAACCAACCAATTGAGCGATGGCCTGCGGATCTCCACCACGAGCATTCGCTTCCAACTCTTCGATATTCAGAACCGGCTCAGCCGTGCAGGCGGAAAGGACAAGTAAACATATACCGAGGAAACAAAAACGCAACATTCTTACCAAACCTTGGTCACTGTGATGTCGACCTGTTTCAAAAGCTGACCTTCCATAACCACAACAGCAGAAGGCTCAATGGTTCCTTTATCATAACGGCCATAGAGATCGCCGAGCTTTGGTGGACCACCGAATTTGTCGCGAGCAGCCAGGTAGTAGGTTCCACCAGCAGGAAGATAAATCAGAAAGCGGCCATCGGGTCCGGTCTTTTCCGACACAAATTTTGGCCGTTCAGACATCTGCACATGGTCGTAAACATGAACCCTTGCAGCCACAACAGGTTTGCCATCACTATCGAGGACTTGACCAGCAAGACCGGTCCTTGATTCATCAATATCACCGGTAAAATTACGTTGATTACCTATCTTCAAAGGAGCGGAGATCTGCAAATCGACAACGCCCCCCTTAACCGAGACTTTTATAAATTCGCTACGATTATCACCGGCCACAACCGGTCCTGATTCTTCGCCGCCAACGCGCTTTCTCGCAACGACAACATAGTCACCATCAGGGAGTTCAAGATCGAACTGGCCATCCTCGCCAGTTGCAGAAGAAATCGCAAAGGCAGGCCCGTAGAAGTCCATACCGGGTTGATACACGTAAAGACGTACTCCTTCCAATGGAACCGTCACCTGCCCTTGCAGTCCTCCCGGCCCAGACGACGTTTTTGTATCAGAAGAACCATCGCCACCACAGCCGGCAAGCAATAGGATCAATGTACTTAGTAGCAACAAGCTAATCAGGTCTTTTGTTTTCAATTTAACTCTCCAGCAGCTAATTTTCAGTTACGGTTTAAGCAGCACCAAGCGCTCTACAGTATTTGAGGCATAGTGCTCATAGAGGGAATGGTCCATAAGAGCCAAGCCAAAAGCGACGCCAACCTCATCTCCAGGAACAAAAACAACGTCTCTGGGATCACCGGTTTTCAAAGCCCGACGTAGGATGACAATCCATCGCCCGGATTCATAATGCGTAACGGCTGAAACATCAGCGCGCCCTCCCACAGGACGCTTAACCAGATAACCAGGCGCTAAAGTTCCAGGAGGGCGAAAACCCTCACTCGCAGGAAGTCGCTCCGCATCATAAACTGGAGCATCTCCTTCGTCAAAAGGCTTAACATCCGGATTCGCATCGACGTGTGCCTTGGAATTCTCTGTGTACAGTTCACCCGGTGTATCACCATGCATTCCTTCAAAATCAAGATAACGATCATCAGCGAAACCTAGTAGGGCAGTTCGAGCAGCTTTCCAGTTCCAAAGGTCAAGCCATGCACCCTCTTTCGCCATACGCATCTTGTTTGAAGCGTGAAAGTTTGCCTGGCTCACACCAAAGTCGCTGATATGGCAAGCGTAAGAGCAAGAGAAGTTATTGAACGCCCCCTTGACATCCCACAACAACCCAAAGCCATCTTCCAAATTCCCTGTATTTTGCCAGGACTTGCCATCGAACAACCAGTCAAACATAGCTTGATCCCGTGTGGCGTCTTCCCAACTCAGGCGCAAGAAAAGCTCTTGATCAGTATAAAAAGCCCGAATATCTACGGGAACCGGTTCAGGAATGCGCGAGCCATGGTGACAGGACGCAGTTGAAGTGTGAACCGTGTCTTCATCGATATCGGTAAAAGTCCTTAACTTATGAGGCCGGCCACCACGCACGTTGACAGCTCTCGGTAGAGCACGCTCCCAATCTTCAACTGTCGGTGAGCTATCAAGCCAGAGCGCATAAGTACGATCCGCAGGGATATCACTACAACCGTAAAGGCACAGTAGCATCACAGCGCAAAGAATTAATACGTTAGCAATTGAACGAGGCACAGGGATAATCCTTAAGAAGAACACACTCATAAATTGAGGCCATCAATGACCTCAATTTATTATCAGCAAGGAACGTACCAGAATTAAAGGCGAAAAACCGTGCGATTTCAGCAGGATGACGTAAAGGAGTTGTCTCCTCAGGGGGAGGAAAGACAAGTTTCTGTCGGGGGTGAGGGATTAATCGATCATGCGATACTTTTCCATCTTATATCGCAGGGTCGTACGTTTGATACCTAAGGTTTCTGCGGCTCGTGTCTGAGAACCATCTTCACGCTGTAACGTTTGTATAATCAATTGACGTTCCAGATCTTCAAGAATAACCGTAAGGCTGCCACCCTTCTCAGGAACCTGAAGGCAAATCTGATCATCACCCTGCATCCCTTGCGGGAAGTCTCGAGGCGTTAAGACACTCCCTTTAGAGAGGACCACAGCACGCTCAATGGCATTTTGAAGTTCACGGACATTTCCAGGCCAATCATGAGCAAGCAAGCAACTGAGAGCACGTGGTGACAGGTCACTGATTTTTTTACCTGTTTCAGCCGTGTATTTTTCAAGGAAGAAGCGTGAGAGAGGTTCAACATCTTCGCGGCGAGAACGCAGTGGCGGAACATTTATATTGACTACATTCAGGCGATAATAAAGATCTTCCCTGAACTTGCCGTCCTTCACCTGATCCTCGAGTTTCTTGTTGGTAGCTGCGACAATACGAACATCAACACTGATAGTTTTATTACCGCCAACACGTTCAAACTCATGCTCTTGAATCACTCGCAAGAGCTTAACTTGAGCGGCCATACTCATCTCGGCCACTTCATCAATGAAGAGAGTGCCCTGATCCGCTCTTTCGAAACGCCCTTTACGGGTATCCAAAGCGCCACTGAATGCACCCTTTTCATGCCCAAAGAGTTCACTTTCCAAAACGCCTTCAGAAATAGCCGCGCAATTCAAAACAACAAAAGGTTTTTCTTTACGCAATGAACTGTAATGGATGGAGCGGGCCAGCAACTCTTTCCCTGTCCCTGATTCACCGGTAATCAAGACGTTCGCATTACTGACGGCAACAGACGAGGACATTTCATAAACCTGCTGCATCGCCAACGAGCCACCAATGATACCGGAAAAATCATAGCGACCTTCAAGTTCGGCATGAAGATAGCGATTCTCGGCCAAGAGACGTTCACGTTCAAACGCCTTGGCAACAGTCAATTTGATTTCATCATTTTCAAACGGTTTGGCGATATAATCGTAGGCACCGGAGCGCAATGCTTGAACAGCATTTTCAATCGTGCCATAAGCGGTGATAACAATAATGGGCAATGAAGGCACGTATTCCTTCAACTCCGCCAGGAGTTGCAAACCGTCCATCTCAGGCATCTTGATATCAGTCACAACCAGATCGAAGCGTTCGCTTGAGACCAGTCGCAACGCTTCGGCACCGCTACCAACAGCTGAAGTGTCGTAACCTTCACGGGTCAGAACACGACTCAAAAGACGGCGCATGCCGTCTTCGTCATCAACAATAAGTATTCTTTCAGAAGCCATATAATATTATCTATCGTTTCAGCTAAAGCTGAAACAGAAGAGGTTTCGTTAGGGAGTCAAACTACAGTAGACCTTATTCTTGCCTTCATTCTTGGCTTTATACATCAGATCATCGACTTCTTTTAATAAAGACTTGGCCTCTGTGCCGTTATCCGGAACAGCCGCAACACCAACACTGACAGTAATTCCATGTGTCTTCGTAATACCCGTCAGAAACCGTGGAGACTCTGTCTCAACAAAGATTCGGATGCGTTCCGCAACCTTGACCGCCTCAGCTAGAGGAGTCTCCGGAAGCAAAGCAACAAACTCCTCTCCACCATAACGATAAATCGTGTCAC
>CBDUFN010000201.1:0-5510 GCA_965366475.1 uncultured bacterium | reverse complement strand
TTGCCGATTAACAGTCAATGTGCCAGTCTTGTCACTTGCAATACAGGTGCAACTACCCAACCCTTCCACGGCTGTCAACTTACGCACGATGACGTTACGTCTCGCCATGCGCGTGGTGGCAATTGACAAGGCAACAGTCATCGCCACTGGCAAGCCTTCAGGGATCGCCGATACCGCCAGAGCAACGGCCAGCAGAAACACTTCGTTGAACGGGGTTCCTTGTGCGGCAGCAACAACAGCCAGCAAGATCACAAAACCGACAACCAGATAACTCACCTGACGAGCAAACTGCTCCATACGAATCACTAACGGAGGCTTCACCAATGCGGTTGTCGCTACTGCAGTCGCAATTGATCCAACCTCTGTTTCTTGCGCCGTTGCCACAACAACTCCGTATCCTCGACCAATGCTCACAGTCGTTCCAGCAAAGGCCAAATTTAACCTTCCACCCAAAGGCGTTAACTCAGGGTATCGTCCTGTCTGCTTACCAACCGCTTGTGATTCCCCGGTCAGTAGCGATTCATCTACAGAGAGATTATGAACTTCAAACAGACGGATGTCCGCAGGCACGCGGTTTCCAGACTCGAGAAGAACAATATCGCCGGGAACCAGTTCTTCTGCATCAAGATCGAAAAGATGATTGTCGCGTTTTACCCGACAGCACGTTTTTAAAATTTGCTGGAGGGCCGCTGCGCTACGCTCAGCCTTCCACTCCTGAAAAGTGCCCAACGTGGCATTAAGCAGAATAACGGCAAAGATAAAGCCTGCGTCGGTCCATTCGCCAATGGCAAAAGACACCACTCCAGCGACAATAAGGATGTAAATTAAAGGGCTAAGGAATTGGTGCAGAAAGATAAGGCCAAGGCCAGGCGGGGGCTTACTTGGCAAACGGTTCGCGCCGTATTGGTATAAACGATCTCTGGCTTCACGAGCAGTCAGCCCATCCAGGTGGCTTTTTGTCCTCTCCAGAACTTCGGAGTCCTCAAGCACATGCCAGGGGACCTTTGTGGATGAAACCTCTGCCACTGACTTGTTCATCATAACCTCCGGACAAAAGGTCTTTTCAACCAGAAAGAAGCTAAGAATCACATCTTGAATCAATTATATCAGGTTGCATCGCAATCGGTTTTCAACAAAGCTTATCAGTGTGGTTGACGCCCATCGGCCACTATGGTTAAATTCAAACCGAATCAGAAGGAGTTTAACAAACATGAGCACAGCCTACCTTGGTCTCGGTAGCAACCTTGGAAATCGCCTCGCCTTCTTACGAGGAGGTCGCGATTTACTGACCAACCGACCTGACATTGACCTGGTTAAAGCATCAGGAGTTTATGAAACTGAAGCCATTGGTGGTCCTGCCGACAATCCCCTTTTTCTGAACACTGTCTTGAAGGTTCAGACCTCTCTAGATCCCATGGCATTGCTTGAAGCCTGCTTGGCCGTCGAAGATGAGTTCGGACGTTCTCGCCCGGTCAGATGGGCACCTCGGACCCTTGACATCGATATCCTTTTTTATAACGATCTGGTTCTCACGGAAGAACATTTGACCACGCCGCACCCTAGACTCCAGGAACGCGCTTTCGTGCTCGCCCCCATGATGGAGCTCGCTCCGGGCCTCAAGCACCCCTTGCTTGACCGAACCATTGCTGAACTGGCCACAGACATTGCCGGCTTCAAGGAGCTTGTGCCACTACGCACAACCTGGTAACCGTATGCTCGTTCGTCCCCTAATCTATCTCCTTGTCGGTTTTCTGATTTACACGGCTTATCAGATCATCAAACAGGCCTTGACCAAGAATGCTACGCCGCCACCGGAGAAGACCTCCCGTGGTGAAGAGATGATTCTTGACCCCGAATGTGGTACCTACGTTCCACGCAACGATGCTGTCAAAGCACAGATCAAGGGTTCGACCCATTTTTTCTGTTCAAATGCATGCCGCGACAAGTATCAGAAGCAAAATTAAGCACATCTCAAAATATACTTAACCCCTATCAGGAGCTGATACATGAAATTTTTTATTGATACCGCTGAAGTTGAAGAAATTGCCGCTGCCAACGAGTTGGGCCTGGTTGATGGCGTCACCACCAACCCGTCTTTAATTGCCAAAAGTGGCCGCGATTTTCACGAAGTCCTCAAGGAAATCATCGCACTGGTCGATGGTCCGATCTCCGCAGAGGTTGTTGCAACCGATGCTCCCGGCATGATCGCTGAGGCCGAAGAGTTGGCAAAACTTGATAAAGATAAGATCGTCATCAAACTTCCAATCACTGAAGAAGGCCTCAAAGCCACCAAGGTGCTGAGCCAAAAGGGCTTCAAAACCAACCTGACCCTGATCTTTTCACCACTTCAAGCTCTTTTAGCTGCCAAGGCCGGCGCAACCTACGTCTCTCCTTTCGTGGGTCGCCTCGATGATATCGGTCATGACGGCATGGAAGGTGTTGATCAGATTCGCACTATTTTTGACAACTACGGCTACGAAACTGAAATCATCGTCGCTTCAATCCGCAGCCCGCAACACGTCCTTCAGGCCGGCTTGATGGGCGCCGATATCTGCACCATCCCGTACAGTGTCATGTTGCAGTTGGCCAAGCATCCACTTACCGACATTGGTTTGGAAAAGTTTCTGGCAGATTGGCAGAACCACGTCGCAAGCTAAAACCTCAATTCCATCAATGACTAAAAAGCAAAAAGGGCTGCGGATATTTCGCAGCCCTTTTTGTTTGCGCGCTTCCTTTAATTTTACTCTCTACAGGCGAAGGTGCCTTTCAAGAAGACAAGACCATTGGTGGTATAATTGGCCTTAGTTAATATTTGAATGCTGAGCAGATTAGCGCCGAGGCCTATATGACTCAAGTTGACCTTCTCTTGCTTCACCCGCCAAGTGTCTACGATTTTAGACAAAAGGCGATCATGTACGGTCCGATCAGTGACCTTATCCCTTCGTCTCCCGTCTTTGAGATGTATCCGCTCGGATTTATTACAATAGCAAACTATCTGGAATCTCGCGGGCTCAAGGTAAGAATTGTGAATCTGGCGTTAAGGATGATGAACGATGTTAACTTTGATGTTCCCAAGTTCCTGACTAAAATCAAACCCAAAGCAATTGGCATCGATTTACATTGGCTTCCCCATGCACATGGAGCCATCGAAATAGCAAAGTTGGCGAAAGAGATTCATCCGGACGTACCCATTATCTTTGGGGGACTTTCTGCAACCTACTTCCACGAAGAGCTTATTCAATACCCCCAGGTAGACTTTGTGATGAGAGGTGATTCTACAGAACCGCCTTTGTATTCCTTGTTGAAAAGTCTGAATTCAGGTGAATCATTGGACAAGGTGGCAAACTTGACCTGGAAACAGAGGGGACAGGTTTGCGTTAACCCATTGACCTTTGTCCCGTCAACCTCAGATTACGTTGATATCCTTCCGGAACAAATCATGAAAATGGTATTGCGCTATCGCGATCTGCAAAGCATTCTGCCTTTTAATGGTTGGTGGCAGAACCCAATTACAGCAGTATTCACGGTCAAGGGCTGTGCACATGAATGCTCAACCTGCGGAGGTTCAAGTCAGGCCAACAAGCTTCTCAATATACGTCATAGACCAACGTTCCGTAGTCCACAAAATCTCGCAAAAAACATCGTTGACATCAGTCGTTTCTCAAAAGGCCCCATTTTCCTGGTTGGCGATCTGTGCCAGGTTGAAGAGGAGCATGCATATGAAACTCTAAAACAACTTAAATCAGCAAAGATCAAGAATGAAATCGTCTTTGAAGTTTTTGATATGCCCTCTCTAGACTATCTGCGGGCTATCGATGATGCCATCCCGAATTGGAGTCTGGAACTTTCACCGGAAAGCCACGACGAAAAGATTCGGCGTCTCCAAGATGAAAAGGTTTTCTACTCAAACACAGCGATGGAGGCTGTTATCACTGAGGCCCTTGCTCTTCGATGCCATCGCGTAGATGTCTTCTTTATGATTGGCCTGCCGAAACAAAGCAGAGAATCAGTTATGTCAACAATTCACTACTGTGAGCACCTTTTTCAAGCTTCGGATTCACGCCTCTCATGTTTTATCTCACCTATGGGACCATTCGTAGACCCTGGCAGTCGCTGTTTTGAAGACCCGGACCGGTTTGGATACAAGCTTTTTGCTCATACCCTTGAAGAACATCGTCAATTGTTGGTTCAAGAATCTTGGGGACTGATATTGAATTACGAAACCAAATGGATGTCTCGTGAAGATTTAGTGGATGTGACCTATGATGCCGGTGAAGCATTAAATACACTAAAATTGGAATATGGTCGGATCGACGCGACGCGGGGCAAAGCTGTTGCGAAACGGATCTCTCGAGCTCGGGAGCTCAAAAACAGGCTGAGAGCAAACGCAGTCAATAGAAGCGCGATGGGCCTGAAAGAGCATCAGATGCTCCTTGGCGAAATCCACGACTTCAGTATTTCCACCGTTTGTGACAAGAGAGAGTTGTTTTGGAGGCGCCACTTGATGAGTTTTAGATGGACTGAGATTATGCGTGTAGCGATATCCTACTTATGTGATTCTGTCCGGAAGCATTGACTGAACGAATCAGAAGCTTCTTGCTGCTAAGAAGTATCGACCTTAAGCAGAAGCTCTGCGATCTGCAAAAAGAGGGTAATCGCTTTCTTTTTCTATATTTCTCAACTCGTCCGTCTCAACATCAACCCATCCATCCGCTCGCTTGAATCTTGAGACTCTGTCCAGAGACAGAAAAATGTTAAACGCCTTCTTCGCCATCTGACAGACAGCTCCATCTTTCAATTCCACATTAACTCGAAACGGCATAGCATTGCTCCATTATCCAGCGGGATTCTGTAACCTTGCGAAAGTTGGTACTTTATAAGTCTACACCAGCATCGAGTCAGGTCAATGAAGCGGTTTGACTATGCAACTACTGGGCTTAACAAGAAAGGGATTAGAAAAGCATAGAGACAAAACAGATTACGGTAAAAAAAGGCCCCATAGTCAGGAGAGAGACTATGGGGCTAACGGGTTCTATGGGTTTTTAGGAGGTAGGACATGAACTGTGTCTGCCCTGTTGATTGATATATTACCTTTTTAGTAATATATGTCAAGCGTAAAAAATAAATGCTTGAAAATATTTTTCATTCAACCTCAAAAAACTTTTAGAGATCTACAAACCACCTCTCACCAGAACGGTCACAGAGCGGCCAGAACTGTAGTAATAGTTCTGATTCTCGAGACGCTTTTCCTCTCCATGGCAACAGCTCGCGTCATCTTCAAGCAACGAAGTATCAACAAAGCGTCGCCATGGCTTTGCAGAAACAGGCTCAGGTAACTGGAATTTGGCCCCATCGATAGCGGCATGAACGATCAGATAAATTTCGGCGTCCTCTTGATGACCCTGCAGGTGCATGGCCAGAGAGTGAGACGTTTCTGACCAGTCAGGAGAATCGGATTGAAATCCATGCCAGGTCAAACGACGGCCAGTATTTTCCTCTCCTTCAAAAAA
>CBDUFN010000200.1:0-5529 GCA_965366475.1 uncultured bacterium | reverse complement strand
CTATCGATCCACATGAATTCTGGAAAGCTGTCAGAATGGGTCAGAATGAAGCGGCAATCAGGACATTTGAGTGTAAATGATGCAAGAGCCTCCTTGATAAGGCTGTATAGAGAAGTCTTTTCTTTCGTGATTCGAAAGGGCCTATCAAGCTGAATTTGCTCAACATCGATGAGATCATCAGTAATGCGGGTAAGAATCTCAGCGTTACTTCGGATGATTGATGAATAGGACTGTTGCTCTTGTGCGCTGACACATAGTTGAGTCGCGCTTTCCAAAAGTTCTGCATACCCTAAAATCGCGACAAGAGGAGTCCGCAGTTCGTGCGCTGCCGTTGCGATGAAATCATTTTTAGCCTGTGCTAGGTTTCGTAAAGATTTTTCAGCCTCACGCTGAATTGTGACATCTATCACAGTGCTCAGGATTCTCATTTCTCCTTCATGCTCAATCGCGCGACTGGAGATCAAGCAGGTCATCGGCAGGTCGCCCTTGCCAAAAAAATGGCTCTCCAGATTATTTATATAACCGCGCTCACGGATTGCATTGACCATGGTTTGCCGGACTTCTGGGTCTCGCCAAAAACCGAGTTCCAGCGTGTTTCGCCCAACAACCTCTTTAGCGGAAAAACCTGTGGTTACCGTAAAGGCGGCGTTGGTCATGTGAACCAGGCCTGAAGGTGAAGAGATGATGGTCGCGATCGGGTTCAATTCGAAAAAATCACGAAACAGTATTTCACTTTTCTGGAGACTCTCTTCTATCTTTTTGCGCTCTGTGATGTCCTGAAAAATACCGCGAGCTTTGCGATGTTCAAGGTCAGCCATGCCAATGACATGAACATTCCGAAAGTTACCTTTTGCGGTGACAATCTCCAACTCAAGATCAAATGCCTCATCACGTTCGATAGCTCGTTGCAAAGCGTCAGAAATAACAGTTTTTGATGTGTCAGAATAGAAATCAAGAGCGTTTCCTACAGTTGGGACATAGTCCAAACCGACTTCATGGATGCGATAAACTTCCTCAGTCCATTGCAGAAATTCTGTATCAATATTGAACTCCCAACCACCGACCTTACTGGTTTTACCCATTTCTGTGAGTAGCTGCTGGCTTTTTATGAGCTCTTCTTCGATCAGTTTACGCTCTGTGATGTCACGGTCGATACCCTGATAACCATGGAATTGACCTTCCTCAGTAAAGATAGGGGTGCCACTCGACTCAATCACAACCTCATGTCCATCTTTGTGACGGTTTATATTTACTAAGTTTTTAAATGGTAGGTACTTTTTTGCGATTGGATCGAAGTGCTTATGAACATTCTCCGCTTCATCAGCGTCCATCAAGTCAAAGGCGTTTATACCAACAATCTCTTCAGGCTCATAACCGAGTAAATCTCTAACTCTTGGGCTTGCATATGTAAAATTTGCATGCTCATCAAACTCCCAGAACCAATCCTGAGAGCTTTCAACCATTCTTTTAAAACGGTCTTGTTCATTTGACATGACAAATACCTAATCCTGATGGATATAAATTGTTTTTATATAACCGAACTTGATTATACACGAGAGTCTGATCAAGTAAAAACAGGGCAAGAATTTTGCCATTCTCGAATTCAGAATCTGTCTTTACTCCGCGACCAGTCCTCCAGAACAATAACAAGTATTAACAGTTATCTTGAATTTTAAGAATGACCTTTAAACAGTGCTATGTCACAGCTCTGCCGAGATAATACATAGAAGCCAAAAAAGCTGAAACGGCCTGGTTGGCATGAGTTGTCAGAAATTTTCTGCCTCATGAATTTTAGAGAGGCCAGACTAAAAGAATCATCGGAATACCAACGAGAACCACAAGAATCTCCAGCGGTAGTCCCATTCGCCAGTAGTCGCCAAATTTATAGCCACCTGGTCCCATGACGATGGTGTTGTTCTTATGGCCGATGGGAGTTAGAAATGCACAGGACGCAGCGACAGCAACCGCCATCAAAAATGAATCAGGGTTGGCATCTAGCCGAGTGGCGATATCGATGCCGATTGGGGCAGCAATCAGTGCCGTTGCCACGTTATTCAAGACATCCGAGAGGGTCATGGTAACGAGCATCAAAATGGTAAGCACTGCGACGGTAGGCCAGCCAGCCGTCCAATCAACAATTGCATTGGCTATCAGGGTTGTGCCACCACTCTTCTCTAGAGCGGCTCCGATCGGAATCATTGAGCCAAGAAGGACAATAACTGGCCATTCGATCGAGCCATAGATCTGTGACAATGGAACAATACGCAACAGGACATAAGCGACGACGACTGCAGCTAAAGCAATTGGCAAGTAAATCAAACCGGTGCTTGCGGCAATAATCGCGATGGCAAAGATTGACACGGCTGCCCACGCCTTGCTCCGCTGAGGGACTTCGAAGCCACGTTCGGCGAGTGACAAGCAACCAAGCCAGTCAACCACATCCGGAAGTTGCTCCTCGGGGCCAAGCAACAACAAGATGTCTCCCGCTTTAATGGGGGCTTTGCGTACCTGCTCACGGATTCTTTGACCCTTACGTGAGATGCCAAGCAGAGTCACGTTACGGCGATAAAGCAAACGGACATCCATTGCGGTACGGCCTTCGATCATTGCTCCTTTCGGAACCACCACTTCCACCAGAGACACCGCTTCGGCGAGTATGCCGACATGCTTGTCTGCGCCAACGTGTTCTAAAGCTGCAGCACTGATGAACTGGTCGATGGCATCAGGACGCCCCTCAAGAACCACCAGATCATTTTTACGGATGACTTCTCTCCGAGCGGAACCAGGCAGGCGTTTACCTCGCCGCATCAGACCGAGAATATTGACATCACTCTCCTCGGCAAAAGATTCGAGATTTTTGAGCGTCTTCCCCACCGCACTGGATGCTTCTGGAACCTTGGCATTTGAGATGTAATCCTGGAAATCGGCAAGTTCCAGAAGAGTGTCGTGCTTACCGCGTTCGACTGGAATCAGCCGCCAGCCAACAAAAGTGACAAACAATACTCCAACAATCGCGACAACCAACCCTACAGGTGCAAAAGAGAACATGCCGTACGGTTCACCCAGGGCGCTCTCACGAAACGTGGCGATAACAATGTTCGGCGGGGTGCCGATCAGGGTGACCATGCCGCCGAGGATTGAGGCAAATGAAAGAGGCATCAGTGTCAGTGCCGGACTGCGCTTGGCACGCTGAGCAGCTTGCATATCAACAGGCATTAGCAATGCTAGCGCAGCAACATTGTTCATAATGCTAGAGAGTGCTGCGGAGACAAAGGCCATGAGACCGATATGTTTCGTCAAACTGCGCGACGAATCGACAATCTTGCTCGCCAGCATATCTATGGCACCAGAGCGAGAGAGCCCACGACTAACAATCAGGACCAAGGCTATGATGATGACGGCCGGGTGACCAAATCCAGAAAAAATCTGTTCTTTGGGAATAACACCAGCCATAGATGCCAAAACAAGTGCCGCAAATGCGGTCACGTCGTAACGTATCTTGCCCCATATAAGAAAAATAAAGATAAGGGTAATCAGGCTAAAGAGGATGGTTTGGTCTGTAGTCATAACTTAAGGTATTTCCTCGGGCCGTACATGAAAAGACAGTGATTAAGAATACTTGCACATAGGTTGAGGTCAATTTGGTGATACAGAGTATATATTAACCCATAACGACCTGACGTGACGCATTTTCATAAAAAGAAGTTGTTTAAAGCTTAAACAAAGATCACATAATTGAAAGAGTTACCACCCGCTGGCTTTTCTCATTCGAGACATGGTGCAATCCAACACATATGACTATTCCGGTGTCTGCAGTAAAACTTTGACAAGAGCCTTTTGGTGGATATATTTGACCAGCATTTATTCAAGTTCAGCAAAGGCCTCCAACTCAACAACCAATCGACCGAGAGCCTCAATCACTATGGCCTCTATTTGCCTCCCCTTTTCTGCACTTGCCTTGCCTGGGTCTCCCCAGACAGCACTGGGCCAATAACGCTGCTTATTCCTTACCAGAATATGTTTAGGAAACTGTGGGTAGTCTTCTTGAGCACCCTCTTTAACCAGGTGAGGTCGCGATGCCAGCATTCGAGACGCTTCGATCTCCCCTGCATGTGAATCTCCAGGTGTTTCGATAAGGTCCCTCCCCTCACCTGCGGCAAGATCGTACTCTGTTACAACGGCAATCTTTGAGTCAGGAAGTTTATCTAACAATAGTTCGCCAGCATCGAGCAAGGTAGCGTTGTGTGTTCCACCAGCATGTCCGGAGAGTACAATGAAATTTCGTAGCCCCTGCCGATAAAGGGCCTCGATGACATCGATCAACAATGACTTAAGTGTTTCAGTGCGGATACTTAGTGTCCCAGGATGTTGAGATGTAGAACGACACACACCATAAGGAATTGGCGGTGCAACAAAGACATCTCGACGTTGAGACAATTTCCTACAGACGTCCTGTGCCTGGAAGCTATCTGTGCCTAAGGGTAAATGAGCGCCATGTCCTTCGGTTGCACCAACAGGGATGAGAACCGTCTGGCTCTTCGTCAATCCATCCAGAAAATCCTGCGATGTAATGTCCTCTATAATCATATTGACCTCAAAAGAAAAGGACGGCTCACGCCGCCCTCAAAGATTTAAAATTCACAATAATCCAAGCAGTATCATAAGGATGCTACTTCCAAGGTTATTTATTGGCCATACCAGCAATTATGTCATTAGAAGAATTAATAACAGCAAGTAGACTTTCGTCTTCACTGACAACGGTTTCTTCATTGAGCTGCACCTCACTTGAATCTTTTACAAGTGCCACCTGAATTGTTGTTGAAATTGGTTCAGTAACCAGAGAAATTTCAACGCGGCGATTTAAGGCTCTTCCTGCTTCAGTCGAATTATCTGCTGTTGGAACGCTATCCCCTAAGCCACGCAAAGCGATGACTTCTGAAGGAACATCAAGATTTTGTTGCAAGTATTTTGCGACATTTAGGGCACGTGCTTGGGAAAGTTCAATATTGTCAGCATAGATATGACGGCTTCGCTCTACAATCGGAAGACTGTCACTATGTCCAACGACATCAATCCGAACTAACTTCTGCGACTTAAGCTGCTCGACAAGTTGTTCCAGTTTAGCCAGATCAGCTTTCTGCAGGGTTACATCGAATGAAGCAAAATGTGGGCTAACTTGAAGTGTTTGCTCACTTAGAGATTCTGGGTCGGCCATAACCATTTGATTTGTAGCCATCAACGTCCGTTGCTTTTGAGCTACAAGCTGATCATCAGCCGCAATCTTTTCAGCTTCGGCTTTCTCTGCAGCCAACGTCGCAGCCGCAATCTTTTCAGCTTCGGCTTTCTCTGCAGCCAACGTGGCAGCGGCAATCTTTTCGGCTTCAGCTTTCTCTGCAGCCAACGTCGCAGCCGCAATCTTTTCAGCTTCGGCTTTCTCTGCAGCCAACGTGGCAGCGGCAATCTTTTCGGCTTCAGCTTTCTCTGCAGCCAACGTCGCAGCCGCAATCTTTTCAGCTTCGGCTTTCTCTG
>CBDUFN010000199.1:0-5556 GCA_965366475.1 uncultured bacterium | reverse complement strand
TCCATGGGGGAGGTGGCTTAAGAAAAACTGTCAACGTATTTTAGGACGTGACATTTCAACTTCTTTCTAGCGTACTAATGACAACTAGGATCGTACATCATCGCCAAACGTCCACGACTAGAGAGACAGTTAGCACACACCTGCCCGGCATCATCATAGCGCTCTGCGGCCAGAATCAAACCGGCCTGGACTGACGCATCATTCGGTAGATTATCTGGATCGAACTCTTCACCACAATGTCGACAGAGTATCATTATTTCGTCTCCAAATGACTACGCACCAGTGAGGCCAAAGCCTGCAAAAAATCCGGGTTGTCATTGAGTGAGGGGGTTCTTTCAAAGCGTGGCAGCCCAACAGCTTCAGCATGCATTCTAAACTCGAAATCTATCTCCTGAAGCGTTTCGATATGATCGGAGACAAAAGATATCGGTACAATCAGAGCGCCCGGAGCCTGCTCCTTTCCCAACTCATCAAGCACATCCAAGGTGTCTGGCTCCATCCATTGGACGGGTCCACTACGGCTTTGAAAGCCGAGCTTCCAGGGATGATCAGGAAATCTCTCCATGACTCCTTTGACTGTACAAAGGACATGATCAAGATACGGATCACCATTGTCGATAAACTTCTGAGGAAGAGCGTGTGCTGAGAAAAGAATTGGTATTTCGTCACGGGATAGTTCGTGAAATTTTTCGAGGCCTTCACGCACCCGATTGGCGAGAGAATCGAGATAAGCTGGCCAATCGTACCATTCACGGATCACAGTGTACTTAAGTTCGGGGTAAATTCGTGCAGCAGTCTCTTCAAAATCTTTAATACTACTGCCAGTCGTTGCACCTGTGTAATGCGGATACATGGAAAGGACAACCGCCTGCTGAATGCCTTCCTGTTTCATTTGACGCAAGCATTGTTCTGCACGCGGCTTCCAATAGCGCATAGCAACAAACGGCTTGACCTGCTCGCCCAACTCACGGGCTACACCAGCAGCTTGCTTTTCAGTCCATTCAAGTAAAGGCGTTTTCCCACCGATCGAAGCATAATTCAGCTTCACCTTGGGCGCACGCAGGGCACTGATCATAAAGGCGAAAGGCTTCTGCAACAACGCCCCTGCAGGGAGTTGGATCAGCTCACGATCAGAAAAAAGGTTATAGAGAAAAGGACGGACCGCTCTTAACGAGTCAGGTCCGCCCATATTCAGAAACACCAATCCGGTTGGTTTATCTAGATTCATTATTACGATTTTCCACTTAACAGGAACCGCATGGCCAAGACCTATTTACCGCTCAGGCGATGCACACATTCGACCATATGAATAGCGTTCTCCGGTGGTACAGTTGGTAGGATACCGTGCCCCAGATTGAAGATAAAACCAGGGCGACCCGCATTTTCATCAAGGATTCTTTGAACTTCGCGCTCAATGTGATCTTTCGGCGCGTAGAGAACGGTCGGATCAAGATTGCCCTGAACGGCAACGTCTTCACCGAGGATGTCACGAGCCTTTCCAAGATTGACGTGCCAGTCGAGACCGAGCACATCCGCACCAGCTTCCTTGACCAGCTCCAGCATAGTGCCGCCATTCTTAACGAAGTAGATGACTGGGATGCCGTCACGATTAAGACCATTGATCAGCGTCTTGACGTAAGGAAGAATGTAACGTTCGTAATCAAGTGGAGCAAGCAAGCCGCCCCAAGTATCAAAAATCTGGATAGCCTGAGCACCCGCTTCGATCTGCATGTTGAGATAGCGTCGATCCATCTCGGTGATCTTCTTCATCAAAGCATCGTAAAGTGGAAAGTCTGAATACATCATCTGCTTGAGAGAGGCAAAGTCCTTACTGCCCTTACCTTCAACCATGTAACAAGCGAGTGTAAAGGGTGCGCCACCAAAACCAATCAGAGGTACGCGGCCTTCAAAGGCCGTCCGCAAGCGCTTGATAATTGCAGGAACATAAGAGACTGCTTCGGCCATATCTTCCGGAACCACCAGCGCATCAACATCAGCAGCGGTGCGAATCGGCTTTTCGAACACCGGACCAGGAACAAAGTCGAGAGCCATACCCATCGGCTCGATCGGCGTCAGGATATCGGAAAAGAGAATGGCTGCGTCAGCATCAAGGATGTCGATTGGTTGAATAGTGACTTCTGCCGCCCGCGCCGGGTCTTTACAGAGGTCGAGAAAAGTGCCGCCGCCCTTGGCGCGAACATCTTTATAGCATTGCAAATAGCGGCCGGCCTGACGCATCAACCAAACAGGAACGTAATCAGTCTTCTGGCCCCAGCAGGCCTTGATAAATGTGTACTCTGTGGACATAAGTGTTTCTCCCTAAAAATCAGTGATTCAGTATCAGTAAGTAAAAGATAAGCGCAAACTTTAGATCACGCTATTTTTCAGAATTTTCAGCGGCTTCTTTTTCCATACGTTTACGAGTGCGTGGTGGAACATAGTTGCAAAAGGGTTCCTCTGCCATGTAATCGCCATAAACAGCATCAGCTCGAGCGCGGCAACCACCACAAACGTTGATAAATTCGCACTCGCCACACTTGCCTTTGTACTTTTTGAAATCGCGCAGATCGTTAAAGACCTTGCTGTTGAACCAAAGCTCCTTAAAAGGAATCTGCTTCACGTTGCCAACCGATGAGTGAAAGTAGGAACAAGGCTTGAGGTTACCGAAACAATCGATCAGACAGATCGTCTGAGCAGCAATGCAACCTTTGCCGCCGCCGGTGGAGAAGGTCAGGCTGCGACGCTTGAAATCAACGCCTTCAGCTTTGGCCATTTGCGGAACAACCCGGTAATAATGAGGCGCGCAAGTAGGGCGCATCAAGATTTCATCCTCGCCCTTCTCCTGCTCATAGTGCCATGACAGTATTTCTTCGTAATCTTCTTTGGAAACCAACTCATTCATAATATCTTCACCACGACCGGTCGGAACGATCATGAACATGTACCAAGCTGTGGCACCAAGTTCTTTAGCGACCTTAAATGTAGCGCCAATATCTTTCTGATTACGTTTGGTGAACGACGAATTGATCAGAAACTTGATACCGTTACGATTAAGAGTTTCGGCAGCACGAACCACGCCGTCAAAGGCCCCCGGACAGGCACGGAAATCGTCGTGGATTTCGGCAGTTGAGCCATCGAGTGACAACGAGACCATCTTGATATCGGCCTCAATCATCTGCTGGCAAACTGCGTCGGTAATCAGCGTTCCATTGGTAGCCATACACATACGCAGACCCTTACTGGTCCCGTACTTGGCAATCTCAAAAATATCTTTTCGCAACAGAGGTTCACCACCGGAAAGAACCATGACCGGCTTACTGACCTCGCAGATATCGTCAATCAGCTTGAAGGCTTCTTCGGTATTAAAATCACCTACGGCTGCATCCATATCAGAGGAACAACGGCAGTGGACACAATTCAGGTTGCAACGCTGGGTCGATTCCCAGGCTATCCATTTGGGGATAAACTCTTCTTTTGGCGCCATGTCGGCAACTCCTTAATAACTAGTTTTCCAGAGAAAAGAATGCGGTTCGAGGCAACCCCCGAACCACAAGTAGACATTTTACAACAGGAGAAGTCGACAAGACAAGGGCTTAACAAAAGCATTCTTTGCAAAGCGAGGTCGACAAGAGCATTTCTTCAATTTAAATATTATTTTCTAGCCAACAACTCTTTGAATGCTTTCGCATCCTGACAGTAATGTTGGGCCTTTTCTTTAGTAATCTTTCCCGTTCGACAAAGCTGAGCAAGATGCATATCGAGTGAAGCAAAATCTTCAGAGCCGCCCTGCATAATACTGCGAATCTGATGCTCTTTCCCTTCCCGAATCTGGTTGGCCACACGATAGCTGTTGGCCAGTTTTTCATAAGCCAAAACTCTACCGTTGCCATCCTTGCGCTCCACCAACCTCTGGTTGAGAACCAACAACAGGTTATCAGCCATCTGTACGCGAATCTGCTGCTGACTCTCAGCAGGAAAAACATCAACGATACGATTGATCGCCATAACCGAATTGTTCGCGTGCATACTACTCAAAACCAGATGCCCGGTGTCAGCCGCCTCTAAAGCGATGGCAATACTTTCACGATCACGCATTTCTCCGATCATAATAACATCGGGAGCTTCGCGGAACACATGCCGCAAACCTTCATGAAAGGTTTTTGTATCAAGACCGACCTCGCGTTGATTCACATTGCTGTTTTTGTGTCGATGCAGATATTCAATCGGGTCTTCTATCGTAATAATATTACGTGAGCTTTTCGAATTTATCAGATCAACCATTGCCGCCAGGGTTGTTGTTTTACCATGGCCATTCGGACCAGTGACCAGAATCAAACCCTGAGATCTCAAGGTAAAGGGCTCGAGCCATTCCGGCAAACCAAGGCTCGACATGGCCGGAATCTCTTCAATGATATGCCGCATGGCAATTGAAATAGAACTGCGCTGTCTATAAATATTGATGCGGAAGCGACCAAACTCAGGACGGGTCAGGGCAAAATCAATCGCTTTTTCCTGAGAGAATTGCGACCACTGTTGATCGGTCATCAACTCCTGGGCGTATTTAGTCATCTGCTGCGGAGTCAGCAAGGGGCTTTTCAAACGAACAACTTCATTGTGTTGTTTGATACTCGGTGGCGCACCGGCCACCAGCAACAGGTCTGAAGCGCGGGATTCAGCTAATTGCCCGCAGAGTTCCCAGATATCCGGATAATTTTCAGCAACTTCTATATCGACAACGGCATCTCCCCAAAATTCCGTAGAAAGCCCATCCTTGGGAAACGTTCCCAGTTCGGTAAGTCTTTGCAGGGCAACCACCATCTGGTATTCGGGAATAACAACGGGCTGAACATTCATACCAAGAGCGAAAGAAACTTTATCAAGTGTTTCCCGGTCGCCAGGGTTCGCAGTAAGAACCTGAAACTTCTGTCCGGAAGTCCCCGCTGGCAAAACTTGATATTCTTTAATTTGTGGTGTAGTCAGTTTAGCGAGTGCTTCACCGGGGATACGCACAGCAAAAAGATCGCAACCAGGAGTTCCAGCCTGACGTGCCAAGACACGAGCTAATACTGCCGGCTCAAGGTATCCCAGCGTAACCAATGTCGAACCGAGCCTTTTGGCAGATTGCCCCTGACGACGAATTCCCTGTTCCAACAATTCTTCTGTAATTAAGCCTTGTTCGAGAAGAATCTCTCCTAGACGTTTGGCGACTTTCTTAGACATACAATCCCCCTGTACCAACATGTAATTGTAGGATGCACTTAAATTCTTCGGAGTAGCTGTCAATTCAGACCGAGGCCATTAGAATTGAAGGTCTCTCTGTCGACATGACCAACACAGGATTAAACGACTGCTTTCAGTGAATCAAAATAGATTGTATCTGTCAATACTTAGGCAACGACAGGAGACATTATAATAAACAAAAAAGGCAGCCCAAAGGTTATCAAACCAAACATACCGTAAATTTGTTATGCGTTTGCATATCAGGTAAGACTAAAAGCAAGGTCGGCGGTTTGCGTACCGCCAGACGCCATACTTATTGCCCGGCAGCAAAAGTAT
>CBDUFN010000198.1:0-5562 GCA_965366475.1 uncultured bacterium | reverse complement strand
TAACTGCTTCTCCTGCGAGTAAAGGTCCTGCACCATCGGGGTCTTCATACAAGACTTTGGCTCCGGCCAAAGCTCCTGCATCAGCCGCATTCTGCAATTCATTCCGGACCACATAAAGATGATTTATATCAACAGCAAACGCGATAAAACCTACAAGAACAACAAGTAATATAGCAACCAGGGCAAGAACTGCTCCTCGCTCATTTCCCAGGTATTCTCCATCTTTAAAAACTGAATAATTCACTTTTAGCCACCTCTCTCAACACCCTTATACAAACCAAACATATTCCTTACTCAGCGCGCATATTGGTGGTTGCACTTAAATCAATGGTTGGAAGAATACTATTCATAAAAGCAGGCAGAAAAACAAAATCATAGGTATAAGTAACCTCAAGTTTCAACCTAAACCCTGTATCAATAGCTGTCATAGCCACCAGAGTCGCACCATCATAAGGCTCGGCGACAACAACTGGAGTGTTCGTCGTTGACAATGAGATCATGCGGTCTTGTGTATATGCATCTACAATATCCTGCAATTGTGGTTCAGTGAGCTTTACATTTCGATAAACAATCCACTCTCTTGCTGCCTCACGGCTCGCATTGGTAATTATTGCCTTGTCATAGAAGAGAATACTAAACTCTATAATTCCAAATAAAATTAGTAACAAAAGTGGAACAACTACTGCAAATTCTACGACTGCGGCACCACGCTCTTCTTTATAAAACATTATCGGTCCCCTTCCAACTCTGCAGACTTTGTTCAACATATTTGCTCATAGGACTTCTGATTTCAATACAGCTATGGCTAAATTCCTTTATCAACACTCCAATGATAACATTTCTTGAGCGTCAATCAAATCAGCCCGACTCAAGTCACGGTCAATTGAGCCCATAGTCAGACCATCTTTCCATTATCCTTTCATTTATTTCTAGACTAGGTTTGATCAACTTACTTTTATCCATTGTCCGGGCATCAATAATCATTTTACTATTTGTTAAAGTAACGTTTTTAGACCAATCCTTTATATTAACGATTCGCCAATAAATTTCGTTAAAATCTCTAGAACTGTAGTCGTCATCTGCAAGAACCAATAAACGTGAGTTTTTTAACAACAAAGACATTGAAAGTTTTTCAATAATCTCTTCAACGGAACTGTTCTGTTCAGACATCGTAACAATAGCAGCACGATGATAAATTCCTGCTAGAGGCATATGAACATTTGTAACCCATGGACAATCATACCTTAGCATTGCAAGAAGGATTCTCTCACTTGCTTGCGCCATATAAACATTTTCCATAGGAGGCTGGCCGACAACTGTACAGGGATAGATTGCATTATCACGCATATACACGTTTTGAACCCTAATAACAGGAGCAAGAGCTGGCTCAGAATAGGACCCTGTATGATTTCCAAAGGGGCCTTCCATACACATTTCTTCAGAAGTTATCGTTCCTTCTATAACAATTTCTGCCTTGTCTGGCACTTTTAAATCTGAATTCAAACAAGAGAGAGTACCAATGGGTTTATTCAGTAGGTAACGAGTGAAGTCTATCTCTGCTACATTATCTGGAAGAGATATCCCTGCGCACCAGGTTAAAGCAGGGGGGCCTCCAAGCACGATAGTAATTGGCATAGCAAGGCCATGCTTTTGCCAACGGTGCAAATGTTGACCTCCTCCTGAGCCGCCATGGAAACGAATCAAGGCCCTATCTTTATTCATTACTTGAATACGATACATTCCGCAGTTTTGAACGCCTGTATCAGGGTTCCGCGTAAACACTTGGCCCAATGTTATATATCGACCGCCATCATTAGGCCAAGATTGCAATGCAGGAAGAGCTGCCAGCTTATTCCCACATTCTGTATAATTTAAAGTCCCAGTTTTAAAATTATCTGCATTTAAAGTAGTCCAATTCTTTACTATCTTAACAAGAGCTTTTTCAGCCGTACTCTCACCGGTTTTATTCAAATCCTCGCTTAATCTCGAGGAAAGTAAATCAACATTTGTGACACCAAGTGCACCATTCATCCTATCTTCAGATCCGAACACATTGGCGATCAATGGAATATTTGAGCCCTTAATCCTTTCAAATAATATTGCGTGATTATTCTCTTTATCTTTACAGACCCTATTTATGATCGCTGCTACTTCTAGATAAGGATCAACTGTGTTTTTTAGACGTATCAGATCACCTGTGGAATCAATAAAGTCTAGATATGAATGTAAATCTTCAAAGTGCATTTCAAATCCTTTCTTAAATTATTGAAGCTTTTTTCCCATAATACTGTTCGGTCTTTAGTTCTCCAAGTTACTTAATTTTACATACAAAAAAAGCCCCGACCAGAAGGACGGGGCTTTTAAAAAACAAAACAAGCTTTATTTAGAAGATGGCCATCTTAGCCAACTCCATAACATCACCAGGAATGATCCCTAGATAGAGAACACCAATCAGAGCAATAACAATTGAAATCACTGCGGTTGCCGGGAGAGAGACCCAAGCATAATCTTCTTCAGCATCACGGAAATACATGTAAACCATGATCCGCAAGTAGTAATAAAGAGAGACTGCAGAGTTAAGAACACCGATGATTGCCAGCCATATATATCCGGCTTTAATAGCTCCAGCAAAGATATAGAACTTGCCAGCGAAACCAGCTAATGGAGGTAAACCCATCAGAGAGAAGAGAAAGACGGTCATGGCGACACCAAGGAAGGGTCGTTTCAGACCAAAGCCTGAGAAACCTTCAAGAGTCAGATTCTCCTCACCCTTTTTACCTGCAAGAACAGCGAAAGCGCCAACGTTCATGAAAGTATAAGCAAGCATATAGAAGAGGATGCCAGAGTAGCCAACCTCATTCGCAGCAACCATACCAACTAGCGCATATCCGGCGTGAGCGATTGATGAATAAGCAAGCATGCGTTTGATGTTAGTTTGACTGATGGCAATCACATTGCCAATAACCATTGTCAATACAGCTAACACCCACAACATTGCTGTCCACTCAGGCTTTAGACTGAAGAAGCAGTATTCCATGATCCGCAAGAAAGCAGCAAATGCTGCGGCTTTAGGTCCAGCACTCATGAAAGCCGTAATTGGTGTCGGTGCACCCTCATAAACATCAGGTGTCCACATGTGAAAAGGAGCTGCTGCAATTTTGAAAAGGAAGCCGATAGAGAGCAGGACAAGACCTGCGAGAGTCATCGGATTCTCCAACAAAGAACTATGAGCATTCAGGTAAATACCAATTTCAGTTAACTTGGTAGAACCCGTTACACCATAAATCAATGCCATTCCATAAAGTAGGAAACCCGTAGAGAAGGCTCCAAGCAAGAAGTACTTGAGACCTGCTTCATTGGATTTAACCTGCCCACGGAAGAAGCCTGCTAAGACATAGAGGCCAATAGACATGACTTCAAGACCTAAGAAGATCGTCATCATGTCTGTACCAGAAGCCATCCACATAGCACCTGCAGTCGTAAAGAGAATCAACGGGTAGTATTCACTAACCGGGTAACCTTCACGAATCAGGTAGTCATCTGACATTAAGATCGTCAGACCTGCAGCAAACAGGAAGATAACACTGAAGAACGCAGCGTAATTATCCATCGCGATAGCGTCATTAAATCCATATTGAGGATTCCCCCAACCGTTAATGACGAAGAAGCCCGTTACCACAAGGCCGATAACACTGATCCAGACAGCATGCCGCGTGGTGCCACGAGGCAGGAATACGTTAATCAGTAGTAGTCCCATGCCGAAGCAGGTCAGTATCAGTGACGGTAGAATAGCCGCCATATTGACGTTCTGCAGGGCGATTTGCACCAGGTTTTCCATTTAATGGCTCCTCAGACGCTATAGAAATATAACTTTAATCGTTAACCGTAATTTGCGTAACGGTTTGGTCCATATCCTCAACCATCATGGCAATGTGTTGCTTAGCCTTTACCTGTTTAATCAGCCCCTCAATCGTAGGGTTCATTTTATCCAGGAAGGTGTTTGGGTAAACGCCAATCCAGAAGATGAACAGAAGCAGAGGAAGCATGAGGACAACTTCACGAGCAGAAAGATCTTTCAGGTTTTCATTTTTAGGATTGGTCACCTTACCCATCATGACTCGCTGGAACATCCAGAGCATGTAAACTGCAGCAAGAATGACACCGGTTGTTGCAAAGACTGCAAAGACTCGCAATTCACTTTCAAAGGCGCCAACAAGGATCAGGAATTCGCCAACAAAACCGTTCGTACCCGGCAAGCCAATGGAGGAAAATGTGACGATCAAAAAGATCGTCGCAAAAACCGGCATGACCTTACTCAGTCCGCCAAAGTCGACAATTAATCGTGTATGCCTACGCTCATAAATAAATCCGACGATAAGGAAGAGCGCACCGGTTGAAATACCATGGTTGATCATCTGCAACATACCACCAGAAAGACCTTGCAGGTTCATGGCAAAGACACCAAGCATGACGAAACCAAGGTGAGAGACTGAAGAGTAAGCAACAAGCTTCTTAACATCATCCTGCATCATGGCAACCAACGCACCGTAGATAATACCTATAACGGCCAGCAGTGCGAGGAATGGGGTAAACTCCATGGTTGCTACCGGGAAAAGCGGGATAGCAAAGCGGACGTAACCGTAGGTACCCATCTTCAACAGGATTGCTGCCAAGATAACGGAACCAGCTGTAGGCGCTTCGGTATGTGCATCAGGCAGCCAGGTATGAACCGGGAACATTGGTACCTTGATGGCAAAGCTGAAAGCAAAAGCAGCAAAGAGCCAGGTCTGCAGATGTGCAGGGATATCCAGATCAGCAAAATGAGCAATGCTGAAGCCATTTTCGAAAGGAACACCAGCCTGTACCGAGTAGTAGTAAACATAGATGATTGCAACCAGCATCAAAAGAGAGCCGACCGCAGTAAAGATAAAGAATTTAACAGCCGCATAGATGCGGTTTTTGCCACCCCAGATACCGATCATGAAGTACATCGGCACCAGCATCAACTCCCAGAAGACATAGAACAAGAAGAGGTCCAGAGAGATGAAGGCTCCCAGCATTCCTGTCTCAAGAAGTAACCCAAGAGCCATAAAGCCTTTTGTGTTCTTATCAACAGCATGCCAGGTGGACAAAATAGCAATCGGCATAATGAAAGTAGTGAGCATGACCAGCCATAAGCTGATACCGTCAATACCGACATTGTAGTTCATCTGAAAGTAATCGCCGACACTGATCCACTTTGCGAACTCTGTATAATGCATCGCCGATGAGCTCAAAAAGACATCGTCAAATGCTAATGGCAAACTGATTATAAAGGTAATGATCGTTACGACCAGTGTCACCGTCTTGATCAGTCGGTCAGCTTCCCGAGGCAGGAAAAGGATAACCAACATCCCCACCAGCGGGAAAAAGGTCATAAGGCTAAGAAGATGGTCATTCATGGGTGCTTGCTCCTTATATCAACGCTTAAACGTAATACTCTAGTTGAGGATAAAAATGGCCAGCATGACCACCGTGCCGAGGACCATTGTCAAGGCATAGTTTTGAAACAGTCCAGATTGC
>CBDUFN010000197.1:0-5579 GCA_965366475.1 uncultured bacterium | reverse complement strand
TAACGTTTTCATAAATTCTCCAGTAAGGTTAAATCGATTATGAATTTTTATCTTTCAGCCAGTTGTCTATATTTGACGTAAATATTGAACCAGAAAATCTGATTCAGCTTTTCGACCAGCATTTTTGAAGCCATCGATTAGATCTTTTAGTGAGTTACGAGTCTGAGAAGCGTTTTTACCGAGGTTCTTAATTGGCAGAAAAATCCCACCTTTGGCCTCGAGAAGCGCCTGCATATTCCGTTTTTCTTTATTGAGAAAGGCATCCATTCCGAAGTTAAATTTGGCTCCAAATTCAAGTGGCGACTTATCATCTGTTACAAGGACTCCACTCTCAGAAAAGCTTTTCAATGGTTCTGTGGCAAAGAGGTAATATTTTCCAAACAGATCGCCAACCGATTCAACACCTGCGACCTGGAGAGCATCAGCAATACCGGGATGAGTCATTCGTTCAGACATTTTTCCATAATCGTAGACAAGAGCTTCGGGTCCTCCGACTAGAATAAGATCGCTTCCAGCTTTAAAAGCCACCGCATGGGGGAACGTATGTAGAAAGGTTTTTACCGCGCTACGTAAATTGCCAGTGGTCATATCGTAGAGGTCCAGCCATTGGCAAAAAGCCCCACCTTGTTTGAGACGACTTAACACCAGTCGATAAAAATTATCCGTAAAAAGATTTGAATTCCCCGTCTGCCAAGGATTCGAAGGGACAGAAACGATTACATCATAGGCTTTATTTGAAACCAATAAACGATTACGTGCGTCAGCAACAGTCAGTTTTACTCTGGGATCAGACAAGGCATCTCGGTTAAACTTACGAAAATATTTCTCTGCAGCCACAACACCGGGAGAAATTTCAACGCACTCGAGTCCGGACACCGCGTAATCGGTCAGACCACGCAGAGTGATGCCGGTGCCAAGACCAACCACCATGACATCCTGTGGTGCGTCATGAAGCAGCATCGGCAGATGCCCCGCCAATATCTCAGAAACCATGTCCTGACGGCCAGATCCACCATCGCTTTTGCCATTAACCCTGAAAAAACGAGTAGTACCATCAGGGGCATCATGTACTGAAACCGTTGTGTCGATTCCTTCCCACAAGTCTACCAACTCCACACCATCATCATGAACATGCAATCCTTCGGACATAACGTACTGTGGAGCGTAATAATAAACACCAGCCGTCAACAGTTTACCGTTCCACTTTAGTGGCAATACCACCGCAACGACCCCAAAAGCGATCAACACAGGCAATAAACGGTCAATAACCCCACGTGTGCGATTGCGATACCACAGAACAGACGCAAGCATAAGATTGATAAAAGCAATCAGTTGAAAGCTGTTTAATATCCCCAGATGAGGAATCAACAAAAGGCCAGCAAGCAGGCTCCCGATCACCGCACCAAGAGTATTGCAGAACACAACCATCCCGACCCTGCGACCAAGGTTTTCCTGACCCGACGACACGATATTGACCACTGCTGGCAAAGCTGCACCGGAGAGGATGGTTGGCACAGCCATTATGATGAAAACGATGCCAAAGCTTAAGACAACATAGAGCGACCAGATTTCATTGGAAGACTCATATGCGATCTGAAAAACATAACTCAACCGATCATAAAATGGAGCGGTCAAGAGAATCGACAGACCTAACCCAAGGACAAGACGGGTCAATAGTTTTCGATTGTCCGTCTCTGCTTTGACCAGTATTCCGTAGAGACCTCCACCAAGGGCAATACCAATAAGGTAAGCACCAAGCATCATAGAGAAAGCATAGGTCGTATTACCGAGCAGTAACAGGAAAACCCGGGTCCAGAGGATTTCATAACCGAGTGAAAAGAAACCGACAAAACCGATGCAAACAAACAACAGGGAATGATCTTTGAACTGAACCTGTTCAGACGCCGCAAGAGGCCTTGAGACAGGCTCCTCTGCCAAACCGTTCTTGCCAAGGATTATTGAAACCACAGCGACAAGAAGATTGCCTGCCACAGCGAACAAACCGGTCATTAACATGCCGAAGCTGGGGATCAGAACAAAACCACACGCTAAAGTCCCCAGAGTCGCACCCAGAGTATTTAAACCATAGAGGACACCGACCCGTCCTCCCGATTGATCATTACGAAACAGGCGGCACATCACCGGCAAAGTTCCACCCATGCAAATAGCTGGCACCAACAGAATGATCGACGCGCAGAAGAGGTAAAGCGGCCAGGTCAGAGCAGACGCCTCAGGCAACACACCCACAGCCCAGATATAGAGATTGCGAACCAGAGAAAGGAGTAAGGGAAAAGCCAGTGCACTTACAGCAATACCCACTTCTAGAAGGCCATAAAGCAAAAGCAGGTTGCGCCAGCGCTCGCAGTATCGACCCACAAAGTAACTGCCGAGAGCCAGCCCACACATAAAAGTCGCAGTCACCAGACTGACCGCGACGATACTGGTACCAAAGGTCAGGGAGAGGTATCTGGCCCAAAGGATTTCATATACCAGAGCGCAAAATCCGGAGAGGGCAAAGAGCAGATAGAGTATTGTTTTTTGGGATTTCAGAACCGGCATTGTCACCTTAATACATCAGGATTAATTTTTGCCAAGCTAACACTTTAGACACTTTTGAGTCCATAAATATGGGGGCACTTCCTGAAGGAAGTGCCCCCATATACAATGTTCAAGAGTTCAAGAGTTACCAGCCTGTCGATTCGGTCGGGAACTTATGGTAAGTCGGGCTGGTATCGCCATAGCTGGTATCCGAGCTACCTTTGTGCTCAGCATTACTACCGTCGTTCTTATTGACCCACGGCGTAACCTTGTTCCAACCGCCGCGCTCAACCCCGGAGCGCGCCGGGTCAAAACGATGGCAGTTCTGCGCCGAGGCGTAGTAAGCCGCGCGCTGGTTGCGGTCAACTGCAACCAAATCAGCATCGGTAAAGGTATTTTGCAAACTCGACTTAGCATCGTCCCAGGTGTTGTGACGAATATCGAGACAGTTGGTAATCATCAACTTCGGCAGACGCGAAGCATGCGGGTTGTGGCACTTGGAGCAGGAGAACTGGTGGAACATATTGTCGGTCGTAATATTATCGACACTGGCACCCCAATCCAGGTGGTTATAGGCGTAGGGTGTACCGCTGGTCATATCAGGTAAATAACCGCCGGCATTTCCATCTCCACCACGATAACCACCACCAGCTTCGACATCTGCACCCTGGGTGGAATAGGCCATATCTGGAACCTGTTGCGTATAATGGGCGTTAGTTGTGGGCCGCGGTTTACCCCAGTTGTAGCTGATCGGAGCCGGGCGACCGTGATTGAAATCAAAGATATTCACACCAGCGGAGAAATCCCCACCGAGAGCCGAGTTACTATGGCCATTGGTGCCAAGCCACAGGCCTTCTGTCTCTTCCTGGTCAATCGCACTGACGGTCTTGCCATGACAGATGGTGCAGAGGCCAGCCGAGTTTTCAAGGGTCCAGCCAGAGGTCGGATAACGGGCGGGAGTCGGGTCGGCATTGCCACCGGTGCCGGGAACGACGTTGTTCTGGTCGATATAGAAGCCGCCGAGCTCATCAAACTCGGTACCACCGCGAGGCACAGCACCGAAAGTATAAGCAAAACTGCCGGTCTGGTCGTCGTACGTCTTATTATAAGGCGCACCATCCTCCTCGTAGGGATTGGCTTTCCAGGAGCCACGCAGATAAGGCCGACCGGTCATAGTGTCGCCTGGGGCAAAGTTGCTGTCGTGCACGTCGTGGCAGTTGGAGCAACGTATCTTGGCAACAGGATCTACGGACTCATTGTAACGACCGTTGCTGGCATCCCAAGCCACTGTAGAGCTTCCGGTCGGATCAGTCGTGTGAGTCGACTGAATCCTGCCGGTCTTGTAAGCAAACTCAGTGGGGTGGCCACTGGTCCAGGTGGCAGCTGTGCCACCAGCCGTCACCCACTCTTTCTGATTAAGTGTGCCGAAGTTGTAACCACTACTGCCGGTCGCAGCGCTGGTGTTGGTCCCCCACTCGCTGATATCACCCGCATCCAGGAGGTCGCCATCGTTATTCTGATCGTGACAACCCCAGCAGATCTCAGCCAGAGTGGTAAAAGTCCCCCACGGATAGACGCGCTTCAAATGAATACCACCAGACTTATAGTTGATACCGATCGCAGCGTTGTTGTTGATCAGCAACGTATCGGGATCCCCTGGAGTAATACCGTCAGGTGATTGCGGATGGCCCGCCACATGGCAATAAGTACAAGCCTCTACAACCCCAGCCTGGCCCATGACATGACCAATTTGAGAGCTGCCGTCACCTTCATTATAGGTTTTCGCCAACATGCCGTGACAACCATTGCATTGAGCTCCAGGCTCAGCCCAGTTGGCACCGCTATCGTGACAGAACATATTATTCAGTCCGCTGCAACTTGCACCAACGGTATTCACTGTGCCATGGGTCTGGTCAGCGAATGCCGGAGTTGCCTCGTCAAAATCCGCAGCTACATCAAAGATGATGTCGACATTACCATCAGCATGCAGCCCTAGATCCATAGTGTCTCTGTGACAAAGTCGACAGGAATCGCCTTTAGCAAAACGGAAGGATGAGTTCAGGTGCTTTTCATGAGCACCAACATAACGATCCGTATCTGCGAGACCACCGTGGTTGGCTTGAGGTGGTGAAGCCTTAACCAGCTCAGATGGAGCACCGGCATCATTACAATCCCAGGTCCGATCATAGGGGTCAAGATCACGGGCTGACGACTTATCGCCATGGCAATCGGAACACTGTGGTGCAGCCGGGTTCGGTTCACTTGTATCCGGAGCCCACTGTGGGCTAAACGGACCGTGGCAACCGTTGGCGTTAGCACCGATAAAGTTCATGCAGCGACCGCTCTCGGTATTGACTGTTGCAGTATAGGCACCGTTCGAGTTAAAGCCACCGGAACCATCCGGATCGCTGTAGATCACCCCGGAGCCCTGATTGATGCTGACATTAGAGGTTTGCGTCGGCGCAATCTGCGCCATCATCAGATGGTCTCCGGCTGTGTCCTTGGCCCAACCGATATTGATTACCCCATCGTAATGACGACCGTCGTAGTTAAGAACATTATTATTGCCGGGAAGCCCGATGCCGTCATCCGGCCCGGTGCCGTCGCCATGGCATTTGGCGCAGTCCTCCAGAGTATAACCGTGCTCGCGATGGATGCCCTTGGTGTCGGGTTCATCAGGAGGTGTTGAATGGCAGATACCGCAGTAGTACTGACCGCTGGTGATAGTATAGACGTTACTCAGGCCGGAGCAGTTGTCGTCGCCAGAACTGTCACCGGTCGGAGTATCATCTTCTCCAGAATCGCAGGTCACAATAGCGACCTCATAGTCGGTATCCGGGGCCATATTGAGCATTTCAAACTCTTCAGCAGTGCCAGAGAAGCCTGGGACTGGTTCGCCTTCAACTTCTGTGGTAGCAGGGTCAGTCCAGTTGTCAGAGAGAGAACCATCAGCAGCCCTACGGAAACGAATATCGTAATAAGCCGCGCGGGTGCCATGGTTGTATCCATCATTGCCGACCGCAATCCAGTGCAGGTAGGCC
>CBDUFN010000196.1:0-5660 GCA_965366475.1 uncultured bacterium | reverse complement strand
CCCCGCGACCAGAAATGGCCACCACTTTAAATGCTTAAGTCCGTGGACAGAAAGCCACAGAATCACAACGACAAAGAAGAGGAACGCCGGATCTTTGATAACAGATGTGACTTTACCATTGACAGAAGGGACGAAAGTATAAACCAAGGCAGTATAAAAGGCGGCCCTTTCACCAAACAGTTCACGGGCTAAAAAGTACAAGGGGATCGTAGTCAGGACCATTGCCAGACATGACAAAATTTTTCCCGCCAAGAACCAGTCAGGAATAATCAGATGAGACAAACCTAGCAGGAAGGAGTAGCCAAGCATTTTTTCATGCGCGAAAGCAGCAGAAAAATGACCTTGAAAAAGCTCAGATGCAGAATTAATGTAACGAATACCATCAGAGTTAATGATATCTGTTTGAGCGACTAAAAGTAGTTTTATTAACAAAGAGAACATCAGCAAAATAGCCAATGAACGATCAACAGATTTCAACATTATTTCTTTCCGCCCCCCCCAGCAACTCACCAAACTTCAGATTCAACTGTATCGCTTGTGAAATTTCTTATATAGCTTCAACGATTTCCTATCAATTCTCTTCCACAGGTCAGTCTGAGAATGTATCGCTGAACGAACTTCGAGAGCATGATATACAGAGATAAAACGCAAATGATCTCGAAAAGTTAAGCTAGCATCCATACTGGAAAAGTGCAATCCGGCCAAATCTTTCTCCAACCATCTTTTAGGGAGTCTCTCCCTTACTTGAGTACGATGAAGATCAATAACATAAAGTGGTGGATCAGAAGGATTTGTTTCATCTTGCAGCCACTTTACGGGCAACAGAAAATGGCATAGATAAAAGTCCCTATGGTTCACGCCATTCTGATGCATCGTTCTGGAAATCTCAGCAACTTTTCTAATCAGAGATCGCTTCATTCTCACTGTCAGGGGATAGTCTTTTTTGTTAAGGACTAAATCTTCCAGACTGATCGACGCCTCAATTTCTTCCGTAATAATAAATGACTGCATGGACGCTGGATTAGATCCACGAACACCATAACCAGCAATCGTCATAGTCTGAACACCAATACGCTCAAGCGCCAAAATTGCATCATGCTCATCTTTAGCACCAAGAACTGGGATTTTAAAATTGAGTAGCGTCTTGACGATCTCACCCCAGCCAATACCCGGATGAATTTTTAAAAAATAACCTTTCCCCTCATGTTCAAACCGAAGAGTTTTACGCCCTTTAAAATCACGAAAGATTTCGCCTTGCGTCGCAAACACTTGTTCAAAGGCATCTTCACCACAAAACTTATTTTTTAATGCAGGGCAAAGCGTTATCATTGTAGGGCCTTCCTACGGGCAACATCTTCGATGACATCAACAGCTTTGTCGTGAAGACCGATCACATCGACCTGTTTACCATAAGCAATACCACGAGCACCTAATTCTGGGAGATTCTGCTCAGAAAGGATTTGTTTGAGAGAGTTATTTAAGAGCTCTTGATCAAAAGGAGTCTGCACTACTTTTCCTGCGCCGGCCTTCTTAACGTGAAACGCATAGCCACAATTATCCGTAACGATCACAGGAAGACCAGCAACCATGGCCTCGATCAATGCCGTTCCAGTGTTCTCCGTGCGTGCAGGATGAATCAACAAATCAGAGGCCAAAAGGAATCGATGGACATCGTCTCGACCACCGAGAAAATGAACCTGATTGCCGAGATTCATTCTTTTTGCAAAAGCGGAGAAAGAACGGATTTTACCTTTGCCAAGGACAAATAATCTGACCCTATCTTTCATGGAATCAGGCAAACTGTTTATCGCCCGAATGGCACGATCAACACCTTTGGTTTGAAAGGCAGAGCCGACCATCAGGAGCATAAGTTGATACTCAGACACATCAAACTCACTTCGAACAGCACTCCTTATGCACTCAGCATTATCAGGGCGAAATCTATCTTTTGAAATACCTGGTGGGAGCAAATGGAATCTATCTTCTTGGGTACCGTAAAGCTCAATGAATTTTAGCTGCTCTTGAGGAGAGATTGAAAGTATTTCTGTATTTGACTCTGGTGAGAACACTGCTTCTTCAAATCCAGCGTAGGTTGAGTATCGTCCCATCAAGCGCGAAGCAAGTGGCCGTGTTTTTCTCATCCTGGCAAGATAACAGGAATCAGCAGCATAATAGACATCCAACCCCGGCATCTTATTGAATCCAACGACAACATCGCTTTGGATTTCTGGCAACATAGAAACGATCGTTTTTGTGAATTTCAAGCATCGCCGATGATTCGAAATGGCAGAATGCGGTAGAAGGTGAACATCCAGCCCAGGCGGTTGCTCACCTTGCCAGTCCATCGTCAATATCTTTACAGAATGTCCTCTTTGCATAGCCTTCTCAGTGATCTTCAAAAAGTCACGTTGCAAACCACCAAAGGGGAAATATTCGTAAAGGCAAAAAACAAATTTCACTTGAGTCTCACCTGTCGAGAGTTTTTTTCAAGATGACTTGATTCAGCAGATCATCAAGAATGGTCGTGTCTTCAAAAACCATGTCTACCCCAACCTGATAGCAGGGCACAGGGAATTCCATCCCAAGGAGTTTGACAGCATCTTTTTCAGTTGTAATCAAAGCATCAGAACCTTTGCAACGTTCGATCAACTTCAAACGTAAACTTTCATCATACACTTGATGGTCAACAAGAGGAATTTCTTCGGCCAGCGTCAAACCATGCTTTTTGAGTGAGTTAAAAAATTCACCGGGACGTGCTATTCCGGCAAAAGCAACACACGATTTACCAATCAAGTCTGCTAACTCACAGATCTCACCTGACAATGTTGACACGTTCTTCGCAACCGAATGCTGACTTTTCAAGACTGGCTTAGAAGCCACGGCAGAACTTTTATCATCTTGACATGAGCGTGTCTTGACAATCAAATCGCTACGTTGCAACGATGACAAGGGCTCACGAAGTTGACCGGCTGGCAACATGTGACCATTACCATATGGGTTTTGACCATCAAGTAGCACGATGTCAAGATCTCTATGTACGGCTCGATGTTGAAAACCGTCATCCAAGAGGATCAACTGTGCTCCACTCTCTTCAGCGTCCATAACGCCGAGAGCTCTACGCCTTGCAACGAAAACCGAAGCCGTTGGATTTTTGCGTGCCAGAAGGAAAGGTTCATCACCACATCGGGAGGGCTTTGTCGCATGATCACCTTCGCAACAGACCTTCAGTACCGACTCAGTATAATCCCCGCCATACCCCCGACTGACAATAGCAACAGAGAGGTCGTGGCGTTTAGCCCACTTTGCCAGGAAATCCGTCATCGGCGTCTTACCGGTTCCACCCACCGTAATATTACCAACGGAAACAACAGGAACTGAAGCACGGTAGATAGTCTTCAACCCTAACGCATAAGCCAACAAACGGAGCCTGACAATAACCCAGTATAAACAGCTAAGGGGCCAAAGCCCCAGAAAACAAACCCATTCTAACGCACGGTCTGGGCCATTCGCTGCAAAATTAAGATAAAATTTATGCAAGGTTTTCATCAGTCGTCAATATGCCTGGAGATGATTGCTACGGTACGTTCGGTCGCACCTTGATTCTCCTGTAGTAAGTGGCGTCCATTGTCGCCTATTCGCTCTGCTTCTGTAGGGTTTTCAAGAAGAATTTTCATCTGACGATACAAATCTTCAGAATCCATCACCTGAAGGCCACCGTGAGCAGCGCGCAACAAACGAGCAATTTCTTTAAAATTTTGCATATGTGGCCCGAACAAAACAGGCTTTTTCACTAAAGCCGCTTCCAGAACATTGTGGCCACCGGTTGGGACTAAACTACCTCCAACAAAGACCAGGTCTGCCAGAGTGTAAAGTTTCAACATCTCGCCAAGGGTGTCAACAATCATGACTTCACCGGAATGAAATGATTTGTCCATTGTCGAAACGGCGCTACGCATCGTTGCAACAATATCCATTTTAGATAACTCATCAGCAACCTGACGGCATCTCTCCGGGTGACGGGGAACAAGGATCAGAAAAAGTTCAGGACAAACCTTACGTAAGCTCTGATAAACATCGACAAGCTGTTTCTCCTCGCCATCATGTGTACTTCCAGCAACCCAGATCGTACCGTTCTCCGGAAGCCTTAGTTCATCCTTCAACAGCTCCAACTCTGCTGCATCTATCTCTGGAGGCTGCATGTCAAATTTCAGGTTACCGGTCACTTGAACTCTTCCGGAGACCGCGCCTAAATGTCTGATTCGCCTGGAATCCTGTTCAGACTGCATACAGTAGTCTGAAATACATTCAAGAATAGGCTCAAGAAACTTCCCGGCCATACGATATCTTGGGAAAGACCGATCAGAAATCCGCCCATTAACAAGTATTATCGGTATATTGCGACGCTTAGCTTCAAGGACAAAATTCGGCCATATTTCTGTTTCTACAAGCACAATTATATCTGGCTGAACAATAGTCAAAGCTTTACGAACAACCCACCTCAAGTCAAAAGGGAAAAAAATGTAGTGATCAATTTCCGGAAGGCCCTCGGCAATCTTTCGTCCGGTCTCGGTCACATTTGATAGGATCAGGAGCGCATCTGGATGGCTTTTCTTCAAGGCTTTCAACAAGGGGATGGCAGCACGGGTCTCGCCAACGGAAACGGCATGGACCCATATGACCTTTCGGCCTTGTAAAATCTGCCGAAAATCCTGAGCGTAAACACCCATTCTCTCACGGACACCGTGTCTTGCTTTCCCGTAACGTAAACCACGAAACAGGTAATAAGGCACAAGAATCAGTGCAGATAAATATAGTAGTAGGTCATACAGCAGATAAACCATATTGACTCAGATGCTCTCCGGCTCGGCGGGTGTTGATATCCATTGCTTCTTGTACTCTGGACTGAAAGTTTTCTAGTGTTTCATCTTCTTCAAAATAAAGAGGATCCCCATAATAATAGACCCCCTTCCCCCATGGGTAGGGCAGCAGAAAACGATCCCAGGACTGAAAACGATGCCCATGACTACAGGCAAAAGCTGCGGGTATAATGGCTCGCTTTGATAATTTGGCTAACTGTACAACGCCTTCTTTAACTTGATGTCGCGGCCCTCTTGGGCCATCAGGAGTAAACCCCAGGTCGATGGGCTCTTTTGAGAGTTTGACCATCTGTCTGAATGCTGCTCGCCCACCTCTGTTTGACGAACCTCGAACAGCTCCTATCCCGTAATAACTCATCACCCTGGCTATTAATTCACCGTCTTTAGACGCACTGATTAATGCTTTTGATGCTTTCCCCGTATATGCTGGAGCAATCATCAAAAGCTGATCATGCCATGTCGCAAAAATAAGGTGGTGTCCCTTGGCCCAAAGATCTTTCACCGTTTCGTCGCCAATCGAATCAGGCTTTAAAAATCGGTGTATCCAATAAATGAGCTTCGCCGCCAGCCAGGGAGCTGTATTCAAGAGGAGTTTGTCTGAAAAAGACGCCATCAAGCATCCTTAAACTGCATATCGTAGAGATTTCGATAGACACCGTTGTGCGCAAGGAGCTCCTGATGATTACCAACCTCAGCAACTTCTCCTTTGTCCAACACCACAATTCTGTCAGCATGCATAATCGTTGACAAGCGATGAGCAATGACCAAAGTCGTACGATTCTC
>CBDUFN010000195.1:0-5681 GCA_965366475.1 uncultured bacterium | reverse complement strand
CTCAAAGATATCACCAAGAACCCTACTTCAATCGGAAAACTCCTCGACCCAACGACCTTCTATTTCACCAAACAGATAGACACAACTAAACATGACCCAGATACCTTGCTGGAAAGTTCGGTCTTTGACTTCATGCCCGATATCGTCACTTCACCCTACCCCCATCGCCGCATTGCTGACATCAACACCTGGAGACAATTTCATCGACTGGCTTCTTATGTCACGGATTCATTCGACAGTGGAGAGCGTAGCATTCTGATCATTGCCGGGCTCACAATTGATCACACGATCAAAAAGAATTCTTTTATTCCGCAGTTTGGTTTCTGGCTCAAACAAGGCCGTGCACTGCAAGCACGTTATTTCAATGCACCGGAGTTGAATGGATTGCTAAACGAACATATGATCTATAAGCCAAGTAAAACATTTTTGGAATATGCAGAAATCATGTAACGACTGGCAACAAACCGTTTATCAAATGTAAACAAAGACCTCAGCAAAATTGTCTCGTTTTATCAAACAAAATTCTGTATTCTGAGTATCGCTTTGTCGCTTCAATACACTGACTAAACACAAGGACAATACTCATGTCTTCGACGTCTCAATTTCTTTCTATGCCTAACGCTCCAGTCACCGAATCAGATGTTCTACTTTTGCCAATCCCTCTCGAAAGAACAGTGTCCTTCAAGCCCGGGACAGCTGAGGCGCCAAAAGCGATATTAGAGACAACAGATCAACTCGAATTTTACGAAGAAGACGCAGGATGGTCTCCTTTTAAGCATATGAAGATCAGTGTGCTCCCTGACTTTACCGATGACAAAACCAAGACCGATACGGAAATACATAACAAACTGACGGAACAAGTTTCGCTTCTGCCATCGAACAATTTGTTTATTGGCCTTGGCGGCGAACATTCATTAACGCCTTCGTTGGTTGCAGCCCGCATGCCAGAACCAGGCACGATTCTATTCCTGGATGCCCACGCAGATATGAGGCTCACTTACGAGGGCAGCAAGTACAACCACGCATGTCCTGTGACACGCCTACTTGAACAAGGGCACGATATTGTGATGGCTGGAATTCGTTCAGTTTTCGAAAATGAAGTCACCATCGTTGAGAAAAACCCCCGCATATCGCTCTTTCTCGACTGGGATTTACGTGGGAAGGGGCAGTGGGATTCTTTTCTGCAGAAAGTTAGTTCTCTGGAAGGGCCAGTTTATCTCTCTATCGATATGGACGTCTTTAACCCGGCTGTCGTTCCTGGCGTTGGCACTCCACAACCCGGAGGTTTTTTCTGGTATCAAGTGATAGAGATGCTTGAATCTCTTTTCTCCAGAAAAGCCATTGATCTACGCGGAGTGGATTTAGTCGAAATTGTGCCAGAGTCAAGTCGTGTTTCTGAGATGACAGCAGCAAAGTTACTCTTGAAAATCATTTCATTCTGGGGGTGTGCCAATGGTTTCAACCTGAAGCCACAGACAGGCAGTCAAATGGACATTGATTACGAATAGAAGATGAGAGGATCACAACAGAGATTTCTGACTTTCACAACCCAATCGGGAAGAATACTGCCTTCTGTATAACGCTGTTGACTCCCCTCTCCCACCGACCGACGACATTAAAAGCCATCAAATCCTGAATGGCAATCATTTTACCAAAGATACGTTCATAGCTCAGATCTTCATCCTCTCCATCCTGACTGTTTGATAGAAGTAGCAAGTGACCCGAGGAATCTCTGGAATGACTCAGGAGCCAGGCGAGAACTTCAATATTACGGGCAGAATTGAACATGTTCTGTTCATCCAGAGAATCAAACATAAACTGTTCGCTCTGCCAATTATATGCAGTACGAACCATTCCAACCAGACCCGCCATTAAAGCAAAGACTCTATCTCCTTGGTAGCTTTGATCAAAGGCAAGAGTCAGAGCATCAGTGCCTTGTTTCTCATTCAACTCCTTAAAGATTAAACGTCCCGAAGCATCGAAAATCTGATTCTGTCGCTGACCAATTGACATGCCACTGACACGATCCAATTCTTGCGGATTTCTTTTGTAAAGTTTGACCAGAAGCTCTTCCATGAGACGATTCATCTCGCGCAAACTCGTATCGGCCATCAGATCGACGTCCGTTTTGGCAAGAGAACTAAGAGAAGAAGCATTAATCGGATTGCGACAACCCGACATAAACAGAACGGAGAGAAAAGACAGGAGAATCAGGAATCGAAACACTCTCGCAGGGAAACGTGCAGAGAGAATTTTATCGAAGAAGATGGACACGGAAATGCACCCTTAAGAATTCGTGCAGTTCATTAACCTGCTCAAAGGCAAGTTTTAGGCGACCTTTTTCCATATGGTTGAGCTTGTTCAAGGTAATGAAGTTGCTTGGAAGGTTACCAGCACGGATATTATCAACCTGACAACGTAGACGCAAAAAAACCATAAAATTATAGCTGGCATCAAGGTTATCGGCCATTTTGGAAGTCATCACTCCTTTCTCGACCAAAGACTGGATACGCTCACGCGTACCACCATCCATGACTCCAGACTCCATGGCTAGGGCTTTCACTCCCTCAGTAATCGCAAAGATCCCAGCTTTTTTAATATCTAACTGACCTTTGTGTTCTTCATCATGCTCAACCTTAATACCGCCAAACAAACCAAGGGGCGGTTTGAAACGATTCACATTCGCTGCAGAATGCGTCAAAAACATCGTCTCATGACTAAAATGTTCGGCCAGCATATCTTTCAAACCTCTTTCAAGGTTCGGATCACCATAAACGGTACGTAGGTCAAAGAACATTCCGCATTTCAAGATATTGTCTGGAAGAGGACTCGACAACCAATCGTTCAATATGTCGTTCCACTCGCTGTAGCTACGCCTCCAGAACGCATTTTTTGCCATTATGCCACCTGGACAGGCAGGAACACCTATCTCGATCAGAGACTCGATCAGCTTTTCTGAAAAAATTTCAATCTTAGAAATTTCTTCAGGAGAGAGATCATCCGCATAAATAATGGCATTGTCCTGATCGGTCGTCAGGGTTTGCTCTCGTCGCCCTTCACTACCTAACACGATAAACGCAAATTTATCGGTAAGGTCACTAAATTGCCTCGCTCTTAACAGTTCGATCAAGCGCAGAAGGAGTTGATCATTGAGCAACGCAATCATTCTTACGAGTTCACGAGGAGGGACGCCCGTACCAACAAGGTGAATCACCAACGCTTGGATTTGGCCGTGATAATCCTTTAACTCTTCAAGAGTAGCGGCCTGGTCGATATCTCTAACCAGCTTTTGTGGAGAATGGGTTTGTAACCGCATAATATCTGTGACGGTAATGATCCCGGAAAGACGTTCATCCTTATCAACAACACAAATTCGGTGGATGCCATTTTTAGAGATTCGATAGAGAGCTTCAAAAATAAAATCATCTTCGCCAACGGTTATCAGTGGTGCGTTCATAATATCGCAGGCAACGATTGTCTCCGGATCGATACCATTCGCAACGACTTTGTTTCGTAAATCACGATCGGTCAGAATACCGATAGGCTCATTGTCATCGCAGACAATCACACTGGAGATACGCAGATCACGCATCACACTGGCGACTCGAAGAACAGTGTCTTCAGGAGCACAGGTCGCAACATTTCGACGACAATATTTTTTAATGGGTTGAAAAAGGATATTTTCTTCTGACATCTGAGAATCCTTACGACTGTTATTACAGAGGACTTCAGGCTGCGGTATTTACTGGGGAATTACATATATTAATCTAACTGCGCAAGCGTAGGAGTGCAAGCATAAACAAAAGAAAGGCCGCCCCATCGGGACGGCCTTTGCTTTTATAGGGTTTTAGGAATAATCAGTCGACGTTGATTACTTGTACCCTTCCATCTCATCAAACTGCAGGTACTGGTAAATCTCATCTTTCTTAGGAGCAACCTTCTCCTTATAAACCGCTAGATATTCAGCTGGAGTCGGGAGCTTACCCATGGTCGAAGTAACCGCACCAAGTTCTGCGGAACCGAGATAAACCTTGGCACCATTACCGATACGATCATCGAAGTTACGCGTCGATGTGGAGAACATATTCACACCATCAGGTACGCGTGCCTGATTACCCATGCAGAGTGAACAACCAGCGATCTCCAAACGAGCTCCCATAGCACTAAAGACTGAGAAGACAGCTTCTTCCTTCAACTTGGCCTGATCCATGCGGGTCGGTGGGCAAACCCAGGTGCGGACATTTGGATTGAATTTCTCACCACGCCAGATCTCGGCAGCAGCGCGAAAGTGACCGATGTTGGTCATACAAGAACCGAGGAAGATATCCTGAATCGGTGTGCCCTGAATGTCGGAAAGGAGCTTTACATCATCAGGATCGTTCGGGCATGCGAGAATCGGCTCGGTGATCTCTGACAGATCAATCTCAATCACTGCTGCGTACTCAGCGTTGGCATCTGCTTCGAGTAATTTGGGATCCTTGAGCCACTCGTTAACAGCATCAATACGGCCCTGCAGAGTAGCAGGATCCTGATAGCCCTCTTCGATCATCTTTTTCATCAGAGCAACATTGGAGCGCAGGTATGTACAGACACTCTCTTCAGACAGCTTGATACAACCGGCAGCGGCTGATCGCTCAGCAGCAGCATCAGTCAGCTCAAAAGCCTGCTCAACCGACAGATTCGGAAGACCTTCCATCTCCAGAATCCGACCGTTGAAGATATTGACTTTGTTCTTCTTCGGTACGGTCAGGTGACCTTGCTTGATGGCCCAGTAAGGGATGGCGTTAACAGCATCACGCAAGGTAATGCCCTCGTTAAGCTCACCTTTAAAGCGAACCAGCACCGACTCAGGCATATCGAGTGGCATGAAGCCGAGAGCGCCAGCAAAAGCAATCAGACCAGAACCAGCCGGGAAGCTGATACCGATTGGGAAACGAGTGTGTGAATCTCCACCGGTACCAACAGTATCGGGAACCAGGAGACGGTTCAACCAGCTGTGAATAACACCATCACCAGGACGAAGAGGAACACCGGCACGATCCGAGATGAATTTAGGCAGGTTAGCGTGCATCTTCACATCAGCTGGCTTCGGGTAAGCTGCAGTATGACAGAAAGACTGCATGACCATGGGCGACTTAAATTTGAGACAAGCTAGTTCCTTGATTTCATCAGCAGTCATCGGGCCAGTCGTATCCTGAGAACCAACAGTCGTCATGATTGGTGCGCAGGAAGAACCAGGCAAGACACCTTCAACACCACAGGCGCGACCAACCATCTTTTGCGCTTGAGTGTAACCTTGATCTGCCTTAGGAGAAGGATTGGCTGCCTGAGCAAAGATATCAGTCTCACCCATGTTCAGGGCTTCACGCGCTTCTTTGGTTACAGCACAACCGATAATCAGCGGAATCCGACCGCCGGCACGGAACTCATCAGAAACCGTATCAGGCTTGATTTCGAAAGTGGTAACAACATCGCCAGCTTCATTGGTGACTTCACCTTTTGCGGTATTAATGGTGATCACGTCACCCATGTTCAGATTTGAAACATCCATGCGCAATGGCAATGTGCCTGAATCCTGAGCCGTGTTGAAGAAGATCGGGGCGATAACGCCACCGATAATTACGCCGCCACGACGCTTGTTCGGAACCGCTGGAATATCATCACCAATACACCAGAGCACA
>CBDUFN010000194.1:0-5775 GCA_965366475.1 uncultured bacterium | reverse complement strand
GTCGGCATCCTTATGGGAAGCGATAACGACTACGAAGTTATGAAAGAAACCGCTGTTGCATTGAAACAGTTTGGCATCCCTTTTGAAATGACTGTTTCCAGTGCTCATCGTACCCCGGAACGTACAGCCAAGTTTGTCCGCGAAGCAAAAGGTCGCGGTATAAAGATTCTGATTGCAGGAGCTGGTGCCGCGGCTCATCTCGCTGGTGTCGTTGCTGCAGAAACGATATTGCCAGTGGTCGCTGTGCCGATCGACGCCACTGCCCTGAACGGGATGGACGCCCTTCTGGCTATGGTGCAGATGCCGGCCGGGATTCCTGTTGCAACCATGGCGATCGGTAAGGCCGGTGCACGTAATGCGGGGATCTTTGCCGCGCAAATGCTTGCTGTTGATGATGCCGCTCTTAGCGAAAAGCTTGTGCAGTTCAAGGCTGATATGGCGACAGGCGTAGAAGCCAAAGCTGAGGCCCTCAATAAGCGACTCGTTGAAGACTTCGGTTGATTTTGACTGTCGAGTGACCTTTGGTCACGCGAGTCTTGACAGGACTTGAGAATTCATATTAATTTAGTAAGAGTTTCTGTCGTATCGGAGTGAGGTCCTTGCTTGTGGTGCGGCAGTCTAAGTTTTGGAGGTTGAAGAACAGGCGCTTTTGCTCTTCTTCACAGGAGAAAATAACTTGAGTAAAGAAAAGAGCTTCACCGACGAGCTATGGGACTTTTTCTGTTCCCTGAAGCTGGCCATCATCACCTTGATTCTGCTCGCGACGACATCGATTATCGGTACCGTTATTGAACAGAATAAATCTCCCCAGGAATACATGCAGAACTACGGGATGAGTGAGTCGACCTACAAGGCTCTCGACACCCTGCAGTTCTTTGACATGTACCATTCCTACTGGTTCCTTTCGTTGATGGGAATCTTTGCCGTTAACCTGATCTGCTGCTCGATCAAGCGTTTGCCACGGATTATCAAAATTGTTCGTGAGCCGGTTCTTGTCGCAGACGATAATCTTTTCCGCACGTTTTCCAATAGGGATGAAGCTGTCGCGTCAGGCACGATCGAAAGCGTTCGAGACAAGATGGTCGCGTTTCTTGGCGACAAGTTTTCCGCACCAGTAGTAACCGAGCAGGATGGCAGTGTTTACCTCTTCTCCCAGAAAGGCGCCTTGTCCCGTTTCAGTGTTTATGTGACCCATACCTCGATTCTGATTATCTTCCTCGGAGCCATGATCGGAAACATTTGGGGCTATAAGGCTTACGTCAATATCGTTGAAGGCAAGTCGATTGATTCGGTATGGCCTCGAGCAGGTCAGCAACCTATTCCGATTGGTTTTGAACTGCGTTGTGATGACTTTGACGTCACCTTTTACGATGGTGGCAGTCGCCCGAAAGATTTCAAAAGTGACCTTGTTGTTCTTGAGAATGGCAAGGAAATCTTGAAAAAAACCATCGAAGTTAATGACCCATTAACGTACAAGGGTTTGACCTTTTATCAGTCCAGCTACGGCCCGACAGGTGACCCGGTCTATACCTTCCGTGTTACACACCGTGAATCTGGTGAAACTGTGACCGTCACTGGTGCGCAGGGCAAAAGTTTAGCTCTTCCGGGTGGTGGTTCCTTGATCCCTCTCGGTTATGCCGAGAGCTACCAGAACTTCGGTCCCGCGGCTCAGGTAAGTGTCGGTACCGGTGGTAGCAAACGTGGAACACCGTTCATCGTCTTTAAAAATTATCCGCAGTTTGATGAGAAGCGTGGTGGTGCCTATTCAATCAATATGATTGAAGCCTCGCAGAGCTATTACACCGGTTTGCAAGTTGCTAAAGACCCCGGCGTCTGGGTGGTCTGGCTCGGTTGCCTGTTGATTGTTCTCGGTTCCTGTGGCGCGTTCTTCTTGTCTCATCGTCGGATCTGGGTCAGCATTCAACAGCTCGACAAGGGGATTGGCGTTAAGATCGGTGGTAACGCTCACCGTAATCAGCCTGCGTTTACTCTCTACTTTGATGAACTGAAGAAAGAATTCAACGACACCTTGTCGTCCTGATGGAGGAAATATGACCAGCTCACTTTTGTTCAATATCACTACGGTCGCCTACTTTGCTGCCATGGTGGTCTTTATTCTGTACTTGACCTCCAAAAACAACTCGGTTGGTTTTTTTGCCACTCTGATCTGCTGGGTCGGTTTTATCGCTAACACCGGTGCCATTGGCATGCGCTGGGTTGAAGCCTACGCCATGGGGTATGAGCAGGCGCCACTCTCCAACCTGTACGAGTCGGTGGTCTTCTTCTCCTGGTCGATTCTGCTGATCTACCTGATCTTCGATTTGAAATATAAGCAGCGTGCGATCGGTGCCTTTGTTGTTCCTTTTGCTTTTGGCGGCATGATCTGGGCGCAATGGAGTCTTGACGCAACGATTGCCCCTCTGGTTCCTGCCCTGCAGAGCAACTGGCTGACTTATCACGTCATTACCTGCTTTATCGGCTATGCGGCCTTTGCTCTTGCCTGCGGCGTTTCGATCATGTATTTGATCAAAATTAACAAAGAAGAGAAAGCTGCTGAAGAGTCTCCGATTGGTGGCATCCTGGGTATGTTCCCCAGCACCAAGGTTCTCGATGACCTGAACTACAAGGCCATCATGATCGGTTTCCCGATGCTGACTCTTGGTATCATCACCGGCGCTGCCTGGGCTAACTACGCCTGGGGAACCTATTGGAGTTGGGATCCAAAAGAGACCTGGAGCCTGATCGTATGGTTTATCTATGCCGCCTTTTTGCACGCTCGCTTTACCCGCGGCTGGGTCGGCCGTCGTGTAGCCTGGCTGTCAATCTTCGGTTTTGCTGCAACCATCTTCTGCTATCTTGGCGTTAACCTGGTGCTCTCTGGTCTGCACTCTTACGGGGGCTAGCCAGAGCCTTTGAGCTATAGTTTTTAAACCCTAACTTTAGGGGCATGATATTTTAAATTACGATAGTTTGTGGTTCGATTCGGGGGAATGAGCGTTACGGTTCATTCCCCCGGTTTGTTTATAGTGCAACTAAGGCTAGAAAATTGCATACATAGTATCCGGCGCTACTTTAGTGTTTTGTCTTTTGGCGCTTTAGTGCGGGTTTTGTTGTCTCTCGTGTTTTGTGAAGGCTCCTTCTTGCGGGGAGTTCGCTGAATGAGTCACGTCAAAGCGCCGTAATGGATGGTTATTATCTGGATCTAACGAGTTATCAGCCGGGGGGTTGGTTAGAAATGCGTTACGGTTTGTCAATTTTATGTATTGCCATTATGTGTGTTCTGGCGCTGCCTGCTTTTGCCAATGATTCCACAGGCAAAAGCTTTGTCCTGTGGTCGGGGTCAGCGATGGCTGAGAGCTGTGTCACTGCACAGTGTCACGCCATCCTTGGTCGTGCGAAATATGTTCATGAACCGGTTTCTGAAGGCGATTGTTTGGCCTGCCATGTGACCACCGAGCAAGCTCACCCCGGTGAAGGTTCGATAACACTGGTCGAGGAGGAACCCGGCCTCTGCCTGCAGTGTCATGAAGATCCCGCAGAGGGCATGGATTACCCACATTCCGCTGTTGAAGAAGGGTGTACTGGCTGTCATAGCCCTCATCAGGGCGGGCTGCCTAATTTTGTTCTTCAGCCCGGAGGTTCACTTTGTCTGATCTGTCATGAAGATGTCAAAGAGGGTCAGTATGTTCATGGCCCGGTCAAGGCGAATAACTGCAAAATGTGTCATGGTGTGCATGGCGGCGAAAATGAGTCGATGTTGACCTTGCCTGGTCAAGATATCTGTCTCTCTTGCCACACGGGTATCGCGGCCATTATGAAAAACGCCGTTTCGCAGCACGAACCTGTTGCCAACGGTTTGTGCTGGGATTGCCATACGCCACATGCTTCAGACTATCGGCCGTTTCTGCAGGGTTATTATCCTGAAGAATTTTACACGCCCTTCGCAGAAGATAAGTACAGCCTCTGTTTTAAGTGTCATGATAAGACAGCTTTTACCTATGATTTGACTTCGGAAGCGACCAATTTTCGCAATCGTTATGAGAACCTGCACTATTTTCATGTGAACCGCCCTGATAAGGGCCGGGTGTGCAAAGGGTGCCATGGTGTTCATGGTGCCGATCAGGAAAGGCTGCTTATGGGTGCGGTTGCTGATTTCGGTCGATGGGATATCCCGCTAACATGGGCGAGTGATGGTGATCGTGCGACATGTTACGTTGGTTGTCATCGCCCTAAAACTTATGATCGTTCTGATAAAATAAAGAATCGTTAAGCAGTCAACAGAGAAGAATGTTAGGACGAAACGATAATGTTCAAATGCAGCAAAAATAAATGTTGGTATCTGTGTCAACTGCTTGTGGTGGTTGTAGTCCTTGTTGCTGCGGGCTGCGTTCCCATAAAGGGTCAAGGTGAAAGGCCCTTACGTTTTCTGTGGCCCGCATCCGTCGATGATGCCAAGCTCGAGTATATTAAATCCTATAGGTCCACGACTGAGGTGGGCAGTGGGAAGCAGGGTGCATTTTCTGAGATTGTTTTTGGCGAACTCCCTCCTCAGTTGCTTTTTCAAAAACCTCAAGCTGTTGCAGCCTCCACTGATGGCAAAGTGTTTGTTGCAGACACGGCTGCCCATAAAATTCACATGCTTGATTTTCAACGTAAAAAAAATGGGTTTTTAAAGGACGCTGACGGTAATGACGCCAGATTTGTTTTGCCGATGGGGTTAGCCACTGACACGCAAAATGTCTATGTTGTCGATACAACGATTCAGCGAGCCTACGTGTTCACCTTGGCCGGTACCTTTGTGAGCGCTTTTGAGTTAGAAGGTCTTGAACGTCCGACACAAATCGCTGTTGATGAGAGGCATAACAGGATTTATGTCGCAGATTCAGCAAGACATCAAATTGCTGTGTATGATTATTCTTTTAACCCGCAGTTTGTGTTTGGTGGTCGAGGTATTGAGGCGGGGCAGTTTAATTATCCGCTGGACCTAGATATCGATGAGCATGGTGACCTGTATGTTTTGGATTCAATGAACGCACGAGTTCAGGTTTTTAAGCCAGACGGTACATTTGTTCGTGCCTTTGGTGAAAGGGGCATGGCTGCTGGTTCTTTCAGAATAGCGAAATCTTTGGCCGTCAGTCCTTCTGGATATATTTATGTGACAGATGCTTTGGCACATCGTTTTGTTGTTTTCGATAAAAAGGGGAATTATCTCCTGACTCTCGGCGGCCGAAATCGTGGTTCAGACGGTCAAATTGTACCTGGGGGCTTTTATATGCCACATGGGATTGACGTTGATGAGGACGATGGAATATGGGTTGTTGACGCATTGAATCGTACATTGCATAAGTTTCAGTATCTTAACAAAGCCTATTTGGCAAAACACCCTCTCCGCGCTGAAGATGTCTATCGGCCGGAAAATTGATTTTTTAGCCGTTTTTCCAGAGTGATTTCAAATAAGGATGCACAGATGACAGGTCGAGCCCTCGGTTTGCTCTTAATGGTAATGTTTTTGTTTGCGAGTGTTGGATATTCCCTTGAGATTATCTATCCGGCAGATCAAAGCTATGTCACAAATACCAAGTATTTGATTGTTAAGGGAGGCGAAGAACCTGCTTTGGACGAGTTGATCATTGAGATCAATGGTGTCAGGTCGGATTCTTTGGACATTTCTTCTGAGGCTTATCTCGACGCGTTTGGGGACATGCTTATCGTTGAGCCGATTTTTGATACTGGAATCAATAAAATCATTGTTGAGGGATATCGAGGCGGAGAGTT
>CBDUFN010000193.1:0-5776 GCA_965366475.1 uncultured bacterium | reverse complement strand
GATTTCAAAACCCTGCTACCCCTCGCCGAGTTCCCCGCTCAAGCCCAGTCGATGACCTGTTTGAGATGTCACTCGGCGGCGTCCACGCCAAACTTGACCAACTGGAATTCCAGCGTGCACGCGCTTAACAATGTCAGTTGTTTTGATTGTCACAAACTGCATAAGGGCCCCCAGCAGAAAGTTAGTCGTCTTGACCAAGAAGACCTCTGTACCGGTTGCCACATACAAGTCAAAATGGAATTTTCCCAGTTTTCGCATCACCCGGTTCCCGAGCACAAGATGGCTTGCACCGACTGCCATGACCCGCACGATTCCTCCAACCCCAAGAACCTCAAGGGCGTCACAAGCAAAGCCCTGTGTACACGTTGTCATATGGAATATCAGGGCCCTTTCGTTTATGAACATGCCGATGTCACCGAAGAATGTACCAACTGTCATAGACCCCACGGTTCTCCCAATGAGCCGCTTCTGGAAGTGTCACAGCCCTTCTTGTGCATGCAGTGCCATGCCGGACACCAAGGCCTACGCTCACCTCAAGGAACGTTGGATAACTCTTCAATGAAACAGGCGTTCTACAACAGGTGTACCGACTGCCACTCGTCAATTCATGGGACCGATGTGCCAACAATTCATGGTCGAGGCACCTTCCTCTCACGCTAGGTCATCAGCGCCGTGAGTGAATTTTATGTTTTCAGGAGTCTAAGGAGGATATTGTGAACCCTTGTAAATACATTATAGTTAGTGGCGCTCTGCTCGTCTTGCTCTTGCTCCATGGCATTGCCATTGCCGACATGGAAGAAGTTCCCGACGGTACGATTGTTAACGGGCAAGCTTCCGTGACTTTCGGCTACCAATTCTTCAATGACAGCAAAGCTCCGAACCGTGCAGCAGAATACCGCAGCTTAACCTCCAGTCCGACATTTAGCCTAAACGTCTTCAACAACTTTGAAGACCACAACTTTCGTGTCGATGCCAACTTTCTCAGTGATGAGGACTTCGACGCGAATGTTGAGTTTAACAAAGGTAGCCTACTGCTTCTGAAACTGCGAACAGAGCGTTTTTTCCACAACCTCGATCACATCCCCTACGACAACGGCTATGCAGGAGACGGTAGCAACAGGGCCTTGGATCATGCTCCCGCAACGGGCAGTCGCCCCGATGCCGAATTCGGCAACGACATTCGTACCTACTACACCGACCACAACCCAAATGCTGAATACGGTCAGAAGATAGACATCAACGAAGTCAAAGCAAGAGCCAAGCTACCGACCTACCCTGCCCACCTGAACATCTCCTACTGGCAACTGAAAAAAACGGGGAAACGGCAGATGCGCTTCGTTGACGAGAACTGCACCGGATGCCACATGCAGAGCAGAACACGGCAGGTAGATCGCGTCACCAATGAGCTTAAAGGGAGTATTGACGGTCACTTCGGCTACATTGATCTTGAAGCAATCACACTTTACCGCGAGTTCAAAGACAACGAGCCCAACCCGGTTGATACGTTTGGGGATCACAACAGAGGCAGGTCCGCCGGAAGTTATGACCATGCTGAAGACCCGGAATCGACCGTCAAAGAGTTCACCCTGAGGGCCAACACATCTCCCTCCGGCGGTCTGGTCGGCAGCGCCAGCGTGACCTTCGGAGAGAGGGAGAACAAGTCAAACCTCAACTCCATAAGCCCGATAGAGGCAGAAACCGACTACCTGAAAACCTCAGCTGACGTCACCTACACACCGAATCAATTCTTAACGATCAGCTTGCGTCATCGATACCTTGACTTTGACACCGATAACAGCAACCACCTTACTCTATATGGATCGGGTAACCCCAACGCCCTAGAGGTCCGCGACTCGATCGATTTCACCAGAGCCTGGTACGAAATCATTGGCAATTATCGCCCAAGTGCAAGGCTGACCATCAAGGCGGAGCTACGCAGAGAAGATATTGATCGGAGCCAAACCGGTCCACCGGCAGAACACCACAGTCACAACATTGAAGCGGTTGCTTCAGACACCGCTCAGATAGATATCGACCCTTACTGGGATCTGCCGAAGGACGAAAGCATCACTAAGTTCAAAGTCGGCTTTCACAGCCGTTTGCTGGAAAAATCAGCACTCAAGCTCAGCGGCTGGGCCAGCATCAAGCGCAACAATGACCCCTCCTATGGAACCTCCTATTCGAACAGCCAGGAAATTTTCCTTGCGGCGCGTTATTCTTCTTCGGCCTTTTGGGGGCTGAGTGCCTCGCTTGACCTGCTTGATGAAAAAAATGACAACCGGACCGTCTTACAGTTCGACAGCAATGGTGTGAATGAATTTGCACTCTTTGATCTCGATCGCGATAAAACCCAACAAAACATCTCTCTGGCCGGATGGTTCTTCCCCACAGAAACGATCTCCACCGACTTTAATTACGGCTACATGGCGACACAAATGAACCAGGACCTGCTCTTCGGTGCAGACGCAAATACAGACCCACTCGAAGAGACTGAGAACTTCACCATCGAAAACAACAATGTCGACTACGAGCAGACCGTACATAGTATTGCCGCAGGCGCAAACTGGCAGATTCTAAGCAACCTGTCGTGCCGCGTTGAAGGCCATCACATCCGTTCCAAAGCTCACTACGACCCCGACTTTGCAACAGTCGACCCTCTTGATTTTCTTTCCGGGAGAACCCTCGTCCCCGGCACCGCCTCAAGCAACGAGTTGAAAGAAATCAGCGAGATAGATATTCGTCAAAACGGCATCAAGGGACGCTTGAACTGGCAGATCGACAAGCAATGGTCCTGTAGCGTGGAAGCCTCTTACGATGATTACGATGACAAGAACAACAACGTCTTCGACGGCTCGGTGACTTCATACATGGCCAGCCTGTCGCGAACATGGTAGGCACATTATGAATAAATTGAGCCTTTTCAAAAAAGCCGTCATACTCTCCGCTCTGGCCTTCGCCCTGAGTCCACCCGCTCTTGTCACGGCTGGAGAGATTCTGGCCGCCATAGTAACGGCCGACCTGCCACGCTACCAGACTGTCCATGAATCGATGGTTACAGTCCTGCAAGCCGGCGGCTTCGGCGAAGACAAGCTAAAGATATTTAAACAGAATCCGAATGCTGACAAGATGTCTTTGACCAACAGTCTCCGCCGCGCAGAAGCCGCAGGAGCCACACTGGTTGTCACCTACGGTTCTCAGGCAACGAGCATCGCTACAGAGACGCTAAAGGATATCCCACTTCTTTTTGCGGATGTGTACGACCCCGTCGCCCTCGGCGCGGTTAAGATGTTGTCTGCACCAGGAACTGATGCCAGTGGAGCAACAAGCAAGACAAACCTGGCCCAGTTAATTGAAAGCCTGATTGCCATTAAACCTGTTAAAAAAATCGGCGTTCTCTACACCAAAGGGGAAAGAGGTTCAGAACAACAACTTGCAGAAGTTAAAGAACAGGGTAAAGCACTCGGTTTCAGCGTTATTGAAGAAAACGCCCGAAACCCAAAAGAAGCCCTCAAACTGGCTGACAAGTTAATCGGAAAAGCGGAAGCCCTTTTCCTTACGGAAAGTATTGCTGTGGGCCAACAAGCGAAAGGCATTTTGGCCTCTGCCGAAAAAGCCGGAACCATCGTCTTTTCACAAATTCCTGGATTGGTTGAAGCCGGTGCCCTGATTGGTATTGAAGCGGAGTTGGAAGAGCAAGGCAAGCTTGTCGCTGTTCATGCCTTACAGCTTCTCCAAGGGAAAAAAGCCTATATTCTTCCCGTAAGAGAAGCAAAAAAAATCTCACTCAAGATCAACAAAAGCCTCGCGGTGAAATTAAACTTAAGCATTCCCCCAACGGTAGTATCCAAAGCAAAACTCATGTAGTATGCGGGGAATATCAACTGATCAATAACACTACATTCTTTCCGGGATAATCGTTATGGTAAACATGAAACTGCGCGGCAAAACTCTTCTTACCTTGATGCTGGTTGCTGTTGTCCCTCTGCTCATCAGTCTGGTTTTCCTGTCAAACTTTACAAAAGATCAAATTCGCAGCAGCATGGAGCAGTTCGCAGAGCGGTCCAGTAACTTTGTCGAGCGAAGCACCGTCAGCAGTCAGCAGGAGCTCTCTAACTATCTCCGCCTGTTAGCGAGTTCATCTGATGTTGTCAATGCACTCTACTACGCGTCGCTCACTGAGGACGTTGCGCAATTAAAAGAGCTCGTTTCTGAAGTCCATCAACAATACGAAATGGATATTCTAGAAGTTCTTGGTGCCGACGGCGCAACACTGTTGAGAATTAACGCCGCAGACGTAACCCTCTCCGAAGAACCGGAAATTGACCATCCAGTCCTCGTAGCAGCCAGAGACACAGGAGAAGCCCAAGCAGCGTTAACAAGCTACCTGGGAAAACTCTCCATTCTCGTTGCATCCCCTGTCAAACTTCAAGACAACCTCGTCGGCTTTCTAGTCGGAGCGTATCTTCTCGACGACCATTTTGCCAGTCGTGTCAAAGAGATGGGGGGGGTAGAGGTAGCCTTTGTCGGAGCTCAGGGTCTTGTCGGAGCATCGCATTCAGACTTCAGCAACCAGAACCTTGCAGAGAACGACAGTGAGATAACTCTGGGGGGAAACCAACACCTGCTGATCAAGCGTAATCTTGCAGGCACATCTTTTCAGCTTGTCATAGCGCAGGATCTCAAGAGTGCGTTGAACGCTCAACAATCATTACGTAATTTGATGATTATCCTGGTCGCTGCTGTCATCGCTATTGTTCTGATTGCAGCTCTCCTTTTCTCCCGAGCATTGACCCAACCACTCCTCGAAGTTGTCAGTAATCTCAAGGAGATCTCTCAGGGCGAAGCAGACCTGACTCGCACACTTAAAATTACCAGCAACGATGAAGTTGGAGAACTCGCAGGGAACTTTAACCGTTTCGTAGAGCGTCTACGCGAGATGGTTTTACGTATCAGTGCTTCAGCAAGCGATATTTTCACAGCAACCGAGAAGATTCGTCACACCTCTCAAGACGTCAGCACTGGCACTGCCAACCAGGCCGAAGCTCTCGAAGATTCTTTCCAGGCCATTCAGGGGATTGATGAGTCGACCATAGAAGTCTCAAACAGCATTGGTGCCTTGCTTGAAGCCGTTGAAATCTCCTCCTCAGCAACATTGGAACTGGGTGCAACAATTGAAGAAATAGTCTCCCAGGTGGATCGTTTGTTCAGCACGATTGAAAGCGTTTCCAGTTCGATTACAGAAATGTCCGTATCAAGTCAGCAGGTCGCAGATAATCTGGACAATCTCTCTTCGTCAACAGAAGTCACTGCCTCCTCAATCACCGAGATGGATGCCTCGATTAAGGAAGTTGAAGAGACCGCACAACATACCAATGAACTCTCTGAGCAAGCCAGTCGCGACGCAGAAATGGGGAAAACAGCCGTCGCCGAAACGATCGCCGGCATTCAAGCGATTCGTGAAACGGTTGAAGACGCCAGTCGGGCCATTGAAGATCTTGGCCAGCAGTCTGGTGAAATCGGAACGATACTGACTGTCATTGATGATGTCGCTGACCAGACACGCCTCCTCTCTCTACACGCATCGATCAGTGCGGCGCAGGCCGGAGAGCATGGCAAAGGCTTCGCGGTCGTCGCAGATGAGATTCGAGAACTTGCAGAGCGAACAGCCATGTCGACCCAAGAGATTTCAACGATCATTCGTCGTTTGCAAACCGGGACGGTTGAAGCAGTCAAAGCCATGCAGGTTGGTAGCGAAAGGGTTCATGAAGAAGCAGAG
>CBDUFN010000192.1:0-5786 GCA_965366475.1 uncultured bacterium | reverse complement strand
AGTCAACGACGACGAAGTTTCCGCGACCACGTTGACTATTATCGTGAACAGCCCGGGCAAACAGTTCTTTACCGGTGCCTGTTTCACCATTAATGAAGACATTGACATCACTGCCTGCAGCCTGTGCGATCAGATCAAGGCACGTTTGTAACTTAGGGCTATCTCCGATGATGGCCGATCGTTTAAGGGCTGCAACCGTATTTTTTTGTCTGACAGCATGCTTCTCCTTTCGATATTGTAGAGCACGATCCAGAGAAAGGCTGATCTCCTTCGCTGAAGAAGTTTTTTCAATATAGTCCCAGGCACCGCTTTTAATCGCCAACTCTGCACCATCAGGATCGCCAAAACCTGTAATAATAATAACTTCCGGCGCTTTGGGGAGAGCCTCAAGCTTGGGCAGCAACTCCAGACCGTTACCGTCAGGAAGATGCACATCCAGAAAGACCACATCGAATCGACTCATGGTTGCTTGTCTGAACCCATCATGTAGAGAGGTGGCCCAAATCGCCTCATGGCCACTACGGGTAACAAGATTAGATAAGGTGGCACACATCAAGTCGTCATCATCAATGATCAAAACATTTGCCATTACATCTTTCCCTGGCTGCCTGTTGAACAATTAAAAGATCCGGACATTAAACCGGTTAATCGAGCACACGTCGAATCGCCTGGCTCATCTCACTGCGCTCATAAGGTTTGGTCATGAACTCTTGAATGCCGCTGTTTCGGGCTTTTGTCACAGAAAACTCGGCATTCGACGGGTCATTACCAGAGCAGAGGATAATCGGTAACTCTGAGCGAACGTTAAAGACCTCCCTGGCAAGCATTTCGCCGGTCAAGTGAGGCATCGTCTGATCAGTTATAACCAGATCAAAGCTGGCGGGTTTCTCCATAAACAATTGCAGAGCCATGCGACTATCTGTGCTGGCAACAACATCGTAACCGAGCTTTTCCAGCATCGTCTTGCCAGCAAAAACCAATGCGGGCTCATCGTCGACAAAAAGAATCTTCTCGTGGGCTTTTGAAACCAGTAGGCGATCATTGACCGCTGGTCGCTCATCAACCGAATAAATTTTTGGCAAATAGAGATAAAACATAGACCCTTGACCTGGGACACTTTCCACGTTCAAAAGTCCCCCATGGCTCTTTATGATGCTATGCGCAACAGACATTCCCAGGCCGGTCCCCTTACCCATCCCTTTGGTTGTAAAAAATGGATTAAACACCTGCTCAAGTGTTTCGCGATCCATACCATGACCGCTATCCTTGATAGACAGTTTTAAGTAACGTCCCGGGTTTAGACCTGCCTGGATATTATTGTAGTGAGAATGAACAGTATGTTCTTCAAGAGTTAACTCCAAAACCCCACCACCTTGATCCTTCATAGCATCAGCGGCATTAGTGCAGATATTCAGGATCACTTGATGAAGCTGAGTTGGGTCGGCATCAACTTGTCCCAGATTGCGAGAAATTTTCTGACGGATTTCAATAGTGGAAGGTAGTGAAGCCCGGAGTAACTCGAGACATTCTTTGACGATAACTTCAACAAGGACCGGCTTACGCTCGGGGTTGTTTTGCCTACTGATCGTAAGAATTTGTTTGACCAGACTCTTGCCGCGGCCGCCGGCCTGATAAACAATTTCCAGATGATCCCGCAATGAACTGCCTTCTGGCAAGTCATCAAGAGCCAATTCTGTATTGGTCAGGATCGCTGCTAGAATGTTATTAAAATCGTGTGCAATTCCTCCGGCCAAAGTTGCAATAGCCTCCATCTTTTGTGCCGTTCGTAGCTGATCTTCCAGCTCAACTTCATATGTCACATCCCTGATAACAGCAACATAATGTACAGTCTCTGAGTGTTCGATAAAAACTGGGGAGACCTGAGCCTCAATTTGATATGTGGAGCCATCTTCACGCTTATTCAGATATTGACCCGTGATCAATTCACCACTTTCAACGACGCGTTGAACAGCCAGATAAAAATCTTCATTCCGTCTGGCGCAGGCGAGTTCATGCAAGGTATATCCGACGACATCTTTAGCAACGACGCCACATATTCTTTCCCAGGCGGGGTTGAGATATTGAACGCGGGTATCCCGATCATAAGTTAAGACGCCATCAGAGGCCTGATGAAGGACTTTGGCAAGGAACAACTGTTCTTCTTTAATCAACTTCTGTTCGTTTTCGCTATGAATCACTTGAATGTGATTAGCCAGATCATCCGCGAGCTCTTCGAGTTGACTGGTCTCTTCAAGATCGAAGGAATCAACCTCTGCAGCAAAAATCACCAACGCCCCGGAAACCTTCTTACCGTTGTGCATCGGCAGAGATATCGCTGAGGCAAATCCGTGATCTCGGGCCGACTCTCGCCAAGGAGCGAACATGGGGTTTGACATGATGTCTCGTACAATCACAGTTTGTCCGGTTCTAAGTGTCGTTCCTGCAGGGCCTTGCCCATAAGCAGATTCATCCCAACTCGCCTTCATAGACTTCAGGTAATCGTCTTCGTAACCCCAATGAGCAACGACCTTGACACTTTTTTCTTCATCATCAGAAGGATACGCAACCCATGCCAAACGATAACCACCCAACACAACAAGAATCCGGCATATTTTTCGTAAAAGTTCATTTTCATCGTGATGCCAGGTCGTGGCCTTTTTACACTCACTGAAGACCCGTAGGGCACGATTAACGCGATGTAAGGCTACTTCTGAGCGTAGAGACAGTAACTCACGATGGCGGATCAACAGAAACAATAACTGTGCAGAAATAACGATAAACAACCATTGACTTAAAATTTTTGCGTTACGAAAAGTTTCTGGATCATCAATCAATTTTGACAACACAGGTTCAGAAAAAAAAACCCATAAACCGCCAACAAGAGTATAAATAATGCTGACCAAAAAAGCGGTATACCAAGGTTTAAGGACTTTTTGTGTGAAAGATAGTTTTCTCATCAACTCCGCCATTACAAGACAAACCGCACGGAAGGAATTCTTCCCTGCGGCGACACGATCAATCTGTTCGTTAATAACTTTAAAAAGCAAAGTAGCATCGCTGCCAAAGCTTAGATTTGTCTAATGATGCTACCAGACGATTATATACAGTCAATATTTATGCGTGATTATTTATTAAAAGTTTTGCTAACGACTCAAGTTAATGCAAACAGGTAAGCACAGAAGTAAAGGCGCCTTTGGCGGTCACGAGGAAGGCCGCAAAAAACAAGAAGCCTCTAGTCAAAAGTAAAAAAGCCGATTATCATTAACCTTTACAAGGAAAAGTTGCCCTTTAGAGGAGACACATGATGGACATAAAAATTCGCAAAGCTGAACCATTAGCAACGAAAAGCCCCTGTTTGGTGCTTGGCGTCTATGAAAAAAGTTTTCAAAACCCGACCCTGCTTGAGCTTGACCAAAAGCTGGGTGGACTGCTTAAACAAGCACAACGTAACGGTGAGTTCACTGGCAAAAGTAACGAGAAGATTCTCTTTCAACCCGCCGGACACATTCCCGTGGACAGAGTCCTCTTGGTCGGTCTCGGCACTGAGACAGAGATAACAGCAGAGAAGATCCGTCGTGCCGCAGGTGTCGCCATGCAGCAACTCACAGATATCAAAACAACAACGGCAACACTTGCCTTGCCCCTCCAGGCAGGGCAGAAAGATATCCGACCAACTGACATTCAGGCCGCGGCAGAAGGAATTCTGCTTGCCAGCTATCGCTATGACCGATTCCTCAGTGAAAAGACCAGAAAAGCTCGAAAACTTCCCAAAACCATAACGCTGCTTATCGAGAAGACTTTCGACAAGCAACTTTGCGAAGTCGCTGTTGAAAAAGCGCAGAAAATATCTCAAGCCGTTTTACTGACACGTGATCTTGTCAATGCGCCGGGAAACATCAAATCGCCACTATTCCTTGCCGAACAGGCAAGAAAAGCTGCGGAGAAGAGCACCTTAAGATGTAAAATCCTCGGCGAAAAGGAACTCGCCAAGGAAGGTTGTGGGGCTCTCCTTGGTGTCGCACAAGGCAGTGTCCGTGAACCCAAACTGATTATCCTCGAGCATAAAGGTGGGAAAAAAGACGAAGCACCGATTGCTTTGGTAGGCAAAGGCGTCACTTTTGATTCTGGTGGCATCTCCTTAAAGCCTGGAGAAAAGATGGATGAAATGAAGATGGATATGGGGGGAGGAGCTGCAATCATTGGCACCATGATGGCCGCATCATTACTTGAGCTCCCCATTAACATTGTCGGAATCGTTCCTGCCGTTGAGAATATGCCCTCGGGAACGGCATACCGTCCCGGCGACATATTAACCAGCCTTTCCGGACAGACAATTGAGGTTCTCAATACAGATGCTGAAGGCCGCCTGATCCTCGCAGACGCACTGACCTACGCCAAACGTTACCAGCCGAAGCTGGTTATTGACCTGGCAACTCTGACAGGCGCTTGCATCATCGCTCTTGGCCATCACGCAACGGCCGTTCTTGGCAACGATCAAGATCTGATTCAATCACTTCTGGATGCTGGGGAGGCCAGCGGTGAACGCCTTTGGCAACTACCTCTCTGGGACGATTATGATCAACAGATCAAGAGCGACGTGGCTGATGTCAAGAATGTCGGAGGTCGTCCTGCCGGCACCATCACAGCAGCAGCGTTTTTAAAGAAGTTTGCCAATGATTTTCGCTGGGCGCACCTCGATATTGCCGGAACAGCCTGGCGTGACCAGGCGACCCCTTATACCCCTAAAGGTGGCACTGGAGTAGGTGTCCGAATGTTGATCGAGTTTCTACAGGCGATGACAAGCGCAAAGTAACAGAGATTCGGTCATTTACGACGCCGGCCTTTCACCTTGACAGAGGCGAGGCCGGTTGCTAGTTTACTATGTTCGCTTATAACTTTTTTACACCCCTCCCAACGGCTATGGATTAGCGCCATGAGAGTACTTGTTGCAGACAAATTCCCCAGTGAAGGACTACAGGTGCTGGAAGAAGCTGAAGGCATAGAGCTCGACTATCAGCCAGGGCTGTCAACAGAACAGTTATTAAAAGCTGTGGCTGAAGCAGAGGCACTCATTGTTCGCAGTGGAACTCATGTCACTGAAGAGGTTTTCCAGGCAGCCAACAAGCTTCAAGTCGTGGGACGAGCGGGTGTAGGAACGAGCAATCTGGACCTTGATGCGGCCAATCGAAAAGGGGTTGTTATCATGCACACCCCGTTCGGCAGCACGACCACAACCGCAGAGCACACAATCGCCATGATTTTTGCTCTAGCCAGACGGATCCCTTCGGCCAACTTATCAACAAAAAATGGCCAATGGGAGACAGAACGTTTCCTCGGAATTGAAATCGCGGGGAAAACTCTTGGTGTTCTGGGAGCAGGAAAGATAGGTAGACTCGTTATTGAGCGCGCCCTGTCCCTGAGGATGAAACCAATCGTCTACGATCCATACCTTACCGAAGAGGGCGTCCGGCAAATTGGTGCTGAACAAGTTGACTTTGAAGAACTACTGGCGCAATCCGATTTTTTAACCCTACACACACCGTTCAACGCCGAGACAACCAACATTCTGAACAGTGAAACCCTGGCAAGAATTAAACCCGGCTGTCATATTATCAACTGCGCAACCGGAGGCCTGATCGACGAGAACGCCTTGGCCGAGGCAATCAAGTCCGGACGGGTTGGTGGAGCAGCACTAGATGTCTTTGCAAAGGAGCCTCCCGCAAAAGACAATCCTCTTCTGCCGTTGGAACAGGTTATCTGCACCCCACATCTGAGAACAGCAACAC
>CBDUFN010000191.1:0-5793 GCA_965366475.1 uncultured bacterium | reverse complement strand
GAACCAACAAGGGACGAACCTTTTCTGAATTCATTAGCTGAAAAAAGCAATAAGCCCCTCTGCTTTTTTCAGCAGAAGGGCTTTCAACTTATTGGCGTCCCCAGGGGGATTCGAACCCCCGTCGCCGCCGTGAAAGGGCGGTGTCCTGGGCCAGGCTAGACGATAGGGACTTAATAACTAAGCACCTAGCGGGAATGTTCCCACACTGTACGCCTTATTTTAAAAATGGTGTGCCGCGTAGGGATCGAACCTACGACCATCTGATTAAAAGTCAGATGCTCTACCAACTGAGCTAGCGGCACACGAGATGCGTCTTATAAACTGACCCGTGCTATGTTGTCAACTTTATTTTTTACTGAGCGATTGATCTTACCCTGTTTTCACTGGCCCTGCAATTTCAACTTGGCTTTTTCAGCTTCTCCAGAAAGAGGAAAACGTTCTATCACTTTCTGCAACAGAAGGTCTCCGGTGGCTTTATCTCCATTGGCTTCAAAAGCCAGAGCCTGCTTGAGCATTGCCGAAGCGACCTTTGGATGTTCTCCATAGGTTTCAATCACTTCTTCAAACGTCAGTATCGACTTCTCGTAGGCTTTTTCAGCATAAAAGGTTTCACCGATCCAATAAGCGGCATTAACCGCCAGGCCATCTTTTGGATATCGCTTCAAGAATGTTTCCATCAGTTCGCGTCCACCGGAAAAATCTCTCTCTTCACGAATCGTTTTGAGAGCCCGCTCGTAAAGTTCTGGAGCACTTTCACCAATCGGAGTAACGGCAGGAGCGCTGACGACAGGCTGAACCGGAATATTGGGCTCCGGGGTTCTCTGCACTGCAGGATCGACCGCTTCACCCGTCTCCAGTTGCGCAATACGCTGCTCATGATCGGCAACCTGCAAATTCAACTCATCACGAAGTAAAATAAGGTCTTGCCGCATTTCTTCATTGATCCGTGACTGATCTCCACTACGCCCCTGCATCGACTGAAGATCAACGCGTACGCCGTCAAGCTCAGCCTGAAAATCTGCTTGATTTCGCGCCAGAGTTTCAACATGAGCCCGGACGCCGCCGGAGGCGTCATCCTGCAGTTCTTTCAGAGCACGCTCTGAGTCGCCGAGCCGACGTTTCATTTCCAAAAGGTCGCGTTGCATCTGCAGATCTTGCTCGGTGACCACACAGCCACTCAGGAGCAGACAAACAACCAGAAGGATCGGAAAACAGATTCGAGACATAGCCCTACTCCGCAAAAATTCGATCAAAAGACAACAGAGGCTGAATTACTTAATTGCTTTGAATTCTGCACGACGGTTCTGAGCATAGGCCGTTTCATTAGCGCCCTTGTTCATAGGTTTCTCTTCGCCGTAGGAAATCACAGAAAGGCGCTTGGCGCTGATGCCCATGGAAACCAGGTAGTTCTTGGCAGCCAAGGCACGGCTCTCACCAAGAGCTAAGTTGTACTCATCAGAACCGCGCTCATCGCAATGACCTTCAATAACGACCTTGGTCGCGCTATTAGCCTTCAGATACTTGGCGTTATCACCAAGAATGCGGCGAGCTTCTGCAGAAAGCGTGAATTGATCAAAATCAAAACTGATGCGCTCCATGCCAGCAATGTCATCATGAGTCGGGATGACTTCATCTTTCATCGCAGTGTCGGCAACAGCTTTAACATCACTCTGCTGGCTCATGTCGGATTGACCAACATCCATCGTATCAGCCTGAGGGGTAGGTTTAGCGCAACCAATGAGGCTACTGCAGAGAAAGAGAACGATCAGGACCAGCTTAAGGGTTTGCATTGTTTTCATTGTGGGCTCCTTGGTAAGACAGAGGTTCATAACATCTCGTTTGATACGATAATGATACATACTAAATTTTTCGAGTCACGCATTATAGCGAGCTGTCTCAGAAATAACAACCACTTGCTCTCGTCACCGCAAAATCGGGCTTTGAGTTACAACCTTTTACGCTTTTCAGCAGATGAGGCTCACCAAACTACCAGCGCGGCGACCAGGCAGGATGTCGACAATCACTGTCCAGAGAAGTCAGCCGGCGAGCGCCGGTGCCATCGTTCCGCATGACGTAGATCGCCCGGTTACCACCTTTATCCGACGAGTAAATAATAAATCGACCATCTGGACTCCACCTTGGGTGCTCACTATTGCCAGGGCCAAAGGTCACGCGTCGCTCTTCACTGCCGTCAGGGTTAATGGTGTAAACATCAAAACGACCGGCCGTTTGGCGCGTAAAAGCGATACGATCTCCTTTTGGACTCCATGCAGGTGTCGCATTATACTTACCCTGAGTGGTCAAACGTCTTGTCTTGCCGGTAAACGTGTCTGCTATAAAAACGTGAGGATTCCCCTGCCGATTAGAAATAAAAGCCAACTGGCTGCCATCGGGACTCCAGGAAGGGTCGCTGTCTATCCCCCAGTTATCGGTGATTCTTTTGTGAATTCGCCCGCTGGTACTGATCAAGTAGATTTCCGGGTTGCCATCTTTGGAAAGTGTCAGGGCGATCTCACGCTCATTCGGTGACATACGCCCGGCAACATTAAGCCCCTGCTTATATGACAGCTTGGCCTCCTTTCCCGTATAAATTTCCTTGCGATAAAGGTCGGGATTGTTGGCACGATAGGAGGTAAAGAGAATCTCTTTACCGCGTGGCGAAAAATCTGGATTCAGTACAATTGAACGATGATCAGTCAGACGAATCGGCCGTTCACCATCAACGTCCATCATCCAGAGCTCCTTATCGCCAGACAAATCAGAGATATAGGCGATTCGAGCACTGAAAGGGCCCTCTTCTCCGGTCAGTTCCTTGAGTACCAGATCAGCAAAGGCGTGCGCCATGCGTCGTACATCTTTGGGTTCACCAACATAACGACGCCCGGTCAAAAGTCGGCGGTTGACAACATCAAAAAGACGCGCCTCTACAATCAGCTTACTGCCTTCCTGAGTGTAGGTTCCCTTGATCAGAGTTTCTCCACCAAGCAATCGCCACTGAGAATAGTTGACTTGAGTGCTGTAAAGGCCAATCCGGTCCGCATCATCAAGAAAAGCCTGTGGATCAACGAAGCGAAACAGGCCGGAAAGGTCGAGATCCGCATTGAGGACGTTATCGATTTCTTCAGCCACCTGTCCTGAAATCGGTCCCTTGCTCGGTAGAAATCGAGTTAAAGCGAGAGGGATCGCTTGCTCACCGGGCGAAGAAATTTCTATCTCAGTCGCGGCAAATGTTGACAACGGCAAGACGAGGCAGAACAGACAGATGATAAACCAGCGCAGCAACATATTATTTTCCTCGGGCCATTTCTTTGAGATTAAAAGTCACAAGCAGATCGAGTTGTTTCGGCAGCGGTTGCGGCAACTGTTTCGATTTGGTGATTGCCCTTTTCAAAGAATCATCGAACTGCTGGTTCCCTGAAGGTGTATTGATACGATAACGAATCATCTCTCCCGCAGCAGAATAGGTCAGGCTAGCTTTCGCTTCGAGGTCTCTAACTCTCGACTGGTCAAGCAAGTAGGGTGAAAGTGCCCAGTTTTGTTGGATAAAAGCCTGTACGAAAGCCAGAGCGGCCACACCAACTTCATCACCCGTACCATCTGGCATTCCCACAGGCACATCAGCAGCCACAGTTGCCGCTCCTGCCGAGCCTCTCAGCTTGGCCAACTTTTCCTTCAAGGCATCGCGCTCCGCCTGGCGTTCCTGGCGATCACGAATGTCATCGAGAGCGCTTTTTACCTGCTTTTCGTTTCGTGTATCCTTAGCCACCGGTTTTGGAACGGGTTTCGGTTTGCTGGTCTGAACTGGTTTGACCAATGGTTTAACAACAGGCTTGGGCGTTTTCTTTACAGCGGGCGCTGTGGTTTGAACCGTACGTTTAACCGCTTCGGGCTGCGGTTTTTTGGCCGGACGCGGATCAGGCCGACCCGCCTGGGGATTGAGAACTGGCTTGTGAATCAGATCAACATAGTAAATAGGCGGTTTTGGGCGACTATTGGTGCCGAGCAGATCAAAACTGAAAGAAACCCATACCAGACCATGAACCAGCAGGGAAACCAGCAGCAGACGCCCGAACTTCGGATCATTGTGAAATGCGTTGCTTTGACGTAGAGGCTCGACAGACATCAGGCGGCTCGCTTGCTTACTTTTCCGGTTCCTGGGCCACCATGCCAAGCTTGGCGACCCCTGCGCGTTTGATCGCGGCCATCACTTTAACGACCTGGCCATAAGGCACATCTCTATCGGCCTCTAAATAGACCGTTTTATCTTCACGTTCACTCAAGACCTGCTGCAGAACCGGGGTGAGCTTGACGGCATCTTCCACCCGGTTAGAGCCAACCATGATTTGGCCTTTGCGGGTGACGGTAATCACCAGAGGCTCCTTAACCGCAGATAGATTAGGTGCATTCTCAACTTCTGGCAGAGCAACATCCACACCTTTTTCCATCATCGGTGCCGTGATCATAAAAATAATCAACAGAACCAACATGACATCGACAAAAGGTGTCACGTTGATCTGTGCCAGCATGGTCCGCCGACGATTGCCGTTCTGGCCAACTTCCATCTTTACTTACCCCGACTCATACGTTGCACAATATTCAGCGTTTCCTGACTGAAATTATCCATTTCACCCGTCAAGACGTTAATCTTGTTAACAAAATGGTTATAACCGATAACAGCAGGAATCGCTGCAACCAACCCGATGGCCGTGGCAACCAGAGCTTCGGAGATTCCCGGCGCAACCACTGCCAGAGAAGCGCTGCCACTGGTGCCGATACCATGAAAAGCATCCATGATTCCCCAAACGGTACCAAACAAGCCGATAAAAGGAGCTGCAGAACCGGTGGTGGCTAAGAAGGAAAGATACTTTTCGAGACGATGAGTCTCAGAGGTTGTGGAGCGGCGTAGAACCCGGGCAACCCGTTCCTGCTCGCCGAGATCAGCCACCAGGTTATCAGCTTCCTGTCCCTCGGCCTGACGCCGGTTCTGAGCCAGCTCGCTATACACTTCCCGAAAAAGAACAGTGAGGGGAGAATGACGATAATCCTCCAAACCTTGGCTGATACTGTCAAAGCGTTTTTTCGACCAGAAGAAATCGAGAAAGCGTTCTGAGTCACGAATCGCACGGTGAACAACCAACTGTTTGTAAAAGATAATGGCCCATGAGACCACTGAAAAGTAGACCAGAATCAGCAAGACCAATTTGACCACGGGTCCGGCATTGAGCACTAATTCCAAGGGATTTCTCCTTCAACTTGCGGGGTTCAGTTTCGCCAGAAATCGGGCTTTACTCTGACTTTTGTTGATTATCGGGTAGCTCAGACGGCAAGTCAACTGACTTCCCTTCAGAACATCACAGCAAGTTCTGAAGTTCCTTGACGATATAACGAGCAGTCTCTGTTTTGGGGGATCGGCTCACCAACTCACGGAGGTCTTCCAGTTGATCGAGATCATCCCAACATTCAGTTTCGAAGTAAGCCAAACCACCCTCTGTGCTGCGCTGCCTGGTGGCCTCCAGAACCTTATCGGTGCTCCACGGAATTCCAACAAAGACATCCATGGTTGGCTGACGCAAGCCGAGAGCCACGTAACCACCGTCCCGACAGGGAATGGTCACCACATCTTTTTCTTCAAGCGCCTCAAGAACTTGGTGAACCCTCTCAATGGGCAAGTCAGGGCTATCGGATCCAGCGAGCAAAACCGGGCCAGCGCCTGAGGCAAACAGCTCTTTAGTCGCATTGCTCAGACGATCACCAAGGCCTTCACCGCTCTGGGCGAGCAGCGGCACACCGGGA
>CBDUFN010000190.1:0-5831 GCA_965366475.1 uncultured bacterium | reverse complement strand
AGGGTAAGTCGAGAGATGTAATGATTTTTGACAAAATCTCAGCAAGGGGATAAGGTCTAGAATAGTTTTCAATTACAGCTAGTTAGGTCTTAAAATCCATGTAGACGCTCAAATTTCTACGGATCAGAAGGTCGGGAGTTCGAATCTTCCGCGGCGCGCCATTTAAAGAAAGGCCTCAACACTTAACGGTGTTGAGGCCTTTTTGTTTGAATTGGCTTTGGAGGCCAAATTATAAAAAAGTTTTCTTTGGCTTTATAATCTATTTGAATAGTTCGAGTGCAACCCAGGGAGCCACACTTGACTCGAACATCGGCTTTACTTCATCAATAAGACAGAAATTAAGAGAAGGAAACAGAGCTGTTAATAAATAGAAATAATTGAACTCCATTTATTGTCGAAATTTATGACCACCAGGATCATCGCTTGGTGGTCTTTTTCGTCCACAAGGAGGCAGAGTTGTGTTGGTGAAATGTCTCTATTCTACTCTTGTCGTTATCGCGGTTACTGCTAAAGTTGATTTAAAGGGCGATTTAGCTTGGTGCGGTCAACGTTTCAAAAGGAGATATGCAAATGATAAGTATAAAACTCATGCGTGACGAAAAGATCCTTATCATTACACCTGAAGGCTCTTTGGAAACGACAGATTTTGATACGTTGGCTCAAGAGGTTGATCCCTTTATAGAAGAAAAGGGTGGGCTTAATGGCCTGATGATCTACGTTGAGTCTTTTCCTGGATGGGACAATTTCGCTGCATTTCTCTCCCACATCAAATTTGTTAAGGGTCACCATCAGAAAGTTGAAAAAGTCGCTGCTGTAACAGATAGCGGTTTTTTATCGATCTTGCCACGGGTTGCCAGCCACTTTGTTCAGGCCGAAGTTAGGCACTTTCCTTATAAGGAAAAAGAGGTCGCCCTTGATTGGCTTAAAATGAAAAGTTAAAACAATGCTGGAGGTCTTATAAGTCATGCATTATGTGGGGAAAAAGGTCTGACATGGCTGAAAATATAGAAATAAAATAGTTATTGATCCCTCTCTCGTAACCTATTTTGAGGAGGGGGTGAGTAAAAGACATATAGATTATAGCGCTACAGAAGAGCTGACCGAATTTCTTGCTTCGGTTCTAAACGACACGATCTATCCCATAGCTTCAAGTAAAACCAGTGAGCAGGAAATCCATTTAAGTTACCGTCCGAAATCTTTCGCTGATCCGATTTTCTAACGTAAGAGTTGTCACGTTGCTACTTGGGTGATGTTTTAAGCAGAATAAAGTATGGCCACCGGGAAACGGGTGGCCTTTTCTATTTTTCATGTTGAGCAAACGTTTGGTCTTTAGCGGGCATCAGTCTTCAAGTGACATTTCAGGAAGCCTCAAAAGGTAGAGAGTGACGCCGCAGGCAATAATGAAGAGTAGCCACCGAACTGAATCTATTTCAATGAGATAAAATGCGGAAAAAGAAATGCTGGACCATAGCAGGGCTATTGCTTTGACTTTGCTAGCACGTGTTATTCCTTGTCCGTTGATGTAAGGACGAATGATAGGTCCGACACGCGCGTGGTCTAGAAGCCAAGTGTAGAACCGCTCTGAACTGCGGGCGAAGCAGGCAAGTGCGAGCAGAAGAAAAGGCACGGTTGGCAGTACGGGTAGAAAAATGCCGACGACTCCCAGGGCCGTGGCAAGAAACCCTGAGACCAGTAGCATCCAACGAAGGAATGGATTGATTGGTTTAAGTTTTGTTTGAGAAGTCGTCATTACTGTTATCAGCAGAATACAGTGACCTGCAACTTAATGCCAGCGGAGGATAGCTTAGAGTAATGGCTGTGAGAAACAAGATTACATTATAACTCTCCTTGGACCTTCGTAAATCTACGCCAGCACAAAGTTAAGGGATCGATTTATGAAAGCTTAAGTTTCTTCATGATCCTTGTCTAATAGTACCTCAGAGAGTATGGTTTCTTATTGATCTCAATGAGGAGGAACAGGATGTTCTCAAGGTTTATGAACTTAGCAACCCAACAATGCAGACCGAAGATGAATTGCGTTTGCATGCTCCTGATAGGTTTTTTGTTTTCGGGCAGCATCACGATGGCAGCTCCGATCGGTATGACCCATGCGGAGCCTTTCCAGCTGACCGCTCAGGAAAAGCAGTGGCTTGAGGAGCACCGGGACATTCAAATTGGAATTATGGCCGATTGGCCTCCGATGGATTTCGTTGCGGCAAATGGCGAGGCACAGCGGATTGGTGTCGATTTTATCAAGGCTATCAATACCCAGCTCGGTACAAACTTTAAGATTGCTCCGGGGCCATGGGAAGAGATTTACGAGAAAACAAAGGCCGGTCAACTTGATGCTCTCATGGACATCACCCCGCGTGAAGAGCGTATGGTGTTTTTCAATTTCACCCGACCATATACCAATATCCCACATGTTATCGTTGGCCGAAACGATGAAACTTATTTCAGCAAAATCAGTGACCTGGAGGGGAAAAAGGTTTCACTTGAGAAGGGATATTTCCTCGTTCGGCATATCAGGGAAAACTTCTCGAATATAAGTGTTGAGGAATATGAAACGACCGGTGACGCCCTTGATGCCGTGATAAAAGGGGAGACCGATGCCTACATCGGAAATCGGGCGGTTGTTTACCACCTGATGGTGAACGAGCTTATCAGCAACCTCAAAATCATGGGGAAGATCAAAGAGACGTCATCGCTCAATAGTATCGGTGTCAGAAAGGATTGGCCGGAATTTGCAACGATTCTAGATAAAGCCCTTGCTGCGATCCCGAAAGAAACCAGGCATAAAATCCTGCTGAAATGGTCCGATTCCGGAGAGAGTAAAAAAGAGAAAATTGATTTAACCGCCAAGGAAATAGATTGGCTCAAACGGCATCCCGTCATCAAGGTTCATAATGAAAGGGCTTGGGCGCCATTTAATTTCAATTCGAATGATGAGCCTCTTGGGTATTCGATCGACTACATGAACCTTGTGGCCGAAAACCTTGGTTTGCAAATTGAATACTTGAGTGGACCAAGCTGGAACGAGTTTATGGAGATGGTCCAGGATGGCCGCATCGACGTAATGCTCAACATTGTCAGTAGCGAAAAACGCCGGGAATTCCTCGATTTCACCTCCCCGTATCTGGATGTTGCCTTTGGCATATATTCTCACCAGGACAACACAGATATTCATCGTCTGGAAGATCTCCTGGGGAAAAAAATCGCCATTCCAGGGGGCTTCATTACTGAAGAAGTCCTTTCACGTTTCTATCCAGAGGTGATACTGGTCAAAAAGAAAAACCTTCAAGAGTGTTTGGAGGCCGTCGCTATTGGTGAAGTCGACGCAACCATCAGCGGTGTCGGTTCAACGAATCACCTTTTACAAAAACTTTTCTTGTCCAATGTAAAGCTGGCCGCTCAGATAAAGAATAACAAACATTTCTCCAATCAAATGGCAATTGGCGTTCACAAAAGCCAATCGCTACTGCGCGATATCCTCCAAAAGGGAATGGATAAGATTTCTTACGAAGAGATCAGGGTGTTGAATGAAAAGTGGATCACCCCTGCGGCAGAGAGAAAAGCTACAGACTTCGAGTTGACCGATGGGGAAAAAATCTTTTATGAAGATGTCGACGAAATCAAAATGTGCGTCAACCCAGACTGGGGGCCATTAAGTAGCATTGATCAAAATGGACAGTTGTCTGGTTTCGCTGCTGATCTGATTGATCTGATGCGAAAAGATATTTCCGTTCCGATTCGTCTGGTCAAAACCGAGTCGTGGAGCCAAACTCTGGACTTTGCCCGACAAAGAAAATGCGACATTGTTCCCAATATTGTTAAAACGGATGAGCGCTCAAAGTATCTTGCTTTTACAGCCCCTTATTTGTCGGTGCCACTCCTTATCGCAACGTCTGAAGATGTAAAATTCATTGACGACCTGCAACGTCTGGACGGCAAAAAAATCGGAATGATAAAGAGCTACGCGCTATTCAATCAGCTGCGCGTCAAATATCCGTCGATTGAGTTTATTGAGGTTGAAAACAATCGCGTTGGCTTGGAAAAAGTTCAGTCTGGTGAGCACTACGGATATATCGATTCTTTGGCGACCCTCGCTGCAATGATCGAAAAATACGGTATGTTGAACCTGAAAATTTCAGGCCGGCTAGATGAAGAATGGCACTTGAGTATTGGCGTACGTAATGACTGGTTTCCGTTGTTGACCACGTTCAACCGATTACTGACGAAAGTTGGCCCTGAAACGATTGCAAATATTTACCAGGACAAAATTGCGGTGAAGTTTGTACAAGAGTTTAACTATCAAAAGTACTTGAAATACCTCGTGGTACTGCTGGTTGTTGTTGGACTGATCGTTTATCGCAATTTTATGTTGAAAAAATATAACTCAAAGCTGGAGAAACTTTCGATAACAGATCGCCTAACTGGGGCTTTCAACCGGAATCATCTTGAAACAGTCATGAATATTGAACTGCAGAGAGTGGCCCGACACGGACAAGATTTATCGCTGATCATGGTCGATATTGATCATTTCAAGTCGATCAACGACAACTTTGGTCACCTGATTGGAGATAAAGTGCTCGTGAAAGTAGTCGATGTGCTTAAAGAAGGGCTGCGCGACACAGATACTCTGGGTCGTTGGGGCGGAGAAGAGTTCATGATCATCTGCTCTGCATCGAGTCAGGAAAGTGCCAAGAACGTTGCCGAACGACTGTGTAAAAGCATTGAGGCTCAAATGTTCTCACACAAGAAAACCGTGACTGCAAGTTTTGGTATTGCTACTTTCCGCGAAGGTGACGATGAAAATGCAATTATCAACCGTGCCGACAAGGCCCTCTATCAAGCCAAGGAGAATGGACGAAATCAGGTGGTTGTAAGTTAAGCTGTAATTGATCTCCGGTACAGAGGAGGTCGGCCTCGGGGAAGAGAATCTTAAGACCTCTTCTGTTGTCATCGACGAATTAAGAACAGAGGGTCAGGAGTTCGAAGCGTCCGTGCGGCGCTACAGAACGACAGGCCTCAGCACATAATCGGTGCTGGGGTCTTTTGCCTTTTTTGGTGTTAGGTGGTCAGTAGACGTTGTGTCGATTGTACCTTTGCTCTTTTCGGTTAACCTTAAAGAAACTCTGAAACTGATCAGGAGAACAGTTATGCAATTGCAAGATTATTTCGAAAATTCAAGTGGCGTTGGTGTTCTGTCCACTGCTGACAGTGGCGGTAAAGTTGATTCTGCAATCTATGCGCGGCCACAGGTCATGACTGATGGAACCCTCGCATTTGTCATGCGCGACCGCCTTACTCATCACAATCTGCAGGAAAACCCCTATGCCACATATCTATTTATTGAAGCAGACCGTGGTTACAAAGGCATTCGTTTATTTCTTAAGAAGGTTCGAGAGGATCAGGACCTCGAGTTAATCGCAAAGATGACAAGACGTTCCTTGTCTCCAGAAGAAGATGAAGCCAAGGGTCCAAAGTTCCTGGTTTATTTTGAAATCGAGAAGGCTCTTAACCTGATCGGTAGCGATAGCCCAAATGTAACCTTGCCCTGATTCTCGTCGCCAAAAGCTAGGTCAACGAGGGGCATGGCGTTAAAGACCTATGTGCCCTTAGTTGTCCGGCAAAGGAATAAATTCTGTTTCCCCCGGCACTTTTGGGAAAGTTCCTTCACGCCAGGCTTGCTTGGCGTTCTCAAGCAGGTCTTTGTTGGTGGAGACCAGATTCCACCACATTATTCTTTTTCCAAGAGGCGCCCCACCGATAAAAACCAAGGTGGTCTCTTCTTTGGCAATTACTTTGATTCCGGGGTTTTTGTTGAAAAT
>CBDUFN010000189.1:0-5968 GCA_965366475.1 uncultured bacterium | reverse complement strand
TATCGCCATCCCTTCGGCTTCGAGTAACGTGATGAAGGAAATTGTTGCTTTAAGTCAGGCTGCAGAGGTTAAGTTTAAAACGTTGCCTGGGGTGGGCTGTCTGATTGATGGCAAGGTTTCTGTACAGCAGATCCGTGATGTTGATATGGAAGACCTGCTCGGTCGTGAGGCTGCTCGTTTGGATCTTGAGCAAATCCAGGATTACTTAACCGGTAAGCGAATTCTGGTGACTGGTGCCGGAGGCAGTATCGGCAGTGAGCTCTGTCGCCAGTTGGCGCGTTTCAAACCTGCGCAGTTGATCCTTTTTGAACATGCCGAGACGCCTCTCTTTCATGTTGAGAATGAGCTGCGAACGTCCTTCCCTTCTTTGCAAATTCTCCCTGTTATTGGTGATATCCGGGATCGCTCGCGAGTGAATAATATCTTTAGCAGTCGTTTGCCTGAGGTTGTTTTCCATGCCGCAGCGTATAAGCACGTGCCGATGATGGAAGAAAATCCTTGCTCGGCAGCGAATAACAATGTGCGTGGAACGAGAGTGGTTGCTGAGGCTGCCGATCAGTTTGGTACAAACCATTTTGTGATGATTTCGACTGATAAGGCGGTGAACCCGACCAATATTATGGGAACATCGAAACGCGTTGCGGAGATCTTCGTGCAGAACCTGGCGCGTCGCAGCAAAACTCATTTTGTGACAGTGCGTTTTGGTAATGTGCTTGGCAGCAACGGCAGTGTGATTCCAACTTTTCGAGAGCAGATTAAAAATGGTGGCCCCGTTACAGTGACACATCGTGATGTGACCCGCTTCTTCATGTCGATTCCTGAAGCTGCTCAACTGGTTTTGCAGGCTGGGTCGATGGGGCAGGGTGGTGAAATCTTTTTGCTCGATATGGGCGAATCGGTCAAGATTACTGAATTGGCAGAGTCGATGATCAGGCTTTCCGGTTTTGAACCTTACGATGAGATCGATATCGAGTTTACCGGTTTGCGCCCCGGAGAAAAGCTTTACGAGGAATTGCTTCTGGATGGTGAAGGGATCAAGCCGACCAGCCATGAAAAAATTTGTGTGGCTTCTTCAACAGAGCAACCGTGGGATGAGCTGCTGGCAAGCCTGGATGCTCTTTACCTTGCTTCGCAGAGCTACCATGTAGATGAAGTGATTTCTCTGATGCGAAAACTTGTTCCTGAATATAGACCACCAACTAAACTATCACTATTAAGTCGTGATGATGAGTCTTTATCTGACAAGGTTGAAGCTTGCATTACTTCCGTTTGAATAGATATTTTTTGTTTTTGATGCTTTTTGTCCATAGGTAGTAGCCAAACACCTGAATTAGTACGTTTTATCGTGACAAGAAAAAGGTTTTAATGTTTAATACAAAAGATTATCTAAATTAATAGGCTGTAAGTGCAGCTTGGCGTGACTTAATCTATAACTGGATCGGCGATACTGTGGGGAGGTCCCCATAATAGTCCGTAATTTTTAGGAGGAATTAAATAATGCAGGTTATGAAACGATTTATGCTGATGACAGCGGTGTTACTCCTTTCTGCTTCTTTGGCTTTTGGTGCAATGACGACGGCACAAATTAAGAAAAAGCTTTTGGAAGGCCTTACTACAGCACAAGTACTTGAGCTAGCGCTTATCTCTGGAGCCAAAGTGAGTGATGTTATGGCTGCTGCAGGTGAGCTTCCAGCAGCAGATGCGTTGGCGGCAAAGAAAGAGGTGCTCGCTGCGGCCTATGCTATCGTTGCGACTCAAAAAGCGGCACAGGAAGGTCAGGCAGAAGAAACACCTTCGCTAGTACCGCAGATTACATTCGATGAAATTACTGAAGCTGGCGTTGGCGCAGACGTCCCTCTTGCTGACGTGATTAAAGCCGCACCACCTGAACAACAGGCAGAGGTTAAGCAGTCCATTGTAAGTGTTTCTCAGACGTCCACGACCGTGGTTATCTCGTCACAGGATATTGCTGTTGGCCTGATTGGCTCAGGAACTGACTCAGAAGAAGTTTTAAATGAAATGGCGGGATTGTTAGACGTTCCTGTGGATGAAGTAGATGACGTTGATGTTGACGCTGCAGTGCAAACAGTGGACAGCACTCCTGAACCACCTAACGTTCCGGACACTAAACCAGGAAGCCCTGTTTAGGTTGTCACTTACGAATTTATGAAGTGAGTTTTACTTACATTTATATTTTCTCTGTATCGCGCAACATTGCATTTGAATTTATGATTGATAGCCGTTTCAATCTTTAAAGGAGCGCCAGATGACGTTTTTGACGAGAATTCAACTTTTAACTACCATCGTCATGTTTGCTACAGTAACAATTTGTAGCGCTGCCGGATCTTCTTCTGATCAGTTGTTCGGATCAGGACAAGGTTACTTTCACCCTTCACTGGACGTGAAAACCGAGTACAGTGACAACTACTTGGCAGTGCCAGACAACGAAGAGAGTGATTGGGAAACAACCGTTAGCCCAGGGCTCTGGATTGCCTTGCCAGCTTCTCATAAAAAAGTCTTTCGAATTGTTTCGACCAATGCTGCTCCTGGCGGTCAAGGCGTGTCGAGCTTCCAGGATGCGGACTACAAAGGTTTTCAAGGAAGCCTGATGTACAATGCAGACTTTGTTCGTAGCCACGGACACTCTGATCAAGATCTGACCAAACAACGTGGCCAGGGCGTAATTCAGTACACTTTTGCAAGTGGGTTCTCCCTTGAAGCTTCTGATGTTTATATTCAAAGCGCCGAAGAGCAAGCGGACACACCGGGAACCGAGTTGGAGAAATATGCCTCTAATCTCGTCAATGTGATCGCTTTTTACAAAGTTAGCCCCAAATTGAAGATGCGCGTTGGCTATTCGAATTTCAACCTTGATTACACCTCTGGCTTGAACACAGCTTTTAAAGAGCGTACAGATGACCAGGTTTCTGCGTATTTGATCTACAAGATAATGCCAAAAACTGAGCTTTTTGTTCAGTATGACAATATCACTATTGATTATGATGAGGATCTGGTTGCTGACAGTGATGAGCAGCATATCTTTGTGGGCCTCAAGTTTAATACCAATGCTCGCATCAGTGGTCACGTCAAGTTCGGTTATGGCTTGATTGATACGGATTTGGCTCAGAATGAGAAGTTTGAAGACTACATTGGCGATGCCGCTTTAAAGTATGCCTTTGGTGGTGGTTCAAGCGTGACTCTTTCCGGTAAGCAAATTGTCAATGTCACCAGTGATGTTAATTATCAGAATATCCTTCACAATGAAATCGGCCTGGCGTTCACTCAGAAGCTTGCAAGTAAGGTCGATCTGACTTTAAGTGCTACCTATAAAGAAGACGAGTATCGGGTTGATGATAAACTGAGTATTCGTGAAGATGAAGATCGTGTTGCAGGTGTTAAGCTTTCTTATGCATTGAACGAATGGTGCAAGCTTGGTGCTAACTATACTTATACTGATCGTGATTCTAATATCGACAGCAATGAGTATCAGGAAAACAAGGTGATGTTCACTGTGTCTGCAGCCTTTTAATTGTAGCTTAGTGTAGACTTTTACTTAGATTTATCAGTCGCTCGTTAAATAGATGACCAATACCTCTCGCGAGGTGAGAGAGTTTTGTTTAAATGAATAAAGTCGTTGTTTTGTTGTTGTTCTGTCTCTCAGTAGCCATACCATCCTGGGCCGATTTGGTCCAGGATGATTATTTAATTGGTACTGACGATGTTCTTAAAATTACTGTTTACGACCATGAAGATCTGGACGTTGTTTCCCGTGTAAGCGGCGATGGCAGCGTCCAGTTTCCTTTGTTAGGATCTGTCGTTCTGGGTGGTTTGACCCTTAAGGACGCAATCAAAGAGGTTCAGTCTCAATTAAAAGATGGCTATCTGGTGGATCCCCAGGTGTCTATTTTTGTTGAAGAATTCCGCAGTAAAAAGGTCATGGTTATCGGTCATGTTGTAGAGCCAGGCGTTCTGGAACTGAGTGGACCAACTCATTTGCTTGAAGTGCTCACCATGGTTGGCGGCTTGCGAGAAAATGCCGGCGACGTAGCAACGATTACACGGGCATTGAAAGATGGTAGCGGTAGCCAGAAGATATTAAGGGTAGACCTTAAGAAGCTTATGGAGACCGGTGAATCTGTTTTGAATATCCAGATTATGGATAAAGATAGTGTCTTTATTGCCAAGGCCGGGATGTTTTACGTGACTGGCGAAGTTGGTAAGCCCGATGCTTACAAATACGAAGAAGGTGCCACAGTTCTTAAAGCGATTAGTATGGCCGGCGGCTTTACCCAGATTGCTTCAAAAAACAAAATTCGAATTGTTCGTATTGTTGATGGCCAGGAAAAGATTATGGATCCTGTGACTTTACAAGAACCTGTCAAGCCGGGGGATGTTGTTGTTGTTCCTGAGAGTTATTTCTAATCTCGCAGACGAGATTAGGGGGGCGCGGAACGGGGGTCGCGGACTACTTGTAAGGCTGTGACGAGGGCCGTGGTACGGGGGACGCGGACTGCAAAACCGTTAATTTAGTGAACTGTTTAATTGATTTTATGTTTTGATTTGTCGCGTTCCGCGTCACTGCTTTAAAAGGAGGGGGAAATGCGATTTGAGGATTTAGATGTTTGGAAGAAGTCTGCTCGGTTAAGTGCAGGGATATATAAGGATTTGAGCACTCTTAAGGATTATGGCTTTAGAGACCAGATCACGCGGTCTGGTTTGTCTGTAGCAAGTCATATATCTGAAGGTTGCGAAAGGTCTTCAGCTAAAGAATGTGTCAATTTTCTTAACTATGCTAAAGGCTCTTGTGGCGAGTTGAGAACGCAGATCTTTATCGGTATGGAGATTGACTACATCAGCAGGGAGACAGGTAAGAAGTGGCTGGACGAAACAGTCTCCATTTCATCCATGATCGGTGGATTGATCAAGTCAAAGAAAACCTACATAGAGAATAGTTTTAAAAAGTAGGTTTATTGCCGTTCGCGTATCCCGTTCCCCGTCCCGCGTTCCGTTAGAGTTGAAAAACACCTCACTTGGACAAAGAAGCTCAATTTATAAGTAAAAACTGCCAATTGGATAGAAAAACCATGAATCAAGATGAATCCCAACTAAAAACTGAAGAAGTCCATTTACGCGATTATCTGCACGTGATCAACAAACGCCGTACTCTTGTCGCTGCCGTGTTTGCCGTGATCTTTGTGATGGTGGTGCTTTATACCTTCTCTCGAACCCCTCTCTATCGGGGCACGACGAAGGTTCTGATTGAAAAGGCTTCGTCGGAGAAACTGACAGGCAACTCGCCGTCACGAATTTACGACCCGGAGTTTTATGAGACTCAGTTTCAGCTGATCAAGAGCCGTGCCGTGGCCAAGCGGGTGGTGACAAGTCTTGACCTGGAAGATAACTTTGCTCAGTTGCGCGGTGGTGATTCTGGTGAAGGTGTTCTTTCTTCAGTCTTTGGCTGGTTTGGTTCTGTAAAGTCACTGATGAAAGGTTTGATCGGCGATTCTCAGGATGTTGGAGAAGAGCTGGCCTCTGATCATTTAACCAAAACTGCAGATCTGATTAATGAAGACATCATTGTTAAGCCGTTCAAAAATAGTCGTCTTGTTACAATCAGTTATATGGCGCCAAGCCCTGTGTTTGCTGCTATGATCGCTAATGCGACAGCTAAAGCGTATATTCAGGAAACTCTGGAGATGAAGCTCGAATCCACCCGTACTCAGCTGGAGTGGATGACCAAAAAGGCCAACGAAGAGGGTATTAAGCTGGAAGCTGCTGAGCAGACTTTGCAAAGCTACATGGTCGCGAACGACATTATCAACCTGGAAAACCGGATGTCGGTCACTCCTGAACAACTTTCTCAGATCAGTACACAGTTGGTTATTGCCGAATCCAAGCGTAAACAGTTGGAATCTCTTTATACCAAAGTTCGTAGTGTGGCAAACGATCATAACAAAGCGGAAACAAT
>CBDUFN010000188.1:0-6099 GCA_965366475.1 uncultured bacterium | reverse complement strand
CGTCGTAAAGTTACCATGACGCCAATCGGCATTTCTTCACGCAATTTAAACTGAGCGATAGATTTCTTAGCGCGTGTAATAACTGCTTTCTGGCCGGTGATACGGGACATTTCCTCAACTGCCGACTCCAGAATTTTAACATTCTGAATAGCCTCGCCGAGACCCATATTAACAACGACTTTCTCAACACGCGGGATTTCCATCACGTTTTTAAGCTGTAGTTCCTCTTTTAACTTAGGAACCAGCTCTTGCTGATATATTTCCTTGAGCCTTGCCATGAAAAACTCCGTTAATTATTCACGATCTCGTTACACTTCTTGCAGAAACGAACCTTGCTGCCATCTTCAAGTGTCTTAATTCCAGTACGCGCCGGTTTACTACAACCCTGACACAGTAACTGAACATTTGAGATTGCAATAGGTGCTTCTCTTTCAATAATCCCGCCTTCACTGTTGCTCTGAGATGGGCGCGTATGACGCTTGATCAGGTTAATATTTTCAACCAAAACCCGGCTTTTCTCAGGCAGAACGCGCAGGACCTTGCCGCTTTTACCTTTGTCTTTCCCGGCAACAATCATTACCAGGTCATCTTTTTTCACATGGAGTTTTGTGACTGCCATGACTTTATTACTCCCAGCGTTTAAAGGACCTCAGGGGCCAGTGAAACGATTTTCATAAACCGCTTAGCACGAAGTTCACGAGCGACAGGCCCGAAGATACGTGTTCCAACCGGTTCTCCAGTAGCAGAAACCACCACTGCAGAGTTAACATCAAAGCGAATGTAAGAACCGTCGGGACGGTTTACTTCTTTTGCGGTTCGCACAATAACAGCACGGACAACATCGCCCTTCTTTACTTTAGAATTGGGCATCGCCTCTTTAACCGAGCAGACGATAATGTCGCCAATACCTGCATACTTGCGCTTGGACCCGCCAAGAACCTTTATGCAGCAGAGCTTCCGAGCGCCGGAGTTGTCTGCAACAGAAAGTGTAGATTGCATCTGAATCATGGCCAGTATCTCCTAAACGCTGACGTGTTTTTCAATAATTTCGCGAACACGCCACCGCTTGTCTTTAGACAAAGGTCTAGATTCAACAATCAAGACCTTGTCGCCAGTAGCGCAGTCATTAAGCTCATCATGCGCTTTAAAGGTGACGCTACGTTTAATGTATTTCATATAGACGGGGTGCTTAACAATGTTATCGACCTGAACAACAACGGTCTTATCCATCTTGTCGCTTACTACTACCCCAACCCGTAATTTCTTATTTCCGCGTTCTTTAATCATTGCCGTCCTCTTCCGATCGGATTAGCTGTTCTTCTGCTGAAGAGCAGTTTTGATCCTGGCAATTTCCTTACGCACCTGAGGGATGCGAGAGGTGTTTTCCAGATGTCCGGTATGCAATTGAAATTTCAGGTTAAACAACTCCTGATTCAAATCTGCTACCGCTGCATTAAGTTCATCAACTGTTTTGCTGCGTAGTTCCTCAGGCTTCATGACCGGCCTCCTCACGAACCACGATCTTGGTCTTCATTGGCAATTTATGTGCGGCAAGACGGAACGCTTCACGCGCAACAGACTCATCAACACCTTGCATTTCATAAAGTATCATTCCAGGCCGGACAACACACACCCAGCTATCTGGAGAGCCTTTACCTTTACCCATACGAGTTTCGGCTGGCTTGCGAGTTAATGACTTGTCAGGGAAGGCACGAATCCAAATCTGTCCACCACGCTTGATATAACGAGTCATGGCACGACGTGCAGCTTCAATTTGGCGTGCTGAAAGCCAACCACAATCTATGGCTTGCAAACCAAAGTCCCCAAAGTTCAGGTCAGTGCCACCACGAGCAGCACCCTTCATTCGACCCTTAAACTGTTTTCTATGCTTAACCTTTTTAGGCATCAACATGGCAGATAAACTCCTGATCTGTTACTTATTGCTTCTGATCTTTAGTGCCTAGGATCTCGCCCTTGAAAATAAGGACCTTAACGCCGATGATGCCATAAGTTGTCTTGGCTTCGGCGAACCCATAATCGATATCGGCACGCAGAGTATGTAGAGGAACCCGACCTTCTCGGTACCATTCACGACGGCTCATTTCAGCGCCACCAAGACGACCGGAACATTCGATCTTGATTCCCTCAGCGCCAAACTTCAGAGACTGGCTGACAGCTTTCTTCATAGCGCGACGGAATGCAACCCGACGAACCAATTGAAGAGCTACGTTTTCAGCGACCAACTGGGCATCAATCTCAGGCTTACGTACTTCCTGAATATTGATAAAGACCTCTTTGTCAGTCAACTTTGCCAGTTCCTTTTTAAGCGCTTCTACTTCGGAACCTTTTTTACCAATGATGATACCAGGACGAGCAGCGAAGATATTAATCTTGGCTTTACCAGCAGCACGCTCGATCTCAACTTTGGAAATGCCGGCGTGGTGCAGGCGCTCTTTCAAGTAGTTACGCAGCTTAAGATCCTCATGCAACAACTGAGAGTAATCTTTCTCTGCGTACCAGTTGGATTCCCATGTGCGAATTACGCCTAAGCGAAATCCTATTGGATGAACTTTCTGACCCAAAACTACACCTCCTCAGGTGATTACTTCTCGTCCAAGACCACCGTAATGTGACTGGTCGGCTTACGAATTTTCGTCGCCCGGCCTTGAGCGCGAGGCATAAAGCGCTTGAGGACAGGACCCTGGTCTACAAAAACCGCCTTAACAAAGAGCCGATCAATATCCGAAACACCTTTTTGTTCAGCATTAGCTACAGCCGAGCGAACCACCTTGGCAACAACATCAGCCGGGCGTTGAGGCGAAAACTTCAGAATATTAAGGGCTTCCTGTACTGCCATACCGCGGACCATATCCACGACCAGACGTGTCTTCTGTGGCGACAGGCGAACAAATTTTAATTTCGCACTGGATTCCATGTGCTGGTACTCCCTCAGCTAATGATTACTTCTTCTTTTTCCGATCCGAACCATGACCATAGTAGGTCCTGGTTGGGGAAAACTCACCAAGCTTGTGACCGACCATATTCTCGGACACGAAGACCGGAATGAACTTTTTACCGTTATGGACAGCAAACGTCAAACCTACGAAATCAGGATGGATGGTAGAGCGCCGCGACCAAGTTTTGATCACTTTGTGAGCACTACCCTCACTGATATTTTCGACTTTGCGCATCAGGCTACCTTCAATATAAGGGCCTTTTTTAATGGATCTTGCCACGGTCGTCTCCTATATACTCTTACTTGGTCCGACGGCGGACAATGAAGCGATCCGTCCGCTTGTTAGAACGCGTCTTGTAACCCTTAGTCGGTACACCCCAAGGCGTTACAGGGTGACGTCCACCCGAACTCTTACCTTCACCACCACCATGTGGATGGTCAACAGGGTTCATTGCAACACCACGAGACTGAGGGCGTTTGCCCAACCAGCGATTACGGCCGGCTTTACCAATCTTGACGTTTTCATGATCTGTATTACCAACCTGACCGATCGTAGCGCAACATTCTTGAAGAACGAGACGAACCTCGCCAGAAGGAAGACGCAATTGAGCGTACTTACCATCTTTTGCTGCGAGCATTGCGTAAGTTCCCGCACTACGTGCCAACTGGCCACCCTTACCGATCCTGAGTTCAACATTGTGAATCCAGGTACCAAGAGGGATCGCACGTATCGGCAAAGCATTTCCAGGCACTATGTCAGCAGTTTCACTGGCGATGATTACATCACCAACGTTAATACCAACGGGCGCAATGATATAACGCTTCTCACCGTCTACATAGTGTAGCAAGGCAATTCGAGCCGAACGGTTCGGGTCATACTCAATCGTAGCAACCTTAGCAGAGATATCACGCTTATCACGCTTGAAATCAATGATCCGGTACTTACGTTTATGACCACCACCGGTATGTCGCTTGGTGATACGTCCTGTGTTATTACGACCGCCAGACTTAGAAAGCGGTGCCAACAATGACTTTTCCGGGGTGGCCGTCGTGACTTCCTCAAAAGTTGAGGCGGTCATGTGACGTCGACCCGCAGATGTCGGTTTAAACTTTTTGATCCCCATTATTGCTACTCCGTCAGATGGATATCAATCTTACTAAACACCGAAAAAATCGATGGTGCCTTCAGCCAAAGTCACATACGCTTTTTTGACATTGGGACGTTTACCAAAATTACGGCCCATGCGCTTAACTTTGCCGGCAACAATCATGGTGCGAACTTCCAACACTTTTACGTCGAAAGCGCGTTCAATAGCCTGTTTGATTTCAACCTTGTTGCTGCTCAAAGAAACCTCAAAAGCAACGACATTGTCGGTTTCCTTCATCAGGTTGGACTTTTCCGTAACCAGGGGCTTCCTGATAATCTGATGTAAAGGTCTCATTTTGCGAGGGCTCCTTCAATCTGGTCGACTGCAGCTTCAGTCATAACCAGGTTAGGATACTTGAGGATGTCGTAAACATTGACACCTTCAGCGCGCAGAACTTTAACAAAAGGCAGGTTCCGCGCAGAAAGTTCAACATGCGCATTCTCACCATCAACAACGACCAGAGCCTTTTTCAGTTCAAAACGATCCAGAACTTCAACGAACCCCTTAGTGCTGATCTTTTCAAGATCCAATGTAGTGACAACAGTCATACACTCTTCTTGATAGCGCGCAGACAGCGCACTGCGTAAAGCCGACTGCTTAACTTTTCGGTTTAATTTAAACGAATAGTCGCGTGGTGTAGGGCCAAAGACAACGCCACCACCAACATGGTTAGGTGCTGTGACCGTACCTTGTCGTGCGTTACCTGTACCCTTTTGACGAAAAGGCTTCTTACCACCACCGCGAACTTCGCTACGACCTTTGGCCTTTGCAGTTCCCTGACGACGTGCCGCTAATTGATAGCGAACCATGTCATGAAGCAGGTATCCTTTAACATCGGTGTTAAACACCTCGTCAACCAACTCCCGCTCAGAAACTTGCTTGCGGCTCATATCGAATACAGCAATTTTTGCCATAACTAGACTCCGGAACTCACTCTTTTATTGATCACTTAGTCTTGATGCACTTACGAAGCATGACAAGACCCTGGTTTGGCCCGGGGATCGCCCCTTTGACCAGAATAAGATTCTGCTCAGGACGAACTTCCACAATTTCCAGATTTTGCTGAGTCGAGCGAGCATTGCCCATTTGACCCGGCATCTTCTTGCCCCTGTGGACACGTGCAGGCCAGGCACTCATACCAATCGAGCCTGGGGCACGATGAAAATGAGAACCGTGTGTAGCACGTCCGCCGGCAAAACCCCAGCGTTTAATGACGCCCTGAAATCCTTTACCCTTGCTGGTGCCTGTTACGTCGACGATATCACCAGCCTTAAAGACTGAATCGCAAGTGATTTGATCACCTACTTTATAATCATCTACATTTTCAGCATCCAACTCACGCAGACAGGCAAATGCACCCTGATCAGCTTTCTTAAAATGGCCCATCATCGGCTTATTAACCCGGTGAGTTTTCTTGGCCAAGAAACCAACCTGCAAAGCATTATAGCCATCAGTGGATTCCGTCTTCTTCTGCACGACGGTACAGGGGCCTGCCTCTACAACAGTCACCGGGATACGGCGACCATCTGCGACGAAGACCTGGGTCATACCCAGCTTTTTACCCAATATTCCCTGAATCATTACTTTACCCTTACTTCGCTATTACAGCTTGATCTCAACATCGACGCCAGCTGACAGGTCTAGCTTCATCAAAGCATCAACCGTTTGCTGAGTCGGCTCGACGATATCAAGCAGACGCTTATGTGTGCGCATTTCGAATTGCTCACGACTTTTCTTGTCAACATGAGGCCCACGCAGTACGCAGTACTTGTTGATAACTGTCGGCAAAGGAATCGGGCCAGCTACGCGGGCACCAGTTCTTTTTGCTGTATCGACAATTTCATTGACCGATTGGTCGAGCAGCTTGTGATCATACGCCTTAAGGCGAATACGGATCTTTTGGTTCTGCATGATCTCGTCCTTTTTATTCGACAATATCGCTGACGACACCGGCGCCAACCGTACGGCCACCTTCGCGGATTGCGAAGCGAAGCT
>CBDUFN010000187.1:0-6124 GCA_965366475.1 uncultured bacterium | reverse complement strand
CTGAATTATTTGACCGGTGACCCATTTTGCATCTTCACTCGCTAGAAAGGTAACCTTTGCCTCTCTTCTTCCTGTAATGACAACAAATGCTCCTGAATCGATAAACCGTTGAGTGATGGCTTTGCCAATTCCTGTGCCGCCGCCTGTAACTAAAATCACCGTATTTTTCATACCATTCACCTTCACTTTTATTTTGAGTGTTACTAACTATACTTGTTCATCCGTTGTTATCAATGAGGCTCATTTCAATCGTCATACAGTGAAGACTCCGAGGGTTCCCTGAAGAACAATTCTGAACCGCAGGTTGAAAAAGAAGAGCGACCCTCTGCCCAGAATCCTTTGGGGCAACATATAGTACAGTTTCAGTTTCCACTGTTTTGAAAATTCTTTGAGGTCATCGTGGGGAGCTGTCTTAAGTTTTTCCGTCAAGGAGACAACTGTAAAGTGATAGGATTCCAGACTTTGCAAGACTTCCAACCTGTAGCAATTTGTCAATGTGGAGTAACGGGAATGGTGAAGTGAACCTTTGTGCCTTTTCGCTCAACGCTCTCGACCCGGATTGTTCCACCGTGAGCTTCAACAATACTTTTAGCGATATTCATCCCAAGGCCCAAGCCACCAACAGCAGTATTCGAGGTGTCTGCACGATAAAACTTATCAAACACCTGTTGGCACTGTTGCTCAGTCATACCGATCCCTGAGTCTGAAATACTGATGGATAACAGGTCTTTTTTGATGTTTGCTGTCACCTTGATAACACCTCCTACAGGTGAATACTTGACAGCATTGCTTAGAACATTGTCCATGACTTGTGTCATTTTCCCCGGATCAATCACAACGGTTAGATCATGGTCAGGAAGGTCTGTTTGAATGGAATGTATAGTTGTTTCTCTTTGATGATTGTTGCAAATTTTGACAAGGAACTCTGAAAACTTAACGTGCGATTTTTCGACTTGCAAACATCGCCCGCTTTCAATTCTACCAACATCAAGCAGGTCATCAATGAGGTGTTCCAGAGCCATCCCTTGATAATAGATATTGTCAAAGCAATCCTGCTTCACTTTCGTTGCAAGCTGGTTGAATTCCTTCATCTGGATTAGCTCGGTATAGCCCAACAGAGCGGCCAGAGGGGTCCGTAGTTCATGCGCCGCAATGGAAATGAACTCATTTTTCATCTGGTCTATTTCCCTCTCGCGGGTGACGTCAATCATAGAAACGATGATCTTCTCCCAACTTTCTTCGAAGCCAGGCAAAATGGACCAATTAAGGAGAACTTCAATCTCTTTGCCAGCGAGGGTTCTATTCCTTGCCAACAAGCGAGTCTTGTCATGCCTGGCCGATAAATTAATCAACTCCTCACAGAAAACATTCAAACTGTCATCGGTCAAAACCAGATTAAGATTTGTTAGCAAATCCTCTGAGCTTTTTGCTTCAAAAAGCTCAGTAGTCGCCTTATTGACTCTCGTTACCTTGACCGCCCCAGCACACTGCGACACTATCTCAGGGTGCTCCCTTAAATAAGGGCCGAGATCTTTAACACCTTGCTGTGTGATTTTATCCAGTATTGTTTTCACCGATGAAAAGTCTTCTTCCCAAAGTGATACCGGTGTCTCTTCAAAGAGCGACTGTAAATATGCTTCACTCTGCCTGAGTTGCAATTGTGTTTTGTGCAAGTTGTGTACGATTCTAGCATTTTCCATTGCAACGGCTGCACTGGCAGACAAACCTTTCAGCAAAGCGATGTCTTTCTCGTCATAGGGACGAGCATCCTTAGTATTGTGAATTTCAAAGCATCCAAGAAGCTTTCCATTGCGATCAAGGATCGGCGTGTCTGCTAGATTGTAGAAGCCAAGTTTCTCTCGTATCTCTTGTATAACGACAGGGTCATTGGCCGTATCGTTTGAAATGTAAGGTTTTTTGTTTTCAAGAACCCAACCTGGAACTCCGTAACCGGACGGGAAAGAGTAGTCAACCGGAATCCATTGCCCCTGAGTTAAGTATTCGGTAAAAACCATCTGGCCATCAATTAAAAGACCTGCTGTTCCCTCTTTGGAGCAGGTTAATTCAAGGGCCGCTTCAACCAGCGTTCTCAGAATGGCATGAACTTCCAGATTTTCATTTATCCTCTGGTTAACACGGGACAGAACACTTAGCTGCTTTTCCTGCTGCAACATCAGCTCTTTAATTTGTTCATCACCCATAATAATTCCCTTCAGTTCTTCTGCCCTGAGCAATTTAACTTCTCATCAATATTAAGGTAGTTAATCGAGAACGTCAAAGATTGGACTGGATTGGACATTAAGTCAGCAACTTATGAAAGTCAGAAATCATCCTTTATTCCTGCTTACTGGAAAGCCTGAATTCTAACAACACATAGAAAAGAGTCGGATAGTGCGCCGGAGAAAAGGCCTGGGCTGTAACCAGAGACTCTCACTCCCGAAAATTTTGCAGTAATTTTGAATGCAGTCACATTGAACAAGAAAGCCTTTCCACGAAATGATGACCTCTTTGATTGAAAGGTGCCAATTTATTCTCCCCTGCTCCAAAAAAGAATCATCTTCGGAATTGTGGGGTTCTTTTCACCAATGAGCTGCTGAGTGCTCACCAGAACCCAGCCGTCCTTTCCCATTTGCTTCATGTGCTCTTCTAAGTCAAGTTCCAACAAATCATTTATCGGATTGTTCTTGGTTGTAAATGTATGCTCTTTCGTCATGGCACTTTCTCCCTTTTGTCGCTGAACTTTGTTAAAAAATAAAGGTGCTGCCATGGTCTAACCACCTTTCAATCCAAACTCTCACACCAACCGTTTCAATAATCAACCTGGCCACATCAATTCTAGCATGAAGAACTTGAATCGGGGGGGTGCCCTGTTTTGTGGCCCGGAGATGACTCGGAATAAACAAGTGACACAGCGATTGGGATGCCTTGACTCTCCTCGTGGCCAAAGGCATACAGAAGAATCGCAAAAAGACCAGACCTGGACCAGAGAACAAAAAGAAAGAGTGACCCCGGGGAGGTCGCTTTCATGAAACTAATGGTCGGCATAACAAGTTTTGAACTTGCGGCCTCCCTGCTCCCGAAGCCTTTGCAGTAACGAGCAATTGGTTGCTCCTGCAAACCAGTTGTGTGCTATTGACTTTGATATGGCATAATCCAATATAAGCAGATTGCTAAGTTACCGCTGAATGTCCTGATATAACCAATCGAAGCACGCACATCTTCTTAGTTGTATGATCATTGTTTTGATTCAAACGGAGTAAATTTATGGAAATAAAATGGACGCCTTCTCTCAAAGTTGGTCATGAAGAAATTGATAGTCAACATGTAGAACTCTTTAGTCTCTTTGACCGGTTTGTGGATGGTTGTGCAAATGCCCGAGGCAAGGAATCTGTCATTGAGTTGTATCAAAGTCTTAAAGCTTATATGGAGCAACATTTCCGTGATGAAGAAGCTCTGATGGCAAAATCGGGCTATCCTGAGCTTGAAAAACATAAGCGTGAGCATCAGAAATATCAAAGACAAGTTTTGGAACTCGGCAGTGCAATCTCCCGAGATGGTGTAACGTTGATGGATCTGGTACAGACGAATAAACTTCTGGTCAATTGGTTGGTAAACCATGTTCAGGATGTTGACCAAAAGTTTGGTGAGTATCTGAGAGAAACTGTCACTGGAGAATAGGTTTTGGTTTGTGAGCGACGAATTTTAAGCTGCGCTACATAAACAAAATAGGGACAATGCGCACAGGTTCCCGAATTCTTTGATGAAAAAGTTTGTGCATTTTAGGTGTACGCTGGTCCACTAATCCTTTGAGGGAGTAGGGGGGGATTGCTGGAGGGGCGTTCCTATAACTCCATAGTCGTTGCATGGGAGTCCGTGCAATACGAGAACCGCCAACAATTTGGCCCCCGCTGGCGAATGACGTGTCATTGATAGTGATTTGTGAGAATACTGAACTAGCAATCAAAGAAGCTGGTTCTGTTCGGTCGAATCCGCCTTTACTCCTTTTGCAAGGCCAATAATCTCAGAAGCGCGTTGCAAAGATTCATCGATTCCATCAAATACATTTTCTTCACCAATTTCATCTAGGAAATTGGATTGTTCCATAACAATAAGTGGTTGAGCATGTACTCCAGAAAGGACCAACTGGGTGCCATTTCGTCTCGCGCGTTCCAGGACAGTTTCCAATGCTTGCAAAGCGGTAGCATCAAGGGTCAGTGCATGACGCATTCTGAGAACAAGCACTTTGGGTGGTGAGCTTACTTCGCCGAGAGCGTTCTTGAATTTGTCAGCAGCGCCAAAAAAGAACGGACCATTGATCTCAAACACCTCAACACCAGATGGTATGACTCGATTACGCACACTGTCTGGATCATTGAAGTCTTCCTCCTCCTCATCGCGCAATTCACGAGTTATAAATCCGACCTCGGTCACCTCGGCCATACGTTGCATAAAGAGGAACGCGGCCAATACCATGCCGACCTGTATGGCGACTGTTAAATCGATTAAAACGGTTAGACCAAAGGTTGAGAGTAGCACCAGAATGTCGCCACGTGGTCCTTTCAGGAGCTTAATAAACAAGTGCGCTTCGCTCATATTCCAGGCTACAATCACCAGAATTCCGGCCAGGGTTGGCATTGGAATCATAACCGCCCACTTACCGAAGAACAGCAAAATCAGCAATAGGGTTACAGCGTGAACAATCCCTGCTATCGGTGAACGCCCACCATTTTTGATGTTTGTTGCCGTTCTGGCGATTGCACCAGTTGCCGGAATGCCACCAAAGAGAGGTACCACCAGATTGGCGACGCCCTGAGCAACAAGTTCCATATTGCTGCGATGCCGCCCTTCTGTCATTCCATCTGCAACCACTGCTGACAGTAACGATTCAATCCCGGCTAGTATTGCAATGGTCAGTGCCGGAGAAAATAACTGTGTCAGTCTGTCCCAACTTGGCAGGGGAGGAAGGTGAGGGATTGGCAGGGTGTTCGGAACATCACCGAAGCGACTGCCGATGGTTGCAACCGGCAGATCGAATAAAGCAACAATCGCTGTTGTTGTCAGGATCGCAATCAGAGATCCTGGAATTCGATGGGTCAACCGTGGCCATAAGTAAATGATCAAAATTGTACTGATACCAATCAGTGTGGTTGTTAACGAAAAAGTCCCAAGGTTCTTGCCATAGACGACAAATTTCTCAAAAAATTCAGATGGAACCTGGTCGACTTGCAGGCCGAGCAAATCACGGATTTGGCCGACAAGGATGATCAGTGCGATTCCAGTGGTAAAGCCGACGGTGACCGGGTAAGGAATAAATTTGATCACTCCGCCAAGTCGCGCCAGCCCCATAACAATTAAAAGCGCACCGGCCATCATGGTTGCAATGGCCAGACCGTCGTACCCAAAGCGTTGAATTATATCGTAGACGATAACGATGAACGCCCCGGTCGGGCCACCGATTTGCACACGACTGCCACTGAGTGCAGAGATGATAAAGCCTGCTATGATAGCCGTGAATATGCCTTGCTCAGGCTTCACCCCGGAAGCGATACCAAAAGCAATCGCCAACGGAAGGGCGACAATACCGACGATAATGCCAGCCAGTAGGTCATTAAGGAATTTTTGTCGGGTGTAGCCTTCTTGAAAGCTACTCCAGAGCTTTGGGACGAACAAAGAGCGGGACATGCGCTACCCCTTCGAATCAGAGTCAACGATGTCCGTCGGCAGCGAGGGCGGTACGTCCAGGTGTCGGCGGAATGCCGGGCAGGGCCTACAGGGAAGGTCTTGTCCAACGAATTGTTGAAAATCTTACTCTTATGAGTAGAGAAATCAACAGAAAACTAATTAAACTTGAAAAGTATTTATTCGCTAAAATTAAACGTTTCTGGGTGCCTGGAAAGGGCTTTGCAGTAGTAAGTCGTTAGGTCTGACATGTTGCTCATTCTCGTTTTGACGGCTTTGATAATCCGGAAATAACCTTTTGCAAAGGCAGAATGATAAGAATGCCACTAAAAAGGAACGGAGCTCGAAAGAAAAGAGCGACCCCGGGGAGGTCGCTCTCGTGGTGCTAATGGTCGGGATGACAAGATTTGAACTTGCGCGCCCCTGTACCCGAATCCTTTGGTAC
>CBDUFN010000186.1:0-6166 GCA_965366475.1 uncultured bacterium | reverse complement strand
TGGGACGTTGGTCTTTCATCGAAGTTCCGGAGATAAAAGTTCTGGTAAAGGTTTCCTTTAATCTTACCGAGTTTTTCCTGTTTGTCGCGATCTGTTTCGGAGCTTGTAAGGGTGGGGTTGATTATTCTTGTTCCGGTTGCTTTTGGATACGGGCAATTGAAAAGAAGATGCCGATAATACAGAGTGCCGAGAAAGCTAATAGTGATGTGTGCATACTGGCGAGAAACTGGGGTTGTGTTTGCGGGGTGACCGCATGACCGGCCATGAAGATAGAGAAGACAATTGTGATGACCGTCATACTGGCCATCATGCCCAAGGTGCGCATGGTGCTGTTGAGGCCGGACGCAACACCGAGGTAGCGGGGCGGAACACTGCCCATGATGACGCTGATATTTGGGGAAGAAAAGAGCGCGAAACCGAGGCCGAGAATCGCCAGCATAATCATGATCAGGGTGATCGATGTGGTGGCTGTAATCGTCGCTGCAATGGCAAGTCCTGCGGCACACAAGCTCATCCCTATGGTGGCCACTGTTGCAGCGGAAAAGCGATCCGCAAGTTTCCCGCAGAGAGGAGAAAAAGCGGCTTGGATGATCGGTTGAATGATGAGAATGGTCCCCGCTTCGCGCGGGTTCAATCCTTTGACGTATTGCAGGTAGAGACTTAAGAAAAAGGTTACGCCAAAGGTCGCTGCATAGTTGAGCATGGCTGCTATGTTAGAAAAGGCGAACACACGGTTGCTTCGTAACAGTGCAACATTGAGGACCGGAAACTCGGTACGCGATTCCAGAACCAGGAAAAAAAACAGTCCTGCCGTACCGCAGAGTGCCACTATCCACGCCCAGAGACCTTTGTCCAGGTTGGACGCGCCGACGATCAGTAGCATGATCGCTCCGGCATAAACAAGACTGCCTCGCCAGTCAAAGGGCTCGCCTTTGGCTTCAGCCCATTCACCACGGAGTTTGGCGCAGGAAACAGCAAAGGTAATAATGCCGAGAGGGACCGCCAGGTAAAAGATGGAGCGCCAACCGAAGGCGGTGATAAGAGTTCCACCGAAGAATGGTCCACAGGAAATGCCTGCATAAACGCTGGCGACAGCGATGCCAAGAGCCTTACCACGCTCAGCGGGAGGAAAGACAGAAACGACGATGGCAAAGGTCGTCGCCATGACCATGGAACCACCCATGCCTTGCAAAAAGCGCATGGCGATCATCGATTCGATCGACCAGGCTTGAGAGAGCAGACCACCGGCCAGAGTGAAGACGATGATGCCGTACTGGAAGATGCGACGTCGACCGTAGATGTCTCCCATGCGTCCCATGGCTAACAGGAAGATTGATGCTGACAAGACGTAGGTTGTCTCCACCAAGCCGAGCTGCATTGCGCTGGCGTCAAAGTCGCGACCGATGGCAGGGAGCGCCACTCCAACGGCAGACATCATGAAGGGCATGAGAAAGTGAGCGGTACAGACGACTATCAAGGTGGCTGTTCTGGATATCTGCTGAGTCATAGATACGTCCTGCCACCCATGTAGGTTTTGGCAAAGAACGAGTTTGAAAGCTTTTCAATACGAACATTTTTCCCAGTACGGGGAGCATGGATGAAGTTGCCGTCGCCAACGTACATGCCGACGTGAGTGACCCGTGTGCCGCCCTTGGTCGCGAAAAAGACCAGATCTCCAGGCTGCAGATTTTTTTTCGAGACCCATTTGCCGGTTTTGAATTGGCTGCGTGAAACGCGCGGCAGGTTGAGGCCATTCAGCCGATAGGAGACCATGGTCAGGCCGCTGCAGTCGAAGCCGTTCTTGGCTGTCGTGCCACCCCAGCGGTAGGGGATACCGATAAAGCGTTTGGCGGTTTTAACCAGTTCTTTCCGCAAATTGCCTTTGCCACTCTTTTTGATCTTTGCTGCAGCATAATCTTCGGGAAAAACGATAAAGAAGACGTCAATCAGGCCTTGCCCCTGTAGCTTTTCCGCTTCAGCGCGGGCGGGTTTATAACTCGCGTGATTGCCAAAGCGAACTTTGTAGAGACCCGATTCATGCTTGAAGTAGTACGCATCGATGCCCCGTGACTCGAGAAGCTGTTCCAGTCGCACAGCGTTGTCGAGATTCGCAAAGGCGCCCACCTGGATCGAGTAGCCCATTTTCTGTAGAGGCACCGTTTTATATTGAGCCGGTGATGTTGGCTTGAGCCTGGAGGCGTCTGGGGTTGGAGTGGTTGGTTTCGCAGGAATTTGTGCAGAGGGCGAAGGATAGCCTTTATACACTTGTGGCGTGCTACAGGCAGCGAGAACCAGTAACGTCAAGAGTAGAAAAACACCTTTGAAACAGTTCTTAACAGGGGAGTTGTGTGCCCTCATGACAGGAGACGCCATCCTTTAATTACAGAGTTCAAGATGGCCAGATTAACATAAACAAAAGAAAAAATAACGGCTGTTTCTTGTGCGTCAAGGCAAATCAGGGCAGACGGTAGAGGTGCAAGGTCACGCCACACTCGACGTTTAATTCAGGGAAATCGTCTCCAGGGGTGAAAATGTCAACTTTTTCAGCTGTGGGAATGGTTTCTTTAAACAGATCATCCAAATAGTTTGGTCCGAGGTTGGGGGCGTTGAGACACGCTAAAATTTCTCCTTCTGAGGCCACCAAGCCAGGCAGACTGCGCACCAGCTTTGGCCAGTGTTGCTCTGCGGTAAAGCTTTTCCCTTGGGATGCAGGAGGGTCGCAAATGACAAGATCGAATGGCCCGATTTTTCTCAACTTGCTGAGACTACGGAAAAATTCCAGTGGCAGGAAGCTGGCTTGGCGCAGGTCGATGTCGTTGATACGGTGGTTGGTTTTTCCAAGCTCGAGGGCTCCGCGATTCATGTCGAGGTTGACGACCTGAGAGGCTCCTCCTGCCAGGGCGGCGACAGAAAAGCTACAACTGTAAGCGAAAAGGTTAAGAACCTTTTTTCCTGCAGACCGTTCACGAACCAGTTTGCGGCCGACAGCCATGTCGGGAAAGAATCCAACATTTTGTGCTTCTCCGAGACGAAGTTGAAAGGCGAGTCCTGCTTCAAGGGCCTCCACCTTCTCTGGTAAAATTCCCATGAGTAACCGGCTTGGGCTGTTGGATAAAAAACGTTCCTGTAAAAGAATCGCCTGCGGTGGGTCGCTCAATGTTGAAAGCAGGAGCTGGGTTAACTCTTCGAGCCAGCATTGTGTCCTTTGTTGATAAAGGGTGATCATGACAACGGGCTGGAAATAGTCGATCACCAGGTCAGGGTAACCAGAAAAACAGTGTCCTCGGCCATGAAACAGCCGGCGAGTCTCACCTGCTTTTGGCAAGTGTTTTATGATTTCATCGTGAATGATTTGCATGGAATGTTAAAGCTGGCCTTTAAAGAGTGGATCGTGGCGACGATTTAGTACCTGACTTTGAGGCGGTCGAGGGTGCGGTGGATGTCTTCGAGGCTGAAGCCCTGCTTCTCACAACACATTTCAGACCAGGTTTCGTATTGCTCGACCCGCATCACGAGTTCGGCAACCAGCTCCTCTCTACCAGAAAAGTTTGCCGGGTTTTCTGCAACTTTCATCAGCAATGGTACGATGAAGTCCGGCAGGTCTCCTTCTGCGTTTTCCCTGAGTGTTGTTGCTGCCAGTTTGGCGAAAATGTCCATCGTGGCTCTCCTTGTCTGTAACCTCATAAAAAAGCCTTCTTTTTCTGAGCATAGCGTTCACTGGGAAAAGGTGCAACAGTCACTGTGTGTAAGGTGGCGTAAAAGATGATTAAATTTGACTTCAACCCTGCGGATAACGTATACAGAACCGCTTTTAAATCGCTGTTGTCTGAAGAAGAGAAAGAAAGAGAGATGAAAAAAATGATGCTAAAGCCTGAAGTTGTTGCACAGTTGGAGCGTGTCTTAAGTTCTGTGGAGCAACTGCTCCCCAAAGCGAGCAAGCCCGTCGACTGGGCGACCTGCTCTGCTGCTAATTGGCGCCGACACTCCTTCTCCGGATTCCTTGAACCGGTCAAAGTGACTGATACCACCACACTTGATGAACTCCTCGGTGTGGAAGATCAGAAAAATACCATGATAGACAACACCCGGCAGTTCCTCGCCGGATTGCCTGCGAATAATTCTTTGCTCTGGGGCTCACGTGGCACCGGAAAATCGTCTTTGGTCAAGGCTTTACTCAATGAGTATGCTGACGATGGTTTGCGTGTGATCCAGGTGGAAAAGGAAGACTTGATCTATCTGTCAGAGATATTTGCCGCCGTAGAGAATGAGCCTTACCGTTTCATCTTGCTTTGTGACGACTTAACCTTCGAGGTCGGTGAATTGAGCTATAAAATGCTTAAAAGTGCCCTCGATGGCTCGGTTTATTCTGCGCCGGAGAATGTTCTGATCTATGTGACATCCAATCGTCGCCATCTGCTGCCAGAATACGAAAGCGACCATTTGGGTGGCAAATATGTCAAGGGTGAGCTTCAACAGAGCGAAGCGATGGAAGAGAAAGTTTCTCTTTCTGACAGATTCGGACTCTGGATTCCCTTTCACGTTTTCAGTCAGGAACGCTACCTTGATGCGGTGCGTCTTTGTGTTGAACGTCAGGCCCGCGAGCGACAGGTTGAAATCCCCTGGACTCAGGAGCTTGAGCAAGATGCCGTCAAGTGGTCACGTGACAAGAGCAAGCGTTGTGGCCGAACGGCTTTTCAGTTCTCCAAGAATTGGGTTGGTCGCTATCTGTTGAAAAAGCAGGCGGCTTGACTGCCTTAGCCTTCCGATTTAAGTGTCAGAGATAAAATTTAAAAGGGCAGCCTCTCGGCTGCCCTTTTTGGGTATGGTTCTGCTCACGATCTGTATTGATGGGTTGCTATTTAATCTCCACTGAAGCAATGTTCTCGCACGAGTGTGTTAGGGTCAGTCCTTTTAGGACTATAGTCATTTCTTCTATTACCTATATTTTTTTCAGAGTGCTTTCATATGATTGAAGATCCAATTACCTTAATGGCTGTAGTCGTTATGATTTTCACCCATGTCTGGATAGCGATCATGGCAAGGGATGATTCCAGAGCAAAAGGCTTTGAGGCCCTTCTGCTTTTGTGTTGTCCACCATTCGCTCTTTTCTATTATCTGCGAATGCCAAAAAGAAAGAAAAAATATTTTATTCGAATGACAAGAAGAAAGAGAAACGGGATTGATTGTCTGCTCTGGATATTTTTAGCGTCTACGGCTGTTGTTATATACAGGTTAACCTAGAGCCCACACCCCTGACACAATTTAAAACAATATCGCTGCCCGGCTTACAATCGGCTACGCATCCCTGCAACATTCTTAAAAGCTACGCTGATGAACCACACTTCTCCGATCTTCTCAGAAGCTATTCCATAGGAAATTTCTAAACAACCTTTCGTCTATTTAAGATTCCTTGCTTAATAAAAAGAACGCGAGCAGCAACTTGGGCTTCCAAGGTGAGTTCGTTGAGCCTTTTATTGTTTTGCTACCAGTAAAAGGCGGTATTCGCGCAGCAATGTTTTGATCTGTGTAGCGTTCTCCTGACCGCAGCGAATCAGAATTTTACGACCGGCCGAAAGGCTCTCCAGGTCGGGGTCGGCATAGAGGTAGAGTGCTTTGGGTTGAGTCAGGTAGACCGGGTCGGAGGACTGAGGCGTGGTCAGCAGATGGTCTATAACCTCAATAAGTCTATCGTTGAAATATGCCTCTGGATAGCCGAGCCCTTCGTAAGCTTGTTGGAAGAGAGGATAGAGTTGCTTGTAAACGGCGACAACCTGTTGTGTGTTGAGTGCTGCGATCATTTTGATCAGAGGTCTGTAGCGCTGGCTGTTGGCCGGATCGATTACCAATTGATCACGCTCTCCTTGCGTCAGGAATGGCCCTGGTGTTTCCTTGAGAGGTCGGTGGGTTGTTGGGAGTTGGGCCTGTGGAAGGTTGTCGACCATGACAACAAAACGTTCAATGAAGTGGTCAAGAATAAAGAAGCGGTCCAGTTTTTGTTCGACGAAGAGTTTTGCAAGGACTTCTGCCATCGATGGATCGCTCTTTTTCAGCTCCGGGAGAGGCTCTTCAGCGTTAAGAATTGGCTCCGCTGCCTTGATCTCTTCTGCTGTTGTGCTGATCGGGTTTTGGATCATCGGCTTTGCCGGAGGCTGCTCGATTTGCGATG
>CBDUFN010000185.1:0-6169 GCA_965366475.1 uncultured bacterium | reverse complement strand
ACTACACTTGGCAAGTATGGCCTTGAGTTTTGAGACCCGACCGCGTTGCGCTTCGATCAGCTCCTGAGAAGACTGGTCGGCATCAAATAGCGCTTGTTTTAGCTCACCGCTACCTTTGCATGCGGCGCAACCACAAGCCATATTCTTGACCAGAAGTTCGCGAGCGTACTCGTTGGTCTTGTCAACCGCCAGGCGGAAGCCGTAGCCGAACTCAGCGTTGTCTTCAAAGAGCGAGTTGCTCCACGCAGGTCCGAGTCCGTCTTTACGCTTGGTCCAGGGTGTGGTTGGCAGGTTGCCGCCGTAGATTGAAGAGCAGCCCGTTGCGTTCGCAACCAGCATGCGATCGCCAAACAGCTGAGAGCAGAGCTTGACGAATGGTGTTTCGCCACAGCCGGCACAGGCGCCGGAGAATTCGAACATCGGTGGCAGCAGCTGGCTGCCTTTGAGCGTGGCGCTGTTGAACAGGGCCGGATCAGTATCGGGCAGAGCGAGGAAGAAATCGAGATTCTTCCGTTCGGTGTCACGTAGCGGCGGTTGAGGCTGCATGTTGATCGCCTTGTGCTGCTCATTTTCTTTGCTCTTAACCGGACAGTTGTAAACACAAGCACCGCATCCTGTGCAGTCTTCAACGGCAACTTGCAGGGTGAATTTTCTGTCACCCATATCCTTGCCGCGTGCAGCGCAAGACTTAAAGGTCTCTGGTGCGCCAGCAAGATCCTTGTCGTCATAGATCTTCATTCGAATCGAGGCGTGAGGGCAGACGAAAGAGCAGATGCCGCATTGAATGCAGAGCTCTTGATCCCAGACGGGTGTTTCAACCGCGATGTTACGCTTTTCGAACATGGCCGTACCGGTCGGAAAGGTGCCGTCCGCTGGCATGGCCGAGACAGGCAGGTGCTCGCCGAGGCCGTCGATGATCGGGCCAAGGGTGTTCTCTACGGTGTCTGTTGTGTCAGTCCACTGACCGATAGTCATCTTGATAGCGCTGTCGGCTTGGGTTGGAACGGTGACTTCCTGAATATTCTCCAGGGCGACATCAACCGCCTGGTTGTTCATGTTGAGGACCTTCTCGCCAGCTTTGCTGTAGGACTTGATGATGGCGTCTTTGATCTCGCGAACCGCCTGGTCAAGCGGAATGATGTTGGAAATCTTGAAGAAGGCCGTCTGCATGATGACGTTGATGCGGGGTCCGAGACCAATTTCGTTGCCGAGCTTTACGCCATCGATGACGAAAAACTTGAGTTTCTTGTCGATAATGGCTTGCTGAACTCTTAGAGGAAGATGCTGCCAGACCTCATCTTTACTGAATGGGCTGTTGAGCAGGAATGTTGCACCTTCCTTGGCGTTCTTCAGGATGTCGTACTTCTCGAGGAAGGAGAAGTTGTGACAAGCGATAAAGTCTGATGTTGTAATCAGGTACGGTGCGCGGATCGTCTTTTTGCCGAATCGCAGATGGCTGGTTGTCATGCTGCCAGCTTTCTTGGAATCGTAGACGAAGTAGGCTTGAACTTCGTTGTCTGTAGAGTCACCAATGATCTTGATTGAGTTTTTGTTGGCACCGACGGTGCCGTCTGAACCGAGACCGTAGAACATTGCCGAATAACCATCAAAGGGAACCCGGTAGTTTGGATCAAAGTCAATGCTACGACCGGTCACATCGTCTTTAATACCGACGACGCAGTGGTTCAGTGGCTTGTCCTTGGAGAGATTGTCGAGGACACCTTTGGCCATGCCTGGGCTGAACTCGTAAGAACCGAGGCCGTAACGGGCGCCGACGATCTGTGGGTAGCCTTTGAAAGAGATCAGTCCATCAGCCATGGCTTCACCAAATGCAGTACGAACATTGTGGTAAAGTGGTTCGCCGATGGAGCCAGGCTCTTTGGTGCGGTCAAGAACAGCAATCTTCTTGGCTGTTTCCGGCAAGGCTTTAGCGAAGGCTGCAACGTTGAAAGGCAGGAAGAAGCGGACCTTAATCAGGCCAACTTTTTCGCCCTGTGCGGCCAGATGCTCAACCAGTTCGTGCATGGTGTCGCAGGCAGAACCCATCATGACGACGACGCGCTCGGCATCAGGGGCTCCGACATAGTCAAAGAGATTGTACTGACGACCGGTCAGCTTGGCGAACTTGTCGAACTGAGCCTGCATGATAGCTGGAAGCTTGTCATAGTAGCTGTTGACAGTTTCACGACCCTGGAAGTAGACGTCGGGGTTCTGGGCTGTACCGCGCATAACAGGATGGTCAGGCGACAGAGCGCGAGATCTGTGGGCACGGACCAGTTCGTCACTGACCATGTGGCGCATATCGTTTACTGAGAGTTCATGAACTTTCTGAACTTCACTTGAGGTACGGAAGCCGTCAAAGTAGTGCAGGAAAGGAATGCGTGATTCGAGCGTTGTCGCCTGAGCGATCAGCGCAAAATCCATAACTTCCTGGGTGTTGTTAGAGCTGAGGAAGGCCCATCCCGTTGATGTACAGGACATAACGTCGGAGTGGTCGCCGAAGATTGAGAGTGCCTGAGCCGCAATCGCGCGAGCTGAAACATGGAAAACTGTGGGTGTTAATTCACCGGCAATCTTGAACATGTTCGGGATCATTAGTAGCAGACCCTGAGACGCAGTGAAGGTTGTGGTCAGGGCTCCGGCTTGCAAAGCACCGTGCACGGCTCCGGCTGCACCACCTTCTGACTGCATTTCGACCACCTTGGGAATGGTGTCCCAGATGTTCTTTTGACCAGCAGCACTCTTGGCATCGGAGACCTCTCCCATCACTGAGGATGGGGTAATCGGGTAGATGGCGATGACCTCATTGGTCGCATGTGCTACATGCGCCGCTGCGGTATTGCCGTCAATACAGACCATTTTCTTGGACATTAGACTTCCTCCTTAAGGCTTGAATGTTGTATCGATGAATCTGGTTTACGATATGTATTCTAAAACTTATTAAACCTTTGAATCAGATGTCTCGTCGGCCTTCAACGGCACGATTCACGGTTGCTTCATCAACGTATTCGAGTTCACTACCCATCGGGATGCCGTATGCCAGGCGCGTGACTCTAATTCCTAGAGGTTGGATCAGTTTTGCCAAGTAAAGAGCTGTCGCATCACCCTCAACTGTAAAGTTTGTGGCTATGAGAATCTCCCGAACGTCACCTTGTTCAAGGCGTTTGATCAGGGGGGCTATCTTTAGATCCTCCGGACCGATTCCATCCAACGGCGATAAGGCGCCGTGCAATACATGATAATGACCCTTGAAAGAGCGGCTGCGTTCTATTGCCATAAGAGCCTGAGGCTCTTCTATGACGCAGAGCAAACTTTCGTCCCGTCCTGAATCTTTACAGAGAGGGCAGGGGTCCTGTTCTGTGATGTGAAAACATACAGAGCAGAACCGGGTGTTACGCTGCAGGTCTATAATCGCTGTTGCCAATGCTTCCGCCTGAGCTTCTGGTTGACGGAGCAAGAAAAAGGCCAGCCGGGTTGCCGTCTTACTGCCGACACCTGGAAACTTGGCCAATTCTGCGACTAATCTTGCGAAGGACGGGATGGAGTTTAACATAATTTTTTACAGAAATTCAATAGTTTATGAGATTTTCGAGTTATTTTAAGGTGACCAAATTTTTTTCGTAAGGCTGAAAAAATAATCTAATATTTTTTTACCCTAGATAAAAAAATTCACTCTAACTTAAATTTTTTGTGGTTTGCAAGCATTATGTTTCTTTCAACAGCATTGCCCATGTTGAGCTTGATCTCTTAACCTTGGCACTTTTGGTTAGCTTTTGGCGATCCTTCGCCAAGAACGATCTCTACATGAGCCCCGGAATATTCATGCCGCCGGTAAGTTTGCTCATCTCTTCAGAAGCCATTTTCTGGCTTTGTTTGATTGCTTCATTAACCGCCGCTGTGACCAGGTCCTGAAGCATCTCTACATCCTCGGGGTCAACTGCTGTCGGATCAATTTTCAATTCTAGCAGTTGCTGCTTGCCGCTAACGACAGCAGTGACCATGCCGCCCCCTGAAGAGGCTTCTACTTGTCTTTTTTCAAGGTCTTCCTGTAGCTCAGCCATGCGGCGTTGCATCTGTTGCGCTTGTTTCATGATGTTACCGATACCACCTCGTGCCATTGTCTTTCTCCTTATTTTTTTTGTTTGCTTTTAAAGTTTGTGAGTTTTGTTTTGCGGCTTTGATCGTAGGTCTCTAAACAAAGCCCTTGTCGATAGGGATAACTTTTTTGATTTTGCCATTAAAAATATTCTGAACGGTTTTTAGGGTCGGATGCTCCATAGCGTCGTCGCGCAGACGGCGCATGCGGTCAGTCTCCTTGGCCTGTCGTTCTTCCACAAGTGACGGTGCGGCTTCTTGTTGGTCGACGTTCACTGAGACGACACGAAGTTTCATCGTTTGGGAAAAATATTCAGTTGCTAGAGCTTCCAGATCCTGACTGATCTCCTTTTCCTGTAACTGGCTGATCATAAAGGAGTCATTCGGGTAACCAACTTCGAGAAGTGGCGGTTCAAGTTTCAGTAGGCGGCCATGCTCTAAGACAGAGCCAAGCATCGGCCGACTCTGCTTAACCATGTCAACCAGCCCCTGCCAACCCTTGTTGTCATTTGATGTGGCGACGGGGGCTTCAGGCTTTTTTGGCGGTGGTGGCTCTGAACTATGGGTTGGACTTGGGCTCTGATTTGGTGCCGGTGCCGCGGCTGTCGTCGGTACCGGATTCGGTCGGGGTGCGTTACTTTGGGCTTTTGCAAGAGGGGTTGTACCAAGACGCTTTTCGAGACTTTGAATATGTTTAATGAGCTTGGTAAGGTCTTCCGTTGGGGCAAGGGTGGCGAGACGAATCAGACTCATTTCAAGAGTCAGGAGTGGGTAGCTGCTGTTAACGAGTTCACTTTGGGTTTTCATGAGCAGTGTGACGATTCGTTGCAGATCCTCCAGTGATGCTTTTTCTGCCAAAAGCTTTAAGTCTCTTAGCTCTTCACCAACCAGGTCAAGCATGTCAGCAGGGTCTTCAACAACCTTGCAGATAACCATCCCACGGAACAGCTCTAGCAGGTCATGAGTGAATTGACGCAAGGCGAGGCCGAGTTGATCAACGCGTCGCACCGCATCGAGTGCACGACGGCTGTCGCGTTGTTGTATCGCTTCAACAGTGTCGAGCAAGAGGCGACGGTCGACCATGCCGAGTAGTGTTTGTACCGCTTCATCATCAACCTGATCGCCTGAAAAAGCGATGACCTGATCGAGGGTGGAGAGAGCATCGCGCATGCTGCCCTCACTTTGGCGGGCAACCAAGCTGAGGCTACGATCAGAGATCGTCAATTTCTCAGCGTCTGAAATATGGCGTAAGCGGTCGGCGACCTTAGGTAGGGAAATCTTACGAAAGTCAAAACGCTGACAACGCGACAAAATTGTAATTGGAATCTTATGTGGTTCGGTTGTGGCAAAGATGAACTTGGCGTGCTCAGGTGGTTCTTCGAGTGTTTTTAATAGGGCATTGAAAGCATTCGTCGAGAGCATGTGAACTTCATCAATAATGAAGATTTTGAACCGCGAGCGGTTAGGCAGGTAACGGATATTTTCACGTAATTCACGAACATCATCGACTCCGGTGTTGGACGCACCGTCAATTTCAATAACGTCGAGACCTTGCCCGGCAGTAATCTCTGTACATGAGGAACATTTGCCACAAGGGTGGTCGGAAAGGCCTTCGTCACAATTTAAAGCTTTGGCAAGGATTCGGGCCGCAGATGTTTTACCAACGCCACGGGCACCGGTAAAGAGAAAGGCATGATGAACACGGCCAGAACGAATTGCGTTTGCCAGAGTTTGGCTCACGTGGTCCTGGCCGATCAGGTCGGTAAAGTTTTGAGGGCGCCACTTACGGGCGAGTACCAGATAGGCCATTGTCTCTCAGTTCGGCTGAAGGGGGACAGCATCACCGGCGACTTGCCGGCACAAGTGACAGCCAGGCACTCCCACGGCACACGGCTGAGACCGCTGCCGCTGCTCCCTTCCGGGTCTGACGGAGTTCACGGTCGTCCGTTGCGTGGGACCCGGCTGTCACTTCTGACGGCAAATACTACCAAGACAGAACTGGATGTAGAAAAGGTGAACCCTATAAAGGATTCAAAAACTTTGTAACTATGGCGGAGAGGGAGGGATTCGCCCA
>CBDUFN010000184.1:0-6234 GCA_965366475.1 uncultured bacterium | reverse complement strand
TGTTACTGAAGGAAGACAGCTAATCATGGATTTGAACACTCTTGATATTATGAAGCTCTTGCCACATCGCTATCCTTTTCTGCTTGTGGATCGAATCTCTGAATTCGAAACTGGCAAACGCATAGTCGGCAGGAAAAATGTTACAATTAATGAGCCTTTTTTTCAGGGTCACTTTCCCGACCATCCGATTATGCCTGGCGTGCTTATCCTTGAAGCGATGGCGCAAGTTGGTGGTGTTTATGCGATCTTAGCTAAAGAAGTTGGTGAAAATCAGGTTCCGTATTTTGTTGGTATAGATAAAGCTAAATTTCGCAGACCTGTCCTTCCTGGTGATGTGCTGAACCTCGAGCTTGAATTGCTTAAGGTCCGCCGTGGAATTTATAACTTCAAAGGCCGTGCTACTGTTGACGGTACTCTGGTTGCTGAAGCTGAACTTAAAGCAACTTTCGCAGACAAATAAGGGGAATTTATGATTCACCCGACAGCAATAATTCATCCCAAAGCCAAGCTTGCTGATGACGTTACCGTTGGTCCATACAGTACGATTGGTGAGCACGTTGTTATTGGTTCTGGTACTACTATAGCCGGACATGTTGTCATTGAAGGCTGGACCGAAATAGGTTGTGACAATCAAATCTTCCAGTTCTCTTCAATTGGCGCGGCACCACAGGATCTTAAATATGCTGGTGAAAAAACCCTGCTGAAGATCGGTGATAGAAACAAGATCAGAGAATTTACTACGATGAACAGGGGAACAGCTGAAGGCGGTGGTCTTACAACTATCGGAAGCGATAACCTCTTTATGGCTTACTCACACGTTGCTCATGATTGTATTGTGAACGACCATGTCATTCTGGCCAACGGGGCAACGCTTGCCGGTCATGTTGAGGTGGAATCGAATGCAATCCTCGGGGGCTTGGCCGCGGTACATCAATTCTGTCGTATCGGTTGCAACACTATGATTAGTGGTGGGGCCATGGTTACTCAGGATATTCCTCCATACACTGTTGCTCAAGGAGACAGAGCAAAGACTGTAGGGTTGAACCTGATTGGACTCAAACGAAGAGGCTTTTCCGAAGATACAATCCGTGGCATCAAGAAAGCCTACCGCATGATCTTTCGTTCTGGTCTGCGTTTGGAGGAGGCTCTGCAGAAAGTTTCAGAGGAGATTCCCGCCACGCCGGAACTGGACCATTTTGTCAACTTTATCAAAGATAGCCAGCGTGGTATCGCCAGGTGATTAACCAAGTGTCGAATAAATTGAAAGCTGCTGTGATTGGCGTGGGCTACCTTGGGCGTTTCCATGCCCAGAAATTTGCATCAAATCCTGATGTCGAGCTTATTGGTGTCGTTGATTCTGATTCTGCTCGTGCTAATGAAATAGCCAAAGAGGTTAATTGTCAGGCTTTTACTGATTATCGTGACGTTATACATCTCGTTGATATGGTTTCTATCGTTGTGCCGACCCAATACCATTTTGCGGTTGCCAAAGATTGTTTTGACGCTGATTGTCACGTTCTTCTAGAGAAGCCTGTAACTCACACAGTTGCTGAAGCCGAGGAACTGATCGAGCTTGCGAATAGTAAGCAATTGGTCTTTCAGGTTGGACACCTTGAGCGCTTTAACCCAGCAGTGATGGCTCTGGAAGGTGTTCTACAAAACCCAGAATTTATTGAGTCTCATCGTCTCGCGCCTTTTAAAACGCGCGGAACTGACGTCAACGTTGTCCTTGATCTGATGATTCACGATATCGATATTTTGTTGAGCCTGGTTAAACACCCGATGAAGACAATTAACTCCGTTGGTGTGCCGGTCCTTTCAGATGAAGTTGATATTGCCAACGCTCGGCTTCAATTTGAAAATGGATGTGTCGCAAATGTTACTGCCAGCCGGGCGAGTCGCGATACTATGCGCAAAATGCGAATTTTCCAGCAGAATGCGTATATTTCAATTGATTTCCAAAGTCGTAAAATATCGATCTATCGCAAAAAAGCAGGGCTTAATCTCATCCCTGGTTTGCCAAACGTTGGCATTGAAGAACGTACTTTTGAACAGGGTGACCCGCTCAAAGACGAAATTTATGCTTTTATAAAGTCTGTGAAAGAGGGAACTCCACCCGTTGTCTCTGGTGAAGACGGTAAGAGGGCTTTGGAAATGGCGATTCAAATTTCCGGTAAACTCTGGCATGAAGTGACTGAGTAATACGTGTCTGAAATTAATGAGTCAGGCGAGGGGCATTAGCCTGCCTCGCCTGAATTGTTTGTGGGAACCCGTTTCCCTAACGATATTCTGATGAAAATAGAGGAATCATGATGCAAATACCAATGGTGGATCTCGGTATTCAATACCGTGAATTGAAAAATGATATTGATCAAGCGATCTCAGGTGTCCTTGATACGACGCAGTTTATTCTCGGCCCGCAAGGCCGTGCTTTTGAAGCAGAGATGGCAGAATACTTAGGGGTTAAACACGCTTTTGGGGTTGCTTCCGGTACCGATGCCCTGCATCTGGCTTTACGAGCAGCGGGACTTGGACAGGGCGATGAAATTATCACTAGCCCATTTACCTTTATCGCGACGGCTGAAGCGATTGCGTATGTCGGTGCAACCCCGGTCTTTGTCGATATCGACCCATTAACGTTTAATATTGATGTCCAGCAAGTAGAGCAAGCCATTACAGCAAATACCAAGGCGATTCTTCCTGTTCATCTTTTTGGTCAACCTGCGGATCTGCAGCCGTTGAAGGCTCTTTGTGATGCCCACCAGCTTCTTCTTGTAGAGGATTGTGCACAATCTTGTGGTGCAACCTATGCTGAAAAGATGACAGGTGGCTGGGGCGATCTGGGTTGTTATTCTTTTTTCCCAAGCAAGAATCTCGGCTGTTTTGGTGACGGTGGATTGATTACTACAAACGATGATTCTCTCGCGGAAGAAATTCGTGTGCTGCGAAACCATGGTAGCCGAGAGCGCTATCATCATGAAATCATTGGTTATAACAGCCGCCTTGACGACCTTCAGGCCGCTATCTTGAGAGTTAAACTAAGGCACCTTGACCGTTTTAATCAACAGCGCCGAAAAAGTGCGCATCTCTATTCTAAATTACTTGGAGACCTTGGGCTAGAAGTCCCTTATGAAGATGGTAAAGGAACACATGTTTATCATCAGTACACCATCATGTCTGATAGACGTGGTTCGATCCATGAAGCTCTTACTGCTGCAAACATCGCTTCCGCTGTGTATTATCCGATTCCTTTACATCGACAAAAAGTCTTTCTTGATGCATGTAAGAATCTTTCTTTACCAAAGAGCGAGGTAGCTGCTGAACGGGTGCTATCTTTACCTATCTATCCCGAATTGCAAACCAGTCAGGTAGAGCAGGTCGTCGCTGTTATTGCCAGTGCACTGTAAGAGGCAAAATTGACAGGGGGCAAATCTCATAAACGCATCATGATCGTCACCGGAGAAGCCTCTGGTGATTTACATGGCGCTAAATTGATCAGTGAAGTGCGTAGTCTTCTCCCTGACACTGAATTTTTTGGCGTTGGTGGTCATAAGATGGCCTCTGCCGGTTGTGATATTCTAATTCCGGGCGAAAAGCTTGCTGTTATGGGGATTGTTGAAGTTCTGGGTCACTTCCCTGTTATTTGGACTTCTTTTCAAAAGCTCAAAGGCCTACTGACAGGTGGAAATAAGCCAGATGCTTTGGTGTTGATTGATTTTCCTGAATTTAATTTGAGACTTGCACGCCATGCTGAAAAAGCCGGTGTGCCGGTTTTGTATTATGTCAGTCCGCAGGTATGGGCATGGCGTCGTGGCAGGGTGAAGAAAATTGCTGCTGTTGTGGATTCTCTTGCCGCAATTTTCCCCTTTGAACCAGCCCTTTACCACGGTCTGGACATCTTGGTGAAATATGTTGGGCACCCGCTTTTGGATGAGTTTGATGAATCTGGTAATTGCCAGGATCTTCGTCCCGGCTTGCAGATCTCTCCTGATAGAAAGGTTGTTGGGCTTTTCCCGGGGAGTAGAAGAAATGAGTTGAGATATATGCTGGATACGCTTGTTGCTTCCGCTCAGCTTATTTTTAAAAAGAATCCAAAGGTTCATTTCCTGGTCCCCATTGCCGGAACTTTGGCTAAGGAGGAGATTCAGAGTCACTTTCCTGAGGATCTGCCGATTTCATTCATTGGAGCAGATGACGCAACAATTTATGATGTTGCCAAGAGTTGTGACACTATATTAACAGTCTCTGGTACAGTCACCTTGCAGATTGCCCTCGTTGGCACACCGATGGCGATTTTGTATAAATTGTCGCCAGTGTCCTATGCTATAGGGAAACGCTTGGTCAAGGTGGATCATATTGGCTTGGCAAATATTGTTGCAGAGAAGAGAATCGTTCCTGAATTTATCCAAGAGATGGCGACCCCGGAAGCACTGGCAGATGAGGCGCTTCGTGTTTTGGATGACCCTGTTTATGCTGAAACCATGAGGGAAGGTCTAAAAGAGGTTAATACAAAGCTTGGTGAACCAGGTTGTTCGAACCGTGTCGCCAAGATGCTGGTGGACATGATGTCTTTAAAGCAGTCTGGATAATTGTCTTTAAACGTGTAATTACAATGAGCCTGCTGCTCAACAAAACAGAGTATAGTGTAATAAATGACCAATAAAGAAATTTACATAAGATTGCTTGGCTATTCGAGGCCATATTTGTGGCGTATTCTCCTTTCCATGTTTTTTTCGTTGATTGTGGCCGGAGCAGATGTATCGACGATCAACCTGATTGAGCCCTTGATCGACAAAATCATTACCGCGGGCAACACTCATCTGGTCTATCTCGTGCCTGTGATTATCCTTGGATTGTCTTGCGCTAAAGGTGTCGGTCGCTATTTTCAGGAATATTACGTAAAAACGGCTGGTCAACTTGTTGTCCAGGATTTACGTAACGATTTGTTTAGAAAAACCATGCACCTCTCTATGGGCTTTCATGTTCAGCAACCTTCTGGAAAGTTGACATCGAGAGTGCTTAATGATGTCGGGGTCATGCAGAAGTCTGCTGCCGACGCTTTGGTGGACGGCTTAAGAGAAAGTTTTACTCTCGTCGGGTTGATTTGTCTGGCTTTTTATAAAGACTGGAGAATGGCAACCGTTGCATTCACAGTCCTACCTCTATGTGTGATTCCTGCCACTCAAATTGGCAGAAAGATAAAGCTTAATACAAAGCGCAGTCTTAAAAGTATCGGTTTTTTAACTGGATCTTTACAAGAGGCCTTTGGTGGCATCAAAGTGGTCAAGGCTTTTGGACGGGAAGAGACCCAGGTTGACCAGTTCAAGGTCGAGAATAAATTGTACTATCGCTTTCTTCGGAAGAGCATAAAGTATAATTCACTCACCGCGCCCGCTGTTGAAATTCTGGCTGCAATCGGTGGCGCCGGTGTTGTCTGGTATGGCGTCAATCGCGTTCTCTCCGGAGATATGACACAAGGTCAGCTTTTCTCGGTTGTCGCGGCGATTACAATGATGTTTACTCCTGTTAAGAGGCTTACTAAAGTCAGTAATACGGTTCAACATTCCATTGGAGCCGCTGAGGGTGTATTCACCCTTCTTGATGAGTCCTGTACCGTGGAAGATAAACCCTCCGCTATTGCAATGCCAAGAGCGCATGGTGACATTGTCTTCGAGAATGTCACGTTCAGTTATGAAGATGAACCTGTTTTGAAAAACTTCAATCTTCATGCAAAAGCCGGAGAAGTGATTGCTCTGGTTGGTCCTAGTGGCGCGGGGAAGTCAACAGTTGCTGGATTGTTGACCCGTTTTTACGATCCACAACAAGGTTCAATCAAAATTGATGGACATGATCTACGTGATGTCACTCTGGATAGTTTGAAAGAGAACCTTGCTTACGTTGATCAGGAGACCTTCCTCTTTAACGTGTCAATCCGCGACAATATCCGTTACGGAAAACTTGACGCTGATGATGACGCTGTTGCTGATGCTGCCCATCAGGCTTACGCCGATGATTTCATTGACAATCTTCCGGCTGGTTACGATACGTCGATTGGTGATCGGGGAGTTCGTCTCTCTGGCGGCCAACGCCAACGCCTTTGTGTCGCACGAGCCCTCCTTAAAGACGCTCCCATTCTGATTCTTGATGAAGCAACCAGTGCTCTGGACACTGAAAGTGAAGCCATGGTGCAAAAGGCTCTCGCAAACTTGATGGAGACTCGTACGACTTTGGTCA
>CBDUFN010000183.1:0-6250 GCA_965366475.1 uncultured bacterium | reverse complement strand
TATGAGGCTTCTTCAATAGCCATAGCGCTATGTGCTCCTGGAAATATTAAGATCAGGATGAGAATGATTCGTGGAATTTGTTGCATAGTCATGTAGCTCCTATAGCTTTTTGAAAGAGACTTCTAGTAAGCAAAATCATTTCCCTTAAGCGTAGCAGCTTTTTTAATAACAGCACATTTGTGTGATCAAAGGACGGTTCCTTAAGACTTTAAGGTGGTTCTGAGTAGATTCACTTTTTTGTCAACTTCGATAGTAACAAACACTGGATTGAATCGCCCTCTCAGCATTTTAAATTCATCCTCTCAGAATGTTTAAACAGTCAATACTCAGTTGATTCTGGTTGTTTCCTACGACCCCTGAATGATAAAAATTTGGCCCTAAATTATAGGTTAAAAAGAGTATTGGCCTAATTTGTTCAGAGGCACAACCTGACGAATAAAACACTGACTTTACCTATCAAGGGTTATCGCGTAAATTGGCAGGAACTTATATTAGGGGGATTATTATGAAAAAATGCTTTGTTGCAGTACTTTTATTGTTGTTAGCCATCAGCGGTTGCAAATCAGTTACACAAAACCTGACAGAGAACGGCTATCGAGAACTTAGCGGTGGAGAACTTCGATCAATGGTCTCTGATGTTGTGGTTGACTCTGGATCATGGAAAGACACGTTTCGTTCAGATGGAAAGATGGCGGGGAAAAATTCACGTGGGAAAAGTTATTCAGGAAAGTGGCAAATCAACCCAGATGGAAAGTTGTGTATCGAGTCTGCGAATCAGTACATTAATGGCTGCACCAAAATTTTCATTCATGACAAATCAGACAAAGTGGTATGGATAGAGGCTGACGGGACAAAATACAACGTGACTCTTTCCAAAGTTCCATAGGCATAAGCTGCAACTTATTTATAAAGCCCCAACCTCACTGGTTGGGGCTTTTATCTTTCTACAATTCTAGACCACAACTAAAATTTCTGATCAAAAACTGTACGTTAAAAACGTTGACTTTTTACCCTCTCAGATTGTTAAAAATAACGAGTTACTAAAGTTAATTTGCTGCTGACTCAGACATACAAGAAAAGCCCACCCAAAAGCCCATTGTTTGAGCTTGAACAACTAGCTCTCACGCTGCGCAACCAATTCGTCACAGAGGGTATGATAAAGCTCTTCTCCGGCCAAAAAGGATTTTATTTGAACACCCATACCACCTTTCAGCTTATGTAAAATATTCGGCGGGACCTTTTTCGACCAACGCACCTCACCAAGCAACGCAATCAATCCATCAGGATGTTTGATCTCTACCTTGATAGTAACACCAGGTTTGGCGCAAACAGCCGAACGAATAAATAGGCCATCATGGTTAATATCGTCGGTGAAGCCAAACTTCTCAGCCTTGCTGATACCAAAGTTCAGTGAGAACCTTTTACGATGACGTTTTTTATAGCGACTTTCCGCCATTCCCCCTCCATATCGTAATAAACAACGAGCTGTTACAAACAAAGCCTTCTAAAGAACGACCAATCAAACTTTAGCGAATTGAGCCCGGCGTTCCTTCAAAATTTTAGCATGCCTTATCTCTTCTCCAGCCAGCCAGGAAAAAGCCTCTTTACCATCTTCAGATAGAGCTAAAGTGCTGGCTTTAAGAAAGTATTCTGCAAATTTTTCCTCAGCTTCAATTGCCAGATCTAAGGCCTGAATATCTGCGGTATCCGTTTTCAAAACAGCTTCAAGCTGTTCGGCATTCGGAAAAATTTTCGCGTCAGAAAATTGATTCAGATATTGAAGAGTCTCTTCTTCGAACTCACCAAAGGCACCGTCCTGATATTTAGACTCCAACTGATTGAGGCGCTTAAGGTGTTCGACCTCATCTTGAGCAAGCCAGGTGAAAAGTTCTTTTAATATCGGATCTGAAGCCCGCTCTGACATCGTTGAGTAGAAACGATGACCATTTTTTTCGACTTCTTTCGCTGCAATAATAACTTCAGCGCCACTGAAGTACTTGATACCACTCATAAAATAAACCTCATCATAGATTTAAAGTTTGTAACCCAACAGCAAATAGCTGTCAATTCCCAAAAAGTTTTTGCAATGAATCTTGAAGGAGTTTACGGCTTGGGTCTTCCGTTGTTTCTCCCTCGCTTGTTGGCTGATCTCCAGTATTCGTCCCAGCGCTTTTCGGTTTAAAAAGCTTATCAAGCTGACGACCCAATTCATTGCCAAGAGCCTTGGAAGCTTGACCCTGTAGTCCTTTCGGATCAAGACCAAAACTTGGAGAAGAAAAATCGCCTTTAAGTAAAAGAGGCATTTGAGTCCAACCATCTGCATCAGCAAGATAGCGGGTAACACCACCTTTTTTATCAAGTTGGTTTGAAAGCTTAGGGCTTAAACGCGTATCAAGACCCATGTTCAAAGAGCCATCAAGACCAATATTCCCTTTTGGGAAAAGTTTGATTTCGTCACTGAGCATCTGGCTATCTAATTGAAGTTTGCCATCGACAACTTTAAACTGACCCTTAAAGGCATCAAACTTGACCTCATTGAGATCTGAAAGTTGCAGGATTGAGCTTAAGCCACCCACCAAACCGGGACTGGACAACTGTCCATCAGCGACCAACATATTACCGGCTCCAGAGAGGTTCTTACTTAACGACTTCCAGAGAGTACCTCGTCCATCAAGTGAGAAATCCATATCCATGGCCCCTAACAAACTCCCTGCCGCTTTAGGAGCAAAGGCCGTCAGCAACGGATCGGCTTGAATTGTTTTCAACCCCAGCTTGGCGGAATAAACCAATCCTTTTTTACGCAGATCAACCCGTGCACTGTTGCTAAAAGATCCGCCGGCAATTTGACCGTCCATTCTGGAAAGATTGAGGACATTATCTTTAAGTTCGTATTGTGCAACAAAATTATTAATAGACAATCCCTTCCACAACGCTTCATTGATACTGATTGTTCCTGAGGCCTGCACAGGGATGTCGAACGGGCCAATTTCCTCCTCAGAACCTTTCTCAGCGGTTTTTTGTTGGCTCTGGTCAGCTGCGACAACAGGGGCAGAAACTCCTTGCATCAGAGGATCGATGAGAAAACGCTTTGAAGAGATATCAGCTTGGATCACAGGCTTCTTGAAAATATGCTGAGCATTAAGGGAAATATCTGCGTTGTTATCACCAAGTCGTACCTGTAACCCTTCCGATCGAACCTGGTCACCTTCCAATAGAATACGCCCAGAGAATGCTGGCCTTTGTCCACCTGCCGTCGCCTGGACACTATCAAATTTCACCGTTGCCGACTTTAAAAGACTCGGGCCTTCATCTGCTTGGCCTGAAACCATAGCTGATAAAGAAACAGAACCGGCTGGATCGAGTGCTCTGGTATCACCAACGAGCTTTTCTGGCAGAGCATTAATCGCTTCTCGAATTTGCAATCCAGGCAAGGTGACTTTTACATCGAGTTTTGGGTTGTTCGTTAGAGAAGAAACCGTTCCCTCTGTATCAACTTTGATACCATTGTAATCAAGATTGAGTTGTTTAATTGCCAGTGAATCATACCCTTTCCCCAGAGATATATTGTAACCAACCTTCAGATTGGCATTCTCAAGAGGGGCATCAGGCATTGCATCCAGAATAAGATCCAGGTTAGCAAAGGTCACACTTCCTTTGAGTGCTACGTCATCGAGAGTTCCTGCCAGAGTTGACTTTAAGGACAACGTCAAACCACCCAACTTGCCGGGCAAAGCATCTTTCAAATAAGGTTTGAAGGCAACAACATCCAACTCTTTTAACTCCATCTCAAAAGCGCCCCCAAGGGGCTGTAAGTTCACACTGCCATCAAGTGTCAATGAGCTGCCATTTAAAAGGCATCGCATTGAGACCGGTATTTCTCCGGAAAGAGAAACGCCTTTAGCTTCAACTTGAAGATCAGTGACTTCATAGCGATAGGGAGCGTTATTGTTAAGAACGTGATCAATAAAGATCAATTGCCCATCTTGCAAAAGGAGGTTTGAAACGAGTAAACTTATAGGAGTGGCACTTTGTGGGTCTTCAGAACTCACATCCTTGGAATCAGCACTCGCAGTCACATCGGAACCACTGCTTTCAGAAAGATCACTGAAGTTGAACTTTCCGTTTTTCATACGAACGACACGAATTGACGGTTTTTCCAGACGGACCTCATCGACAACAACCTTCATCGCCAACAATGGCAGCAGTTGATATTTAAGTCTGACCAGATCAGTCGAAACGAAGACATCTTTATTGTCCTGTTCGTAAAGAGTGAGTCCGTGTATTTCAATCCCGGAGAACAAACTAACTTTTATTTCGCCGAATTCAATTTTGCGAGCCAAATTTTCTTCAGCTAAAGGAACAAGTGTTTCCCTGACACGCTCCGGGGTAATCAAAACGTTGGCGAGAATCACCAAAGCAACAGCCAAGAGAATGACCATCGCAACAATTCCAGATAAGACTTTAATCAACTTCTTCATCTAAACTCTCCTGAGAAATCTTAAGTTCAAAAGATAACAGACAAAATAAAGCTAGCTATAACGAAGATAAGGGGTCGTCCAAACCATTCAGCTCAAGAACCATTTTCCATTCATCAATTGTAACAGGCTGGACAGACAATCGGTTCCCTTTGCGCAAAACATTCATAGATGAAAGTAAAGGGTGTTGCCGCAAGGCTTCGCGGCTCAAAGGGTGCGGCAAATGGCACAGGTATTGAACGTCGACCATATACCAGATCGGCTTATCGTCTGACGACTTGGTGTCAAAATGCTTTTCGCGGGGGTCCAGAGCCGTATGGTCAGGATAGCCTTCACGAACCACGGTGGCCAATCCTACAATTGATGGGACCGGACAGTTGCTGTGATAAAAAAGAACGCCATCACCAATCTTCATCGTGTCGCGCATGAAATTACGGGCTTGGTAATTTCTCACCCCATCCCAATGGTCGGTACTCTTCGGCATCTGTTTTAAATCATCGAGAGAGAAACTGGACGGCTCAGACTTCATTAACCAGTAGTTCGGCATAGCCACCTCAAAATTCAGAAGAAAAACACATTATTTTTGTTTTTTTTGACTTCTGTCAAATTCAAACAAGCAGTTCTTGGGTTACTGTCGCATCAAGATTACAGATTATGTTTTAACTATAGCAAATCATAGCATTAATTGAGAGAGACAAGACCCAAAAACCTGTTAAAGTTTAAAAGTTTTGAGTCTAGTCAATCAAAGCCATTAACTCGATCACCTAAACGGAGGAAAAACCATGTCCATGTTTTGTTACCAGTGTGAGCAAGCGTCTAAAGGAACCGGCTGTACTGCTGTCGGCGTATGTGGCAAGCAACCTGATGTAGCAGCGCTACAAGACCTGTTGGTCTACACGATGAAAGGGATTGCCTTCTGGGCAGACAAAGCTCGTGCAAACGGCACGAAAGATCAGGAGATTGATCGTTTCATGATCGATGGTCTCTTCACGACCGTCACCAATGTCGACTTTGATCCACAGGCTGTATCCAAATTTGTTACTGAAGCAGTACGTCTTCGTAACAAAGCCAAGCAATTGGCTGGCGCATATGATGGTGCTGTTCCTGCAGCGGCTCAAGACTGGGCATTACCTGCATCTATCGACGAGCAAGAGAAACTCGGCGCTCTACATGGTGTCAAAGACTTCACGGTCGACGCAGACATTCATTCCGTTCGTGAAATCATCATGTACGGCATCAAAGGTTATGCCGCTTATGCTGATCATGCACGCATTCTTGGTAAAGAATCTGATGAAATCTATGCATATACCCACAAAGCTCTCGCTGCAATGCTCGATGACAGCCTTGACTTGATGGCTAACGTTGGATTGGCCATGGAAGCAGGTCGCATCAACTACGTAACGATGGAGCTGCTGAACCAAGCTCACGTTGAAGCTTACGGTCATCCTGTCCCTACCCCGGTTCAACTCGGCACGAAAGCTGGCAAAGCGATCCTGGTTTCCGGTCACGATCTCAAGTTCCTCGAAGAGTTGCTCAAGCAAACTGAAGGAACTGGAATCAACATCTACACTCACGGCGAAATGCTGCCGGCACACGGTTACCCTGGCTTGAAAAAGTACGCTCACCTTGTCGCTAACTTTGGTGGAGCATGGCAGGACCAGCACAAAGAATTTGCTCAATTCCCAGGTGCTATCATCTTCAACACCAACTGTATCCAAAAGCCAGCAGACAACTATATCGACCGGCTCTTCACCTGGGGCCTGGTTCAGTGGCCT
>CBDUFN010000182.1:0-6268 GCA_965366475.1 uncultured bacterium | reverse complement strand
TCTTGTAAGGTTGAAAAGAGTGTTTCCAGTTAAGAGTCAGATGGATTCTGAGTCTCAATAGTGACAACTTCTTTTTTCCGAGTAAAAACCTTAAAAAAACCAAGCAGTCCAATCACCGTAAAGAAAACCCCGCGCCATTTGCCCGGCTCTTTACCTTCACTCAAAAAAATCACATCATCCGAAATATTGAGGTTGGTTTCTTTCGCCAACTTCATCAGCTTTTGTTGATTTCCTCTAGCTATCAACCCTGCTACGAGCATGCCGGTCACATCTCTTTGGCCTTTAAACTCAGCACCGTGTTCGCTACGGAACTTTTTCTTCTCAGGAATTGTATCGGTGAAGAAGTGATAGTCTTGAAATAACTGCAGTTGGTGAGGGTCGCGCGTCTCAACTATGACCATGATCTGTTCCTGGTCAGGATGCGTAACGAGAGGAACCAGCAAGGCCTCCATCTCTACTGAGCCTGATGTCGAAATCGCACGATCAAGATCCTGGTAACCACCGGTGACTTTTAACCACTCCGTTGGGGCTCCTGTTTGTTCAATTGTTTCAATCGAGATACCTTGTGGTGCTTGATTGTTAAACCAGAGGATCAAATCGGTAACGCCCAAGAATAGCAGAACCAAACAGACGGCAATCAGGGTGTAGCGGAAACGACGCATGAATATATCCGTTGAGAATAAAGAGTTTTTAAAAAGAAAAGAGAGGGGCTGCAGGGCAGCCCCTCTCTCTATTTAGCAGGTTGAACCTTTTGTTGCAAGGAATCAGGCTTCTGCGCCTTCTTCAGCCAAGGCACCCTTTTTCTGTGTCATCAGGGAGACGATGACCAAAGCCAGGAAGCTAGCTGGAATCGAGATTGCAGCCGGGCTGTTAAATGCAACCGGTGCATCTTGAGGAAGCAGGCCGTAACGGACCCACATGTCAGGAGAAACCAGGATCAGTCCAAGAGAAGACGTCAGACCGACAAAGATTGAAGCAGCCACACCAGGTGCCGTTGCTTTCTTCCAGAAGAGGATCATCAAGATTGCTGGCAGGTTAGCTGATGCCGCAACGGCGAAGGCCCAACCGACCAGGAAGGAAACGTTCATTCCCTCGAAGATGATACCGAGATAGATGGCAATAGCACCGATGACCATGGCGGAAATCTTGCCTGCTTTGACTTTGCCCGCATCAGTCATGTTCATGCCGAGGAAGTTGTCCATAAGGTCGTGGGCAACTGCACCAGCTGAGGCAACAATCAAGCCTGAAACGGTACCGAGGACCGTAGCGAAGGCCAGTGATGATATGACTGAGAAGAGTATGACTCCAAAGGATAGCGCCAGTAGCGGTGCCGACATGTTGTTGTCAGTAATGTTAATGACACCGTTGGTCATGGCGCCGAGGCCAAGATAAAGAGTCAGTACGTAGAAGAAGCCGATTGCGGCGATTGCAACGATGGTTGATTTACGAGCTGCAGCCTGACTTGGTACGGTGTAGTAACGAATCAAAATGTGAGGCAGTGCCGCTGTACCGCAGAAGAGAGCGATCATCAGTGAGATGAAGTTGAACTTGTCGAGGCCGCTTGCGTTGTCAACTTTGAACTTCAGGCCTGGACGCAGAATGCGGCTGCCTGGAGTCGGCTTCTGGTAGTAGATTGTGGTCGTGGAGTCGCCAACTTTGACGTATTTCTTGCCCCACAGAACTACGGTGCTGTCTTTGAAACGGTTCAGGAACTCAAGTGGGCCAACGGCGCCAGTTTGAGCAATCTCTTTACCGTCGACAGTGATTTCCTTGATATGACCTACTGCGAAAAACTTACCGTCTTCCTTTGGTGCGCCGTTGTAAAGTTTGGTACCGTCAGCCATTTTGGTAACAAAAAGAGCTTCTACCAGTTCATAACCAGTTGCTGCCTCTTTGAGGTGCCAGACTGATTCATCACCATTCTGAGAAAGTTTAACAAAACCTTCCTGACCAAACTCTGACTCAAGACCAGCAACAACATCGTAGCCAGCAACCTGAAGACTGCCGTTCGTTACGACTGCGTTGAGTGTCTGGAACTTATGGTATTCCTTGGTGTCTCCCTGGTTAGGGTCAGTACCGAGACCACGAGTCAGTACGCTGATAACAACAACTGTTGAACAGATCAGTAGCAAAGCGCCTTTGAAGAACTGAACGTATGTTGTAGAAGCCATACCGGCTGTTGCGACGATGATGGTAACAACAACACCAACGATACAGACGCCGACCCAGTGAGGCATGCCGAGTAGAGGCTGTACCAGAACACCGGCACCAACCATCTGTGGAATCAGGTAGAATACAGAAACTGCCAGAGTTGAAATGGCAGCCATCAGCTGAATCGCTTTGGAGTTGAACTTAGAGTCAAGAGCGTCCGTAAAGGTGTACTTTCCGAGACGCTTCATTGGCTCAGCAACGAGGAAGAGAGCGACCATCCAGCCGGCGAGGTAGCCGATGGAGTACATCCAACCGTCGAAACCGGCGGTTGCGATCATGCCGCAAATACCGAGGAAAGACGCTGCAGAAAGGTAGTCGCCAGCGAAGGCGATGCCGTTTGTAAACCAGTGGATGTTGCCGCCAGCTGCGTAGTATCCGTCAGCTGAAGAGGTCCGGCGGGCAAGATAGAAAGAAAGCCCTAGAACGAAAAGGACAAAAAAGCAAAAGAGGCCGATGGCCAGAGGTGATTGTGTATATATCATCGTCTTAGTCTCTCCCTAATTAATTCAAGCGCGCTTCAGCGGCTGTACAGAAGTGGTTGTAGATAACAGCCAATACCAACGCGAAGGCGATCAGGAAGAAGCCGTAGAGAACGGCCAGAGTCTGACCGAAATAGACTTTTTCCATCAGTGCCGGGCTAAGAGCGTTGATGGCGACAAAGCCAAAGTAGGTCAGGGTGTAAACGATGAACATCGAGATGCCGATCTTGCTCTTGTACGCGGCAGCGTTGTCCTTGCCGAGTTTTACTGCTGGTCCGTGTCCCATAAGATGTGACTCCTTTTTTCTTTCAGTGTTTTTTGAACTGCGTTCTCTCCAATGAAACTAAATGTGACAAGCGTGAAACAATAAATTGCGAGGACACATGTTTGCCCCGCATATTAAATAACCCCTAAGGGATTCCTTCTTTTATGCCCCGAGTGTTGCTACCTTTGCGAATTGATCAGCATTCTTAGTCGTCACTAAGGTACCTATTCGGGATAAACGACCACATAGTGGTGTGGTAAATTTTGCGACATGATACGTCGTTCTAAAAAGAAGTCAATATAAAATTTAACGCAAAAACCCCGATTAAAGGGCGTATAGCTATAAAGTATACGGAATAGCAGGAGAATTCACTTTTGTAAAAAAATAACCGATCGTGGGGATAAAAAGATGTTTTATCTTATCGGTTAAAAGTTGTTCTATATGGTTGTTGGCGTCTCGACTATGGAAGGCTTTACCTTGGGTGAGAGGCGCGATATAACCACACAATATAATGCTGACAAGTTGTTGAATGACGAGTGAAGGGAAGGTTGATGGTCGAATATAAAGTTGTAGAACTCTCCGTAGTTACCGATGAATCGATCGAAGAGGTTCTAAACAAACGAACGGCAGAAGGCTGGCATTTTGACGGCATTCAGTTTGCAATTCGCGAAGCCAGCAAAAGGCCTTCGATGGCTTTTGTTCTCTTTACACGTGAGAAAATAGTCTAGCTCTGTTCAGTCGTCCCAGGTTTCAACATCTTTGTAAGTGATGGTGTGTTTGGGGTCTGAAGACGGTGATGCGCCACAACGTTGGCATGTTGCTTCTACAGGTTCGTCTTCGATAGTCTCAACAGTGCTAAGTTCCAATGGTTTGCCTCTGCAACTGCAGTACCACTTCCGATAATTGGTCATAGCGGTCTCCTTAATTATCTGCCTTCAGCAATGGCTGTTCATTATGGCAGGGATTTGGTGGGGTGCAATGTCATACGTTGATTAGAATTGCCGATTTGGGATTTGTGAGACTTTTTTTTCAAATCAACATATTGAAACAATTGACTGATGTCTAATGCTCTTGCACAAGTGAGCATACAGCGCTATATTTCGGGCCTCTCAACAAAAAAATACTTTTAGGAGTTTCTGTCATGATTACAGCAATCAGCCCTATCGACGGGCGATATGCTTCCAAGGTCGAAGAACTAGGTGAATGCTTTTCTGAGTATGCTCTGATTCGCAATCGGGTGAAGGTCGAAGTTTTATGGTTGCAAGCGCTTTGTGCCGAACCGGGAATCGCCGAATGTCGCACTCTCACTGATGTAGAAGTGACGATTCTGAATGGTGTTGTGGAGAAGTTCACTCCGCTGGAGGCTGAAAAGGTTAAAGACATCGAAAAGGTCACTAATCATGATGTCAAAGCGGTTGAGTACTATCTCAAGGATCAGATCACCGGGACCTCTCTGGAAGGATTGTCGGAATTTCTTCACTTTGCTTGTACCTCTGAGGATATCAATAACCTGTCACATGCACTGATGCTAAAAGATGGTATTCAGGCCCTTGCGCCGTTGCAGGAAAAGATTGTTGGTGAGTTGACAGGGCTGGCCAAAGAGTTCAAGTCCGTGCCGATGCTTGCTCGCACTCATGGCCAAACCGCTTCGCCGACAACGATCGGCAAGGAATTGGCTGTGTTTGTTGCTCGTTTACGTAAGCAGAGCGAGAAAATTGCTGACGTGGAGCTTCTTGGAAAACTTAATGGCGCGGTTGGTAATTTCAATGCCCATCTCTCTGCTTACCCGCAGGTTGATTGGGTTGTTTTGAGCAAAAAAGTGATTGAAGATGGGCTTGGCTTGAAACAGAACCTGTTCACAACCCAGATCGAGCCACATGATTATATGGCAGAACTCTTTGATGCCCTGTCCCGTTGGAATACGATTCTCATCGATCTCAATCGTGATATCTGGACCTATATTGCCATGGCGTACTTTGGCCAGAGGACTATTGCCGGCGAAATTGGTTCTTCAACCATGCCACATAAAGTTAACCCGATAGATTTTGAGAACTCTGAGGGCAACTGCGGATTGGCCAACGCAATCTTCGGGCACCTCTCTGCAAAGTTACCGATCTCACGCTTGCAACGTGACCTGACTGATTCAACGGTCATTCGTAATATGGGTGTTGGCTTTGGCTATAGCATGATCGCCTACCACTCGACCATCAAGGGTTTGAGTAAACTCAAACTTAATGAACAAAACTTGGCGACCGACCTCGATAACGCATGGGAGGTTCTGGCTGAGCCGATCCAGACTGTTATGCGCAAGGCTGGCATTGAGAAGCCATATGAAAAGCTTAAGGAGTTAACCCGCGGTCAGAAGATTACCCGTGAAACTATTCGTGAGTTTATCGACGGATTGGAACTTCTTGATGAAGACAAACAGCGTCTGCTTGAGATGACCCCGGGTAGCTATGTGGGTATGGCCCCTCACATTGTTGATCTTCTCGACTGAGCATTACATAACATAGTGCAACAAGAAGGCTCACCTGGTTATCCGGTGGGCCTTTTTTGTTAAATTCTCTTCGCTTTCTGTGTTGAGATATTTCCCGATTGTTAGGACCTATTTTCACTAGCGTATAGGACTTTCACAATTCAGGCAGCCGTGATGAGTCAAGCCGTTGAGAGAGGAGATGTAAGAAGAAGTTGAGTGGTTGAATGCTATGTTGTTTGTAGTTGGGTGCTGTTCTTAATTGTCAAAGGGAGTGAGAATAGCCCTTTTATGCCAATCTTGAGTCTCCTTGGATAAAGTAGTTGTATATAGGGGCAAAGTCTTTACCACCTCATTATTGTTGAGTAGAATATATTTTGATCAGTGACCCTTTCTTTAAACGAAAAAAGCGAACGATAGCAATAAGGTTATTGCAAACGGTGGCATTACCCTGTCGGAGCAAGGGAGGCACTTATTTTACGTGACGAACAATATCGTACCCTAATCCATGCGGCTATGGATGGTTTCTGGTTAGTGGATATGCAGGGCTCTTTACTCGATGTCAATGCGAGCTATTGCGAGATGAGCGGCTATAGCGAGCAAGAACTTCTGTCCATGAATATCTATGAGCTCGAGTCGAACGAAACGAGCGAGGAAACAGCGGCACACATCCAGAAGATCAGATTGCAGGGCGAAGATCGTTTTACCTCTCAGCATCGTCGCAAGAATGGTGAATTTTTTGACGTCGAAGTAAGCGTTCAGTATCGGCCGACGAATGGTGGCCAATTCGTATGTTTTCTGCGTGACATCACCGAACAAATACAAGCCGAGAAAGCTTTG
>CBDUFN010000181.1:0-6285 GCA_965366475.1 uncultured bacterium | reverse complement strand
GCAGGAGGTGCAAACCAGGGAAAGGGATACACAGGAAGCAAGCCAAGAGTCCTGCTAACTTCAAAGAGCATCGCACTTAAGGTAAGGAGCAAAACAAGAGGACGAATAAGTTGATAACTTTTAAAAAGAAAGAGGTCTCGAAAAGCTCCCGCAAGACAAAAATCAGAGCGATGCATGAAGAAACCAGCTAGAAAACCGATGATCAAAAGTCCTGACATCACTAAAAAAACAGTTATATTCATAATCCAGAAGCTACTCCCGAAGAAACATTAACCCGCAACCATTAAAAAATACAAATAAAAAACAACAAAAAGCACCAACTTGCCCGTTCTTTAAGAGCAATTACCATCACAGGGATTATCGAACAAACGTGGGACTAGAAAATGGGAAAGAGAGAGGGGATCGAAACCACACAAAAAGAAAAAGATGCGGCCATTAAAAACAAGGAAGCATGAAGTCCGTATGCCAACAGAGGAAGACTGATGGCAAGGGACAGAACGTTTACGCTTGGCGAATTATTTCAACCAGAAGCTCAGTCACATGAATCATGTCAGCAACAGCAACCGATTCTTCATGTGTATGAACACCCGTCATACCGGTCGCCAAAATAATCGTTTCTATACCGTGACCATTAAAAATATTAGCATCACTACCACCACCCCCAAGACGGATTTTGAGATCCTGACCTATCGCTTCAGCAGCTTTGGTTGCCAAAGCAACAACTGATGCGTTCGTATCAACGGACATACTCGGGAAATCAGGACGAACTTCGATACGAAGAGCGGGACGGATTCGTTTACCTTTTATTTCTCTTGTCATATCGTTGGCGGCAAGCTCAAAACAGTTCAGCATATGATCCGTTTGTGCCTGCAATTTTTGGGGATCGTGGCTGCGCGCTTCACCAATAATGGACACATTTTGCGGAACGATGTTGCGGGCAACGCCACCTTCAATAAAACCAATATTTGCAGTTGTCTCATGATCTATACGGCCGAGTTGCATCTGACTAATGGCCAATGCCGCCGTTTGAATGGCGGAAAGACCCAGTTCAGGAACCATACCCGCATGGGCAGCAAGACCCTCGATCTCAACCTGGATATGGTTTGCACCGGGAGCTTGCAGAACCATCATACCAACGCCTTCAGTATCTAGAGCATAGCCGTACTTTGCCGTGATCATGCTGTAATCAAAATTCTTTGCTCCGACAAGACCAATTTCTTCAGCAATGGTAACCACCACATCTATCGGTCCATGAGGGATATTCTGTTCGCGAACAACCTCAAGAGCCTCTATCAGTTCGGCAATTCCAGCCTTATCATCAGCACCGAGAATTGTATCTCCAGCACTATAAAAAACCCCGTCACGCAGAACCGGTTCAACCTGACCTCCGGGCTCAACAGTATCCATATGTACCGAAAAAAGGATGGGGTCTGAAGATTTACCTGCCCCTGGAAAAGTTGCCACCAGGTTACCAACCTCGCCACCAGTAACCGTGCTCGCGTCATCAAACAGAACCTTTGCGCCAAGAGCTTCAAAGCGCTCAACAAGATAACGAGCAATGGCGTTTTCCTGAAGAGACGGACTATTGATTCCTGCCAACTGGGCGAATTCGTCGCTAAGGCGTTTTTGGTCAATCATAATTTAACTCCGACGGGATGAAGATAAAACAACAGTCAATTTATAGAGGAAAACTCTCATCAAAACAACTAAAGCCATCATCACATACTGCGGAAAACAATACAAATCTCGAGCACAAAGAAGGATCAAAAACAGGTGTTAACTCAGCATAGATTTCTAGACAAATCTGTTGTGACCCTGCTAGAATAAATAAATTTTGTTTTTCGGTAAGTTACCGCCCTTAACCCGCTAGGAAAAGACTCTTGGATTTCGATTTACACCCCCCAAAAAACTCTATGGCCAGACGCCAAAAAAAATCTCCTCATCTGCGCATCTGGCTATTTCTTGTTCTGGGCGTACTCCTTTTGACCCCACTCTTTTTACGCCCAACAGTCACCGACACCGAAGCCAACACCTCTGCGCCACAAGCGCCCCAACCTCCACCGATTCCTGAGATTCGTAAAGAGTTCATCAAGGGGACTGTTGCGCAAGGCGATACGGTTACTGCGCTACTGGGAGACTTCTTTTCTGCCGCAGAGCTTCATGAGCTTAATAAACAGTGTAAACCTGTCTTCCCGCTCTCACGTCTTAGTGCAGGACAAGCATACCGACTCTGCCTGAGTGATGATGCTTTCGAGCGCTTTGAATATGACATAGACCGTAATGAACAACTGATCATTTCTCGTGAAGCAGAGACTTTCTCGATCGAGAAGATTCCGATCCCTTACACGACAGAGACGGCAAGGGTGCGTGGAACCATAGACAGCAGTCTTTTTGAAGCGGTGACCAGAACCGGAGAGAGTGACGTTCTGGCCATGAACCTCGCCGACATATTTGCCTGGGATATAGACTTCATTCTCGACATTCGCCAAGGAGACTCTTTCCAGGCTCTGGTAGAAAAGCGCTTTCGCGAAGGACAACCCGCTGGATACGGTCGAATTCTGGCCGCAGAGTTCACAAATCAGGGCACCACTTTTCAGGCCTTTCTTTATAAGGATGGTGACAGAAATCCAGACTATTACGATGCAGACGGGCAGAGCTTGCGCAAAGCTTTTCTGAAAGCGCCTCTCTCCTTCTCACGCATCTCTTCTGGATTCACAATGAAACGCTTCCATCCCATCACAAAAACATGGAAAGCCCACCCTGCCATAGATTACGCCGCCCCCACAGGCACTCCAATCAAAAGCGTCGGCGACGGTGTGATCATCAGAAAAGGGTACACGCGCGGCAACGGCAACTACGTTAAAATCCGTCATAACAGCAGTTACGAAACTATCTATCTGCACATGAAGGGTTTTGCCAAGAACATTGCCAAAGGAAAACGTGTTGCACAGGGACAGAGAATCGGTTATGTCGGCAGCACCGGCCTGGCAACAGGCCCACACCTCTGCTTCCGCATGTACAAAAATGGTGCACCGGTCAATCCACAGCGGGTCAAGGCTCCTGCAGTTCAACCGATTGCAAAAGCCAACAAACTTGATTTCGACGGTAAAGTCAAAACGCTCATGGCTCAGCTAACAGAGCAGCCATTTATCAAAACAGCGAGTGTAGATCAGACCGTAGAAATCTCCGCGCAATAAACACTACAAGGGACACATCATGGCCGACAAACTTGGCGAGTTACTGATCAAGAAAAACCTTCTGACCCAAGCTCAACTTGAAGAAGCCCTGCAGGCCCAAGTTATTTTTGGCGGCAAGTTAGGGACAGTACTCATAGAGATGGGCCTGATTACAGAAAACGCCCTGGCAGACATCCTGACCCAACTCATTGGTATTCCTTGTGCAAAACCTGGTCAACTTGAAAACATTCCGGAGAACGTTACTAACATTATCAGCGCTGAATTAGCTGAAAAGCATAAAGTCATGCCGGTGTCGGTCAGCGGCAAGAAGCTCACTCTGGCCATGGCGGATCCGCGTAACCTGAAGTCAGTTGATGAGATTTCGTTTCGTACCGGATATATCATATTACCGGTGCTGGCACTTGAAGTTCGTCTGGTCTTTGCGCTGGAAAAGTATTACGAAATCAAACGCACCATGCGCTACATCGCTCCACCGAAACAAGTCCGCGATGAGCTGAACCAACTGCCGATATTTCACACATCAGACGGCCCTGTTGTGGCGCCGGAGACAGATGATGATTTAGGGGCACCGGGATCAGAGCATATTTATCATAAGTCGGAGGAAGCTCCCAAAGCCCAGAAACTTGAGATTGTCGAGGAAGAGATTGAAGAACTTGATGATAACGACCTGATCGAGGAGCTTGAAGACGAAGAGATCACCCTGTCGTCAACAGCACAGGCGTTGGTTCAGATAACCGACCGCAACGATGTCGCCGATGCCGTCATCGCCTATCTCGGGGCAAACTATGCGAGGGCGGCTCTTTTCATGGTTGTTGCCGGACAAGTGACAGGTTGGCGCTCGGCGAAAGCAGGTCTTCCAATCCCCGGCTTTGATCAATTTCAGCTTCCTCTTTCAGAGCCCTCAGTTTTGAAGACAGCGGTAGACAGCAACAGCTACTTTCTAGGGCCGGTTCCACAGAGCGGAGCCAATCTGGCATTGACGACTTTTCTCGGCAAACCTGCACCAACCTCGGCGCTACTGCTCCCTATGAGTATGTTAGGCCGTGTGGTTGGCCTGATCTACGTTGATGATCCCAAGGCAGATTTATCTGCAGCGGTTGTCGATATCCAACAACTCTCCAGCAAAGCCTTGATGGCTTTCGAGATTCTCATCCTGCACAACAAGATTCTCAGACTGTGAACTATCTTGTTCACCTTTACCTCGCAGGACCGGATCCAGAGCTCCAAATTGGCGGACTAATGGGAGATTTTGTCAAGGGCCCTATTCCGGCCTGCTACCCAGAGAAAATAGCCTTGGGATTGCACCTTCACCGCCGTATCGACAGCTTCGCTCAAAACAGCCCCCACACAAGACAAAGCCGCCAACGCCTGCACCCCAAGTTCGGCCATGGACGCGGCATAATTGTCGACATCTTCTACGATCACTTCCTCGCTTCTAGCTGGCCAGAATACTCACACGAGTCTCTTGAGAATTATGCAGACAGTGTTTACAAACTTCTTCAGAAATTTCACCACACGTTACCAGAGGGTCTGCAACAAGTTGCACAACGTATGACTGAACAGAATTGGTTGGTTGCTTATCAACAGAGTGGTGTCGTTGGTAAAGCACTCGGCCGGCTTGCACAACGGTTGACTAGACCACTCCCTCTCGCAGAGGCGGTTAATGATCTTGTCAGACACGAGAGTTCATTTCGACAGGAGTTCACAGAGTTCATGAACGAAGCGGAAGAATTTGTAAAAGAAGAGTTTGGGATTACGATAGTCTAAAATCAGCCGATCATGATCTGACGCACACCATCTGAAATAAACTGAATCGCAAGCGCCGCGAGAATAACACCAAGCAGACGGCGTAAGATATCATCGCCTGTGCGACCAATAATATCTTTGACACGATTTGCCGAGGACAACGCCACAAAGGTGAGCCCATATATCACCAGCACAGCCAATACCAGCGAAAGACTACCAGACACAGTTGGTGCCTTGGAAAAGAGCAGGATCGTAACAGTTAAACAACCGGGCCCAGAAAGGAGTGGGATGGACATGGGGAAAACCGAGATATCGACATCCTGACCACTCTCCCATCTTTTACCAGTCTCTCCCTTGGTCACCATATTGAATGCGGTAATGAAAAGAAGTAATCCACCAGAGACTCGCAAAGCCTCTATGCTGATACCAAGTTTGATCAGTAACGCCTCACCGAAAAAGGCAAAAACCAGCACGATCGCAACAGAAATCGTCGTTGAACGCAGTGCCATACGCCGCACGTAGGCTTTGTCACACCCCGCCGTCAGACCGTGAAAAATCAGTGCAGTACCAATAGGGTCAATGATAACGAGATAGGATGTCAACGCGTGCAGGAAAAGATCAAAAAACATAACAGCACCTGTTCAGGCTGAAAGATCCCAGGAAAAATAAGACCTGGAGGAAGCAACAACTGTCCGTTTCTACCCCAGCCCTACTTGAGTGTCAAACGCAAAGGCAGATGTCTTATTCACGAATATTTTTACCATCATTGAAGGCAGAGCATGATCGTGCCTTCAATGATGATTATTTGACAATTTATTACAGGTAGATGATCAAGAAAAACAGAGGAATGACAATACCAATGCCGGTGAGAACGAGCCCGCGACGCATCGTCTTGCGACGAATCATGAAAAGACCACTCACAGCCAGGAAGGCCAAAGCAACAGCGTAAAGATCAGCAAACCAGGTCCAGGCTTTTTTCGGATGGTTGAGATGAAGAAAATTCATCTCACGAAGGATGGGGCGCGGAACGGCACGATCATGAACGACAGCACCAGTGGCAAGTTCAACTGTGATTGAACGTCCCTCAACAAAGAGTTGTAGACTCTTTCTATCTGGCCGGTAACTGCTTTCAAGCTTGCCGCGTTCATCGAGTCGCGCGAGAATAACACGCACGGTTTCAGCGTCCGCCGGATCGCTGAGAACCGGGCCGATATTCGTCTCGACCCGCTCCACACTGTAGCTTGGGTTCCACTGTTTGATATGGTTAACGGCAATGCCAGAAATGGCGTAGAGCAGGGTCAACCCAATACAAACAAACCCAATATCACGGTGCAGCACATAA
>CBDUFN010000180.1:0-6304 GCA_965366475.1 uncultured bacterium | reverse complement strand
GCCTGTTCAAAAATATTTTAGTAACGTACCGCGTCGATTGTTGTCGTGGTAACTTGCTGTCAGATTAGTGGTCATCTGCCTTTTCCTCAGCGGCACAATCTTTTATCAATTACAACAGGGTACGTGGGTGGCTTCTGCTGCTGCACGATACCTCACTTATCTCACTCTTATTGCGATCCTGCAAACGATTGTTTCAGGGGTTATTCTTGCTCGAATAAGGCACTACCGTCACTTCATCAACGCTCAGATTAGCTGGGACTTGCTGTTTGTTGTTTTGATTATTTACCTGACTGGTGGTGTTGAAAGTCTATATTCCTTTCTCTTTATTCTGGTGATCATTGCAGCCAGTGTTTTCTTCCCCAGACCTCAGCTTCTGGTTGTTGCTTCCGCTTCGTCTATTCTCTATGGAAGTTTGTTAGACCTCCAATATTACGGTTATCTGCCTCTTGTTGTCAGCCCGTCTGCGTCGAAGGACTTACAACACTTTGATGTTTTCTATGCAGTTTTCTTACACGTTGGAGCCTTCTTTCTAACCGCTTTACTGAGCGGGGCCTTGGCTGAAAGGCTGAGACGTAGTGAAGAAGCTCGAGAAAAACGTGAAATCGATTATGGCGAGCTAGAACGTCTCAACCAGGCAATCTTGACGAATATTAACAGCGGCTTGATGGTTGTTAATCCAACCGGTCGGATCCGTTCCTTCAATAGTGCAGCCAGCAAAATAACAGGCTACAGTCTTGAGGAAGTTTATAATCGTCCAATCAATGTCATTCTTCCCGAATTTGGCAACCTGTCTACGGATTCCTCAAATTATGTTGAGCGCGGTGAGATAGAATATTACAAGACAACTGAAGAAGTCCTGACGCTGGGGTATTCTGTTGGTCGGATTGTTGAAACGGATGGTCAACTCCTTGGCCTTTTGATTTCTTTTCAGGATTTGACAGAATATAAGACGTTGGAAGCACAACTTAAACGTGCTGACCGTTTGGCTGCTGTCGGTCGTCTTGCTTCTGGACTGGCCCATGAAATTCGCAATCCCTTGGCCTCAATCAGTGGTTCTGTGCAACTTCTCCTTGAAGATGAGAAAGTAAACGAAGAAGATCGGCATTTGATGAACATCGTCGTCAAAGAAGCTGATCGTCTGAGCTTGTTGCTCAGTGATTTTCTCAACTTTGCAAGGCCGTCACCTTTGCAAGTGGAATTAGTCGATATTGCTTCCTTGCTTGATGAATTGATTGCCCTGTTAAGTGCTAGCGCTCAGTTTCAAAATGTTACCGTTGACAAGGCATACCGTGGGCCAATACAGATGAATGTTGACCCACAAAAGATTCATCAAATTCTTTGGGACCTTCTAATTAATGCAGGCGAGGCCGTCAGCCCCGCTGGTTCGGTGAGAGTGGACATTAACGCCTCACTCGGTGAAATCATTGTTGAGGATACAGGCCCGGGAATTGCTGAAGAGGATCGAGATAAGTTGTTCGAGCCTTTTTATACCACCAAAGACAAGGGAACCGGTCTTGGTTTGGCCAATGTCTATGCTAATGTTGACGCCCATCATGGTCGCATCTATGTAGAGCCCAGTCGTTTTGGCGGCGCCCGTTTTGTTGTTGAGCTTCCTGAAGAGTGCCGTAACGTTCCAGCGGCGGAGAGATTGCAATGAGTGATTCAACCCATAAATATAGAATCCTTGTCGTCGATGATGAAGAAAGCATGCGAGATTTTTTAAGCATCATGCTTCATCGCGAGGGCTATCAAGTTGATACTGCTGTTGATGGTGCACAAGCAGTTGTTCACCTGCGTGAGCACAGCTATGACCTGGTCGTTTCAGATATCAAGATGCCGCGCATGACGGGTTTGGAACTTCTTGCTCACATCAAGGAACGGACTCCGGAAACGGTCGTCCTTATGGTGACTGCTTTTTCTACCACTGATGAAGCGGTCGATGCCATGAAGCAGGGCGCTTACGATTACATCACCAAGCCCTTCAAAAATGAAGAAATTCGTTTGATCGTCAAGAATGCTCTCGAAAGACGTGAATTGCGCCAAGAAAACCTGGCTCTCAAAGAAGAACTTGGAAAACGCTTCTCTTTTGATGGGTTGATCGGCAAATCAAAGGCCATGCAGGATGTCTTTACCATGATCAAAAAAGTGGCTGCCAGCCCGGTTAAGATTTTGGTGACTGGTGAGTCGGGCACAGGTAAGGAGTTGGTGGCAAAGGCCATTCACTATAACAGCGAACGTCGCGATGGTCCTTTTGTTCCGATTAACTGTGGAGCGATCCCTGAGAACCTGCTTGAGAGCGAGCTCTTTGGCCATGAAAAAGGGGCCTTCACCGGGGCGATTCGCCAGAAGCCAGGCCTCTTTGAGACGGCTGCCAACGGCACCATCTTTCTCGATGAAATTGGTGAACTGCCTCCTTTGATGCAAGTTAAATTATTGCGTGTGTTGCAGGAAAACGAATTCCGCAGGGTTGGTGGCACCAAGGATATAAAAACCGACGTTCGGGTTTTGGCAGCGACCAATCGCCATCTTGAAGAAGCTGTTGCAGAAGGGACTTTTCGAGAGGACCTCTATTATCGTTTTAACGTTATTCGTGTCGACCTGCCGCCGTTGCGACAGCGCCGTGAGGATATTCCGGTGATGATCGATTTCTTCTGGGAACGATTTACCGGCGAGAAAGGTGTCAAGGTCTCTGAAGATGCCATGCGCCGTTTGATCGACTACCAATGGCCGGGAAATGTTCGTGAACTGGAAAATGTGATTGAGCGCGCCACAGTTCTGGGGCACGAAAATGAGATCACGCTCGACTGTCTGCCACCCAATCTGTTAACGGGGATTTCCTCAACGGTTATGCCTCTCACGGATATCCCGGAAACGGGTATGGATCTTGACGCTTATCTCGGAGAAATCGAAAAGGAACTTTTGCTTAACGCGCGGGTCCGAACAGACGGGGTAAGAAAAAGTGCGGCGGGATTGTTGGGGATAACTTTTCGATCGATACGCTATCGACTCAGTAAGTTTGGGGTTGAAGCTGAAGATAATGAAGACTGATGTCGGTGTGTACCCAGTTGTTTTGCAGGTGATCTAGCTTAAGGAGATGTGTATGTCTTGTTGTCGGCAAAAGTGGCTTCCATAAGTGTCTTTAGATTTGATATGTCGGATTGGGCGGAAACATTATAGGCTCTCTGACGATATGCGGAAAATTGTGGAATGGCTATCGCTGCCAGGATACCGATGATCGCGACAACGATCAACAACTCAATCATGGTAAAACCTTTTGCCTTCTTACTGAGTTGTCGGTGCATCTTATAATCCCCTTCAATATAAGTATTATCATAAGCAAATTACTCTTTTTAACAATCGCTTGGCAACTTATTACTTAACTCTCCGAGTTAGTGAGTCGTATTAATCTTGCCCTCCAGTTTTTTGAAGAATTCTTGTAAGAGTTTCACTGTATCGTGTTTCGATTTTAGGCAGCGTTGAGCTTTACGGGTGTTGACCCTGTTGAGCTTATGTTTGGCTTCTCTCCTCTTTGATAAGTACGTTGTTGTCACTCCTCACATAGAAATAATGCTACGACGCTTTGATTCGAAAAAGTTTTACTCTTTTTGGAACGAAAGAAAACAAGTGTGTCAAGAGTGACGAATTTTGTCACAAGGGTTGTCACACTATGTCTACTTACCGTGTTTTAGATGGTTGTTCATTGCAAACTCTTGTACATATCCCCCCGTGCTTTGGGGCTTTTAGTTTTTTTTGAAGATTGGCACACCAATTGCTCTAGTAATAGCTCAGAAAATAAATGCACGACCATATACACAGGACACAATGTCCACATTCGAAAGGAGAATCATTATGCTTAACAAGTTCCGTTTCCGTAAGAACCAAAAGGGTTTCACCCTGATCGAGCTGTTGATCGTTGTTGCGATCATCGGTATCCTTGCTGCTATCGCTATTCCTCAGTTCGCATCTTACCGTGCCAAAGCTTACAATAGCTCGGCTCAGGCTGACCTGCGTAACCTGAAGACACAGATGGAATCCAAGTTTGCTGACGACCAGACTTACAACTAATCAACACTGATTAATTAGGGAGAAATATTATGAAAAAAATTATTCTTGTTCTCGCCATTCTGGCGTTTGCAGCCCCAAGTTTCGCTGCTATTTTTGGCGGCGCTGATGCATCAACCACAGAAATCGGCGGTGCTGATTTTAAACCTTCAGTTCTAGTTACTGTTGACCTTGAGTTCGCTGCTTCTGAATATGCTGCAGGTACCAAGCACACCAACGGCTCCAAGTGCTACGGTAGCCGCAACATCGATTCGACCATCGATTCTTTTGATGGTACAGTTGGCACAGCTGGTGATGATGGTATGGTGACTGGTTCTGCTGTTGCGATGACAGACGGTACATGCCCATAACGTTTGTTTTCTTGAGTTTGAAAGGGTCGGTGCTTTGCACCGGCCCTTTTTACTTAGTACACTCTCCTTTTTGACAACATTGAGCTTAAGATAAAATATAAAGAGCTTTATAGGCTGGCATGTGAGACGCCACTTTTTACAGAAGATAAGCAGTGACCCAGGAGCGCAAAAGCGACTCCAGATATATTTTCTGTTGTTTGTGGTCAGCCTGGTTTATCTTCGCTCGATCTTTGGGGATTTTATCAGCCTTGATGATAATGTTTTGGCTGAAAGGCTCAATCGTTCTGATCAGGTTAATTTTCTGCCCCTCTTTTTCGGTGAACAAAGTGGTGCACTTTATTATCGACCCTTACTGATTTCAACCTATTATCTTGAAAAGCTATTTCTGCAGGTCAACCCTCTGGTTATGAGGTTTGACAACGTTTTGCTGCAGTTGGCTAACACCTTCTTCACCTATCTTGTTGTCGAAAAAATATTTATTCTTAAAAAGCGCGTTCCTGGCTGGTGGCCTTTACTTTTTGCTCTGCTTTTCGGTTTGCATCCCCTTGCGACCGAATCGGTTAACTGGATATCCGGTCGAACAGATCTTCTTGCAGGTTTTTTTATTCTCTCTTCAACCTGGTTTCTCCTCAAGTATCATCAGAATCGATCCGGGTTGGTTTTGTGTGCCACCTTCTTCGCTGCTTTGTGTGCCATGCTTAGTAAAGAAGTTGCCGTCGCCTTTGTCCCTGGATTGTTTCTTCTCTGGTGGACGAATCCCTCTTCACAGCAATCTCAAGTTGTGGGCAAGGGACGTTTCTGGCGTGTTGTCGGTATCTGTGTTGGTGTCGTTCTTGGTCTTTCTTCCTTGATTTATATGCGTTCCTTGGTCGTTGCAGGGAGTCACAGTGGTATCAGTCGCACTGTGCATATGATTACCGATGATTTTACCCATTCCGCGATGCTCTTCTTTCGACTTTTCGGCTTTTATTTCAAGAAAATGATTGCCCCCTTACCTTTGAATCTAGCGATCTTTGTTGTTGATCCCCTCTACGATCTTCTCGGGATCATTGTTGTCTTTACATTGATTTGGCTTTTTTTGAGGAATCGTTTTAGCTCTGATTTCTTCGTAGTCGCCGGTCTTCTGCTTTTGCCAGCTTATCCAATTTCTTTTGGACAAATTGCCTGGTCCCCCTATGCCGAACGCTATGCTTATGTGGCTATGGCTTTTGTTCTTTTCGGAATTGCTGCTCTTATTGCCGATCATCTGTATAAAGTTACCTACCAGAAGACAGTTGGTTTTGTGATGATCGCGTTGGTTGTCTGTTTTGCACCCGCAACGTTCGCGCGTAATGGCCTTTGGCAATCAAGCCTTCCCCTCTGGGAGGATACCGCGCAAAAAAGCCCTTATTCCGGGACGGTTCGAAATGGCTACGGTCTGGCACTTTATACGGTTGGTGATTTTGCTGGCGCTCAGAAGCAGTTTGATCTTGCTCGTTCTGGCTTCGGCTACAATTATTCGCCAAAAAGTGGTCTTGTTTACGGCAAACTTCTCTTTGCCACGGGTCAGCACGCTGAGGCGGTTGCCGCTTGGCGCGAGGCGATAGTGAAAACCCGTGAGCCCTCTTTGATGCTTTTGAGTGAGGTGTTAACGCAGTGCGGTCGCTCGGAATATATGATTCACCTCTGTGGTGGGTTTGAGCCGGTCAATGAGGAGTTTTCTCTGCTCTATGAACTAAGCTCAGATCCTGTCTGGTTGGTTAAGTGGGCCGATTTCTCAAGCAAAGCTGGACATGCTGAACAGGCGGGCAGCCTTTATCGTCAAGCTCAGTCCTCGCTCTCGCCATCACATCCCCTTCAGGAAAGAGTTCGTGAGGCTCTTGATCTCTGATTTTCTTCATGATTTTAATGTT
>CBDUFN010000179.1:0-6310 GCA_965366475.1 uncultured bacterium | reverse complement strand
GCCACAGCGACTAAAACCAACCTCGAAGCTGCCATTGAAATTGGGAGACAACTCAGGTTACGCGACCTCGGCGGCCTGATCGTCATAGATTTTATCGACATGCGTGAACGCAAAAACATGCGTCAAGTCGAGACTCAGGTCAAAGAATCTATGGAGAACGACAAGGCTCGAATCAGTGTTGGCCGTATCAGTAAATTCGGTCTGCTCGAAATGAGTCGCCAAAGAATTAAAGCCGCGTTGACTGAAGGGAATTACCTGCCCTGCCCGCACTGTAACGGTTCCGGTCACCTCAAGAGCCCAGAGACACAAGCGGTAGCATTGCTGAGAAAAATTCACGCCAGTGCCGCAAAAGGTCAGGTTAGCCGCGTCGATGCTCAACTTCCGGTTGAAGTTGCAACGTATCTATTAAATACCAAGCGTGAAGAACTTGTCGACATGGAGCGTTGCTACAAATTACAAATCCATATCCACGGCAATCGAGATTTCCTTGCAGATCAAGTTGAGATCGAAATACATAAGAAAGAGAAAGAAAAAGCACCTCAGCAGGAATTCGTTGCAGCAAGCACGATCCCGCTGATCAGCGCAGAGGACACCTCTACAAAAGAGAGAGAAGAAAGCAGTCAGGAAAGCGCTGTAGAATCTGAGGTGAGCACTGAAGCACCGAAAAAGCGTCGTAGGAGAAGGCGTCGTAAACCTTCTGGAAATGCGCCTTCGGGAGAGAATCAGACCACGGAGCAAAATACAGAAGAAAGCACCGAAGAGGCTCCGAAAGCGGCAGAGTCCGTAGACAAAGAAGAAACATCTCAGAGTCCGGTCGAGACCGTCACCGAAGAAACAACAACTCAACCGGAAGCGAAGAAGCCTCAAAGGCGTCGTCGTTCTTCAGGCAGAACGAAACCAAAAGAGGACGTTGTCGAATCGGGTGAAGTGACATCAACCGAGAGCGTCGTTCAAGAGTCCGAACCAGCCACCAAACAAACAGAGACAACGGCCGAAGAACAGGACTCAGCGGAAGCAAAACCGAAACGCCGTCGTAGCCGTCGCAAACCAAAGGTTGAGACTTCAGAGACACAAACCGAGCAAACAGCGAAGGGTTCGGAAGTCGTTCAAACTGAGATCAAGGAAAACTCGCCGGCACCACAAGCTGCGGACCCGAGCTCTGAGGATAAAGTCGCAACCAAACCAGTGGAGAAGCCGAAACGCCCAAGGCGAACCACAAAAAAAGTTGATAAAGAAGCAACGGTAACCGCCGAAGAGACCAAAGCTGAAGCCGTTCAAGAAGTGAGCAAGAGCAATGAAGAAGCTCCGAAGCAAAAAACCTCGCGTCGGAAACCTGCTCCAGCAAAAGCCAAGACAACGGAAGCTGTTCCGGCAGAGGATAAAGTCGTAGAGAACGTTTCTGAAGATAAAGTAAAAAAGTCCCCGGCACGCGCTCCACGGAAGAAGCCGGCAGCCAAGAAGGATCCTGCGTCTAAAACAGGTGAACAAACGACTCAGAAAGAGGAAAAAGTTGCGAAAAGTTCCGTAGAACCAGAAACAAAGCAAAAGCCTGTTCGTAAGACAACGGCAAAAGCTAAAGCAACTAAGCCCAAGGTCGAAAAGACCCTCGACGTAGTCGCAGAGGTGGCACCGGAGAAAGAGCCTGGTCCAACGAAAAAGGCCCCTGCCCGTCGTACCGCAAAAAAGGCTGCGCCCAAGGTTGATGAGCCAACAACTAAAACGGCTAAAAAAACAGCAACAAAGAAAACGACTCCAGAAAAATCAGACAAAGAGGTTGCCAAACCCAAACGGACAAGAACAGTTAAGAAGAAGCCCGTTGAAAGTGAACCTGACTCGACGAACTGATTACAAATAAATGAAACAAATACAAAAGCGGTCTACGTAGAATTTACGTTGACCGCTTTTGTTTAAAAGCTGTACTGCTTGGGCTCCAATAAAATAGTCAAATCGAGCTTACTGGCAAAAAACTCCCGAATAAACTATAAACCTCCAGAACATGAGCTAAAAACTTGCACCAAGCTCAATAAAAACAAGTTCTGATTGGAGCTTCTTTGAGTCTATGTCTCGCGACAAATCAGAGAAGACAATTCATTGCCAATCACCAACTAATTATTCTTTAGTCGTGAGTTAACTGAGATAAACAGCTATAATATTAACGTTTTGATTCGGATAAATATTGTTCAATGTTTAACACTTTAAGGAGTGTGTATGACGCCAGATGATATTTCGACAAGAGCCTTGGAGCTTGGAGCTGATGATGCCATTATTTTTAGAATGGATCAGATAGTTTTTGACTCAAGAACACTCCTTAAGTGCATGTATGGGTGCGAAGACTGGGGTAAAGGGCATACATGTCCTTCATCACCAGGTTCTCTGAAGCCATGGGAGTATGAACGTATTCTGCAACGTTACGAATGGGGATGTATTATCCATTCAACCAGCAAAAAAGTCTCACAGGACATTTCTTTTACACTGGAAAAGGAAGCCTTTCTTGGGGGCCATTATTTCGCTTTCTCAATGAGTGACTGTGCCATCTGCCAAGAGTGTGCAGGATTCAAGGGGAAACCTTGTATTGCCCCAGGTAGAGCCCGCCCGGCTTTTCATAGTGTTGGTATCGATGTATTCGCAACAGTGAAGCAATTTGACCTGCCACTGAGCACTCTTAAAACTCAAGATGAGGTACAAAATTGGTACTCTGCCGTTTTTGTGGCTTAAGCGACCTTGTACTACACAATAAAATTATGGCCACCAAGGAGCGCTCCCCTGGTGGCCATAGTTTTATCTATTAAAAGTGCGCCCCAAAGAGCTTTACCAATTAGAAGTCACTTCATCTATCGACAGTCGAAACATTTTAAGGTCATCAACTCTCAAGAAAAATATTTCAGCCTCAGGGATGATTAATCGAAGCGACGACGGAGAAAAGACTCATGCGAAACTCAAACAATTCAATGTCCAATATATGCGACCGCAAACAGAACAGCAAACAGTAGTATTATGGACGTAATAAGCATGTAAAAATCTAACATGATACGCATGCAATTTTGACGAAACTTAGTCGCTTTTTCGCTAAATGCGAGCATACACACCCCCTGACTTTTTACTTACCTAAGAAAGGGTAGCACGATTGTGCCATGATGCAATTCTAGACAAGAAAAGACCTCTAAGGATTAAACCCTAGAGGCCGTGGATATACGAACAAAAGCGCCCTAAGTATCTCTAGCAACAAGACACAGGTTATCGTCACAGTCATCGGAACTTTTAAGGATGAATTTATGGTTAGCGAAGAGACTCGGACGAAGCCTTTCTGTTGACGAAGAGGTCTAGCATTTCTGCCGGCGTGGAGGCCCTGACTACCAAGTCTCGGGAAACGGATGACAAGAAACCCTCTCGCTCAGCATTGTCCAAAAGTGCGTCAAGCGGAGCGTAATAATTATTTACATTGAGAAGGCCACAAGGTTTGCAATGGAACCCGAGCTTTGCCCAAGTATAGACCTCAAAAAACTCCTCAAAAGTGCCGATCCCTCCAGGTAGGGCAATAAAACCGTCAGAAAGTTCTGCCATCAACTTCTTTCTCTCGTGCATGGTAGGAACAACATGAAGTTCTGTCAGTCCAGGGTGGAAAATTTCCTTGTCTTTCAGAGCAGTTACTGTGACACCGACAATTTTACCGCCTGCCTCTAAAACACTATCCGCAAGTAGCTTCATAAGACCTGTATCGGAGCCACCATAGATACAGGTAATACCCCGTTCAGCTAATTCTCTGCCCATTGCTTTCGTCGCTAAAGCATAAGCTGGATGAGTGCCTAATTCTGAACCAAGAAAGATACATATTGAACGCATAATTTCCTCTTTTTAGGGGGAAGTGGAGCGAAAGGTAGATAAGTTGTTTCGATGTATGCAGATATCGGGCAATCAGACAAATCACACTATCAATAACACGCCCACTTTAATTTTGGCTGTAGTGATTTAAGAGAAATTCAGAGTTTTTTATTCGAATCTGCAGATTCCCACATTGACAAGAAGTTGGGCACGGGCAGAATACTTTTTAGCCAACTCTGGAATAGAAATCATCCGACAATTCAGGAATCAACTGTCTACAACAAAACCATTATTAACGTTAGTGTCACAAGACTTGCCAAAGTCGAAAAGAGGACGACAGAGGTCACAAACTGAGGCACGATATTGTTTTCTTTAGAAATGATTGCCACTAAAATTGCCGTTGGCATACCTGCCTGCAGCACTCCCGAAGCGTAATCAATATGACCAAGTCCAAAAGGTATGGCTATCAAGCAGGCTAAGGCGGGAGCAAGCAGCAAACGAACAGCCGATGCCGCCACGACATCAACTGAAAAACGGACCTGTTTCTGTTCCAACAGCTGTAACCCTAGAGCAAAAAGCATGACAGGGATCATCGCATCAGACAGCAGGCCGATCATTCTGGTAAGCATCAAGGGAACAACGAGGTCACTATTTGAGACGATCAGAGCGGGTATAACAGCCCAGAGAGCAGGTGTTTTAATCAGTCCACTCAAGGCCCCCCTGCCCCCTCCATGCGCCCAGCCAGCAGCACTAACACAAACGATAAAAGCCGTTATGGTTATGGCAACGAAATAGATCGTTGCAGGAGCAACAGAGAGATCACCCAACCTGAAGCGAATCACGGCTAAGCCGTAATTACCAACATTACCGAATACCGCAATCATCACAAAAGCTGCAATCATCTCTCTGGACCGTCCCATTAATCGGGCAAGGCCTCCAGCAACCAATGCAGCCAGAAGATGGGTAGAGATAATGAAGCCAAGCATTTTAGTGGCATTTTCAAGAGGGATATTAGAACTGCTGATCGCCTGAAAGATAAAAGCCGGAACAAAAACGTAATAGGCAACTCTTGTTAAAGTTTGGGCCTGGAGCGACAACCGGCCGCCGAGAAGGTAGCCAAGGAGGACAATACCAAAGACAGGCATGATGACGTTGAGAAAAACTGAAAATAGCTCTGTCATAATAGTAAGATGAAGTAATAGTCTATTAAGCTAAAAAGGCAAAGAGTGTGCAAAAGGGTAAATGTATTTGTTGGTTCAGTAATGTATCAAAGACCCACGGTTATAGGAACGTAAATTCAATTCGTGAGGGCAACCGTTAGATTGAATCCCTACTCCTGTGTTCTTCAAGACCCAAAAAGTTCCCAGAGTCAAACTCGAAAGGCTCGAATTGCAAAACCACATATTTTTCCTGAAAGATAAAAGGCCATCAAAGATTGAATCCTTGTGGCCATAGTTATGAGTTTTGAAGGGCGAGATAAATACTGCACGTTTTCATCGTAGTAATCGTGAGCGACAGGAAATTATTTTTGTAAAAGCATGCGAGCCATGGAAACAACTTTTTTTAAATTATCTTTATTGATGCATTCTGAGCAGCCATGTTCTCTTGCTTCCTGTTTTGTAATGTCTTGACCCGTGAGCATAAGGACAGGGGTAAATTTATTTTTGCGATTTTTACCTCTAACGTACTCGGAAACATCATAACCACTCAATCCGGGCATCATCAGATCCGTTATCACCAGATCAAAAGGTTCAGCATGCTTGAGTGTGTCACTATCCACCGACTTAAGAATCTCGATAGCTTTCTCTCCTGAGCTCGCTGTTTCGACTTGAAACTCTTCAAATAGAAGATCACGGAGCGTTAATAGAAAAAAGGGGCTATCGTCAATTAAAAGGATTTTCTTTGTCATAATTATACCTACATTCCTAGTCCCCAGCACAAATAGTTGGGAAAATTAAGTTCCAACTATTTACAGAAAAATATAGACAACTTTAAGCCAAGGCAGAAGAGTCTACTGATCTGAAAGCCATCTTGACTTGCACTTGCTAAAGGAGCGAAAGAAAAGCTTTTGACGCATATGTGCCAGAGGGCATTAGTTCTGCGGGAACATTTTTACAACCTTGTGAACCATATATTCTTTGACGTTCACACTCTGCCCCACCTTCACAATAATTGCGAATGATTGCGCGCCAAACAAGACTTTGCCTTCCAGAAAACGCTTCAAAGAAACTGCACTTTTTCTTGTGCATACACGACATTACCGCCCCCCTGAGAAGTTTGTTGATTGAAGCTCTGCTCGATAAAAAACAAAAAGCTGCCAAGGCATTAAATGCTTTGGCAGCTCGGCTATCTCATAATGGAAAGAAACGAAGACCCGTAGCTTTCCGCCCCTGCCTCACGACAGGTTTGGCTTTATCATATAATCCATATATACCACATCTTTCTCAAAATTCTCTCACAAGCAACGAAATACTCACATAACCTAAAAAAA
>CBDUFN010000178.1:0-6361 GCA_965366475.1 uncultured bacterium | reverse complement strand
ACTTTCTGTCCCTCGGTGAGGGTCTTCAGAATGCTCTTGAGCATGGCGTCGTAGCCATGAATGTGCGACCCATTAAAGCTCGGGGTGTTGGCGTAAGGGGTAGGCAGGTCTTCCGGGATAAACCCCTGCAACTTGGCATTCTTTGAAAATGCGGTCAGATCGTCGCCAATAACCTCCGGCATACATGTCGTAAAGATAGGGATCATCTTCGGCTTGTACAGCGCGTAGGCATTCTCCAATCCTTCGAAGAGGTTGTTCTGGCCACCGAAAACAGCTCCGTCTTCAGTCATGGCATCACAGGTTGCAGCAGCCGGTTCACGGTAATGACGGCTGAAGGTACTGCGGAAATAAGAGGCGCACCCCTGGGACCCGTGAATAAATGGCAGGGCCCCTTCAAAACCAGTCGCAACCATCTGCGCGCCGAGTGGTTGACAGGCGTGGGCCGGGTTGACCACCAGAGAGGTCCGCTCAAAGTTCTTCTCTTTATATTCTTCGCTATTGATCCATTCCTTGACCCGTTCGATTTCTTCCACCGGGGTCTCGGTGACAAATTTTACTGCTGCTTCTGCTGCACTCATCTCTATCTCCTTTGAAGATCGGGACGCGGGACGAGGGACGCGGAACGCGTACACCTTTAACCCTGAACCCTTTCTCCATATTCAAAGGCATCCAACTCTTATCGTTCGCCTTAAAGCTTTTGACTTTCACGTCCCGCGACCCGCGTCACGCGACCCGTCAAGCCCCTCTAAAAGGGCGACTTGACCAAATCCCAAGTAGGCGAGTTGATCGCCATATCGATATCACGTGCGAAGATCTTGAAACCTTCATAACCGTGATAAGGACCTGAGTAATCCCAGCTGTGCATCTGACGGAACGGAATGCCGGCCTTTTGGAAAACATACTTTTCCTTGATGCCACTACCGACCAGGTCAGGCTTGAGTTCTTCAACAAACTTCTCCAGTTCGAATTCGGAGACGTCATCGTAGATTAGCGTGCCCTTGGCCATCTCAGGTGCTGTACGGTCGTAATCATCCTGGTGGGCAAACTCGTATCCGGCGCCTGTGATCTGAATACCAAGATCTTCGTAGGCACCGATCGTGTGACGAGGACGCAAGCCACCGACAAACAACATGGCGGTTTTTCCTTCCAGGCGTGGCTTGTACTCGTCAGTAACTTCTTTCATGACCGGCTTGTACTTCTTGATCACCTTTTCAACATTCTTGCGAATCTTGTCGTCAAACAGTGCACCGATAGCGCGCAGACTCTCTTCTATCTTTGTTGGGCCGAAAAAGTTGTATTCGAGCCATGGGATATTCCATTTTTCTTCCATGACCTTGCACATGTAGTTCATCGAACGATAACAGTGGATCAGGTTGAGTTTTACCGAGTGAGTGGCGCCGATTTTTTCAACTTCGCCGTCACCGGTCCACACCGATTTAACATTGAGACCAATTTCTTCAAGAATAGGTTTGGCCGCCCAAACGTCACCCCCGATGTTGTAATCACCAATCAGAGCAACATCGTAGGGCCCAGCTTCTTCCTTGAATTTGAATTTGCCGATGATGTGATCGCGGATCGAGTCGTTGGAGATGTGATGACCCAAAGACTGAGAGACCCCGCGGAACCCTTCGCAGTTACAAGGAACGACCAGCTTGTCGAGTTCGTTTTCCATCTTCTTTGCGACGGCATTGATGTCGTCACCTATCAGGCCAACTGGGCATTCTGAGAGGATGGACATCCCCTTGTTGAGTGGAAAGAGCTCATCGGCCTCACGTAGCAGCTTCTCAAGTTTCAAGTCGCCACCATAAACAATGTCGCGTTCCTGAAAATCAGAAGTGAAGTCCATTGGAAATGAGGTGACACCGGGAATTCCCTGCATCAGATTCCGCCGGGTTCCCCAACTGTAGACACCGCAACCAACAGGACCGTGAGACACATGGATCATGTCGCGGATCGGGCCCCAGACCACTCCTTTGGCACCCGCATATGCACAACCGCGCTGGCTCATGACACCGGGCACAACTTTTTTGTTGGATTTGACCGCGCAAGCCGACGAGGTTGGCTCATTGGCTCGCAGGTGAGGAGCACGCTTCTTCTGTGCCTTTTCCGGCATTTCCGCCAGAGTATCGGCGATCAACTTTTCAGTACTTTCTATTGTGATGCCCTCAATGGGCTTTCTTACTGCCATGAAATTTCTCCCGAAATTTTAGGGACACGGGGCGCGAAACGCGGGACGCGAAGATCTTTTCCTCGTCCCTCGTGCCGCGTCCCTCGTGCCGGGTTTTAAGCGTTTTCTGCAACACCAACGATTGACTCGTCTTCCGCTTCCATGATGCCGAATTCCATCAACAGGTCTTCCAGATCTTCCATCTCTAGCGGAGTCGGTACAACGAACATTTCGTTGTCCGCGATCTTTTGAGCCAGTTGACGATATTCTCCGGCCTGCTTGTGTTCAGGGGAATATTCGATGACAGTCATACGGCGCAGTTCTGCGCGTTGGACTTGATTGTCACGTGGTACGAAGTGGATCATCTGGGTGCCGAGACGTGCTGCCAGAGCTTCAATCAAATCAGCCTCGCGGTCAGTGTTCCGGCTGTTGCAGATCAGTCCTGCCAGGCGCACACTGCCTGAGGCAGCATACTTAACAATTCCCTTACAGATATTGTTGGCGGCGTACATTGCCATCATCTCACCAGAGACGACGATGTAGATCTCCTGGGCTTTATTCTCACGGATCGGCATAGCGAAGCCGCCGCAGACAACGTCACCGAGAACATCATAGAAAACGTAGTCGAGGTCGGGAGTGTAAGCGCCTTCTTCCTCGAGAAAATTGATAGCGGTAATAACACCACGGCCGGCACAACCGACGCCTGGCTCAGGACCGCCTGACTCGACACACATGACCTCGCCGTAGCCTCGTTTACAAACATCATCCAGTTCTAAGTCTTCAACGGTACCGAGTTCACGAACTTTGTCCATAACCGTATCCTGGGCCTTGGCATGCAGGATCAATCGAGTCGAGTCAGCTTTGGGGTCACAGCCGATGATAAGCACCCGCTTGCCGAGGGAGGCGAGTCCTGCCACGGTATTCTGAGTCGTGGTTGATTTGCCGATGCCGCCTTTGCCGTAGATTGCGATTTGACGTAATTTCTTTTCAGCCATTGTTTTGTCCTTTTCCTTCAGCTCCCCATAGAAGCTTTTGAGTTAGTGTGCTCTTCGTTTTTCCCCTCGGCGGCATCGCCTTTGATGTGTCCGAAGAAAAACCTGATGCACAAAATAAACGACGCCCTACCCGGATAATCCGGATAGGGCGTCAATGCCCGGCGGCGCAATCATTGTGCCGCGATATTTTATTCTATTAAGATAGTGAGACCCCATTCCGACGATTCGAATGGTGCGTCATAACTTCAACCGCGCCACCATGCGCTGTTGGAATGTCTCGTTTTGAAAATGGAAAAGACCCACGAATGCCTGTATTGGACATTATGTGGGCCTCTTCGCCTGAAGGAGGTACATCACTGTACCTTAGGTGTTACGTGGATTGTATATAGCATCAGCTGTGCCAAAAACTAAAGTTTAGTGTTTTAGGTAAGTTACGTTACTTAACACTCCAGGTTATGCTCTCAAGTGTTTATGAAGTGCACAGCTATTGATCACAGATGCGCAGAAACTATTCACACGATCTCTATTAATTGCAATGCGAAGGTCAAGTCACACCCGGCCAAATCGTGGTTGCCATCGAGCAACACTTCCTGATCGTCAACATGACGAATCCGCATCATGCGGTGATCTTTGTCAGCCAACTCGATCTTCAATTTTTGACCTATGCGTAACTCTTTGTCGACAGGAAACATTTTTCGCGAAACTTTCAGGAGGTTCTCGTCGAGTCTTAAGCCGTAGGCCTGTTTTGCGGAAAGGGAAACGTTCTTCACTTCATTGATCTTCATTCCAATGATCTCCGCCTCCATCGCCGGAAAAACTTCTTCTGCACCTATGACAAAAGAAAGCGGCTCCTCACCGTCGCGTTGATCAAAGATACGACCATTGTCGAGTGTACCAATATAGTGAATCGTGACTCGATCGCCTTTTTTTGCCCTTTGCATCTTATTTCTCCTGAATTGTAATCACATGGAAACGTTCATCGAAATGTCGTTCAAGAATGGTTTTGACATCGCGCCACTCAAGGCCTCCACCGCCGCAACCAGGTCGTGGAACCACGATCTTCTGCCAGCCTTTGTAGTTGGCAAGTTCAACCAGTTCCCGGCACGATTGCTCAATCAAGCCCATTTCCGGAACCTGGTATGGGTCTGCTTCAACGGGGAAGCTGACAATCTGATGGCCGAGGTCAAAAACATGATTGCCGTGTTGACGAATCAGTTCTCCCAGAGTTTGCAGTAACTCGGGATAACGTGCTCTGGCCTGACGTGAACAGCCGCGTAACATAACCGCCCTGCCAACCTTGTTGACTGCACCGTTCGTGGTGATCGCCACGACAGCACCTTCGGCATGCTCTTGCCACATATCACCAATGAGTTCTTTCATCATGCTTTTGCTTCTTCTTGAACGGCACCATCCGTATCGCGGCCCGATGGTTGTCCAAGCATGTCACCCATGACATTCACCAGAAAATCAAAGACTTCTTCTCGACTGGTTATGAACTTTGGCATTTCGTCCCCGGCTAACTCTTCAAGTCGATGCAGGACATTGGCATCTCGACAATTAAGTTCTTTCATCACTGCACCAAGCATCGGGATCACGTCATAGAGATCATCACGATCATAAATGTTGCTATCAGGTTTGCCGGTAAATTTGGGCTCTCCTCGCAACTCCTTGTTGCGACGATACTTGAAGTAAAGATCAGAGGGTTTTATCTCGAGTTCCATATTGTGAATACCTCCTTTCGTTAGCTGCAGCCACCGCCGCAGGAGTGCTTTTTACTGCAACCGCTTGCACAGATATTTTCAACCTTTCTGCCTTCGGTTTTTGTCAGTAACTTTTCAAAGCTGGTTGAGTCGATCATCCACATGCCATCCTTCTCCTGGCCAGCTAACAGGCCGCGTTTGATGTGCATAAGAACGTTTAACTGCGTGGTTTGCATTTTTTCTGCGACAGCTTCGATTGAAATCATCTGATTACACATAATTTATCCTTTCGTAATAAAATGCCCATTCGTGTCTTACGTAAGGGCGTCATTGCTCGTATCTATGCACACCCCATTGTGACCGGAATGTCTGTTGGCAAAGACAGCAGTTATGAGTTCTGTTCAACCCATGGTGAAAGCGTTACCAACTTGAGCGCCTGATCTTCTACCTCTGCTCTGACGTTGCGATTCAATTTTTTCAACCAACGCGCCGGGATCGCATCAAAACCGTAGAAGGCTCCGGCGATCATGCCGGCTATGGCACCTGTGGTGTCGGCGTCTCCACCCTGGTTAACTACGCCGATCAGACATTCTTCAAAACTCCCGGTGGTAAAGAGGTAATGAAATACCGTCTGTAACGTGTCAACCACGTAAGGGCTTGCGTTACCTCGATAATTGTTAAAGCGAAAGCTGCCATATTCGGCAACCAGTTCACGGGTGATCTTGTGTAGTTGAAACCGGTCACAGTCAAGGATTGCACTCTGAACAAGAGTCCCGATAGCAATGCAGCCCGCATCAGACAATGGATGGTTATGGGTCAGATGTGCCTGCTGAGTTGCATAACGATTGAGTGCAACCGTGTCGCCTAAAGTGAAAAGAGCTACGGGTGCCATACGCATTGCCGCACCGTTGCCTGCATCCCACTCATTGTAGGGCGTCTCAAGTTGCCCTTTAAGCATGTAGTCACGAATTCCACGGCGACAGGTTGAACCTATATCAACAGGTTTGCTCTTCATCCAGGCCAGAAAATTGTCTGCAATCTGAGGCAAGTCCCATTTCCCGGTTGTAAGTAGTGCCCGGCCAAGTGCCAGCGACATTTCAGTGTCATCTGTCACCTGTCCTGCTTTGAGATAAAGCCAACCACCTCCGATGATCTTGCGATGCACCTTATAGGTGGCCTTGATCTCACTGGGCATCATGAATTCGGTGGTTGCCCCCAACGCATCTCCGATCGCAAGTCCCAGATATGCGGCGCGAGCTCTTTGAAAAACGAGCTCATGGGACGGGGAACGCGGGACGTGGGACGAGGACACCTTTAAGCTTCTTCTGTCGTGACTCACGTCGATATGTCGAAGTGTATCTTTCAAGGCGATTCTCTTTTAGCTGTTTTGTTTTTGACTCTTCGCGTCACTCGTACCACGTTCCGCGTTCCGGATAACGCCGGAGGCGTTATCCTCCAATCAAAACCTTGACCTCAAAATCTCCTCCAATGACCAGAAC
>CBDUFN010000177.1:0-6374 GCA_965366475.1 uncultured bacterium | reverse complement strand
TATTGACAAGGGAACTCTTTCTTGAGAGCCAGAAGCATAGCTTCTGCAACTGAAAGTTGATCAGGAATCGAATTGTTTGGAGCATCCAGTGCGGTCTGAAGAATTCTCATATAATCAATCCCATTCAACCTTTCTGTGTCAGGCTGACAGTAGAGAAGCTTTTGTTTCTCTGCCATCTTCTGTTTATTTATGGTTGCATATCCGTCACTGATTCCGGTCAGGTACAGGATATGATGTAGGGTGTGATCAAAGTCCTGCTGCTGGTTATCAACCTCCATGTGACGCTTATAGATGCCAACGGTTCGTGGCTCTTCCGCATAGCATATTGTGTTTAGCAGAAGAGTCGCAGCAATAACAGAGATGACAAATTTCATGGGGAACCCTTTCAGCTTTGCATACCTAATTTGGTGAAAATTTGAGCGCCTACACAGCAAAGGTTGTTCTCAATTATACTCGGCTGTAGAGAGAGAAGAAAGAGTAGAGTTTCATACTCAGCGACCTTCTTATCTTTAGAGACAAAGATCGTCAACTTAGCGAAAAACGTTCCCACCGCCTTCTGAGAAAGAACAATACAGAACGATCACTCTTTTAGTTTAGAGATAATGTTGACTTCACTATGCATCGTTTTGTGAACCGGACAGCGCTCTGCAATTTCCAGAAGCCGTGCTCTCTGCTCTTGGTCAAGTTCGCCAAACAGCTCAATCTCCCGTTCCATGCGATCAATTTTTCCATTGTCGGTTGCGCATCCTTCGCAATCGCTGGCATGAATTTTCTGATGGGTTAAACGAACCACAGCTTTATCAAGCGGTAATTTTTTGCGACGAGCATACATTTGCAACGTCATGCTGGTACAGGCACCGAGCGCGGCCAACAAATAATCGTAAGGTGTGGGTCCGCGGTCTGTTCCTCCATATTGAAGGGGTTCGTCTGCAGCCATGGCATGCCCGTTAGCGAATATTTCAGTGAAGAAGCCTTGGTTTTCAGTGCTGGTTGTTACTCGGTTGTCGATCACAAGTGTTTCTTCTTGCACCTCCTCTACGACATTGATATAGCGACTCCCCCAGGAAGCGATCATCATGCCAACATACAAAGAGTCCTTCTCTTTCATCAGAAGATGATCAGCATTATCCAAGGAGATAAAACTTTTGGGATGCTTTGCAGCACCATAGATTTGTGCAGCATTGTTGATCGCAACAATCGTGTCTCGAGGAGAGTGCATCACAAGGATAGGTATTTTTAAGCCTCGGATGTGTTCCTCAACAAACTGCCCTTTGAGATCTTCCAGAAGCTGTTTTTTTATCTTGAACGGTCTACCCGCCAGGTTAACCTCAGCCGCACCATCTTTTTCAATCTGCTCGCGCTTTGATTCAAAGTGATGGACAACATGCCCAGGATCATACGGAGCGGCGATCGTTACGACCGCTTTAAGCGAATCAATATCCTTGGCCGCAGTAAGGACCGCCGTCCCGCCGAGAGAGTGGCCAATAATAATCTGTGGACCTTCAAGCTCTTTGTCCATATAGGCTGCCGCTGCAACCAAATCGGCCACATTTGAGCTGAAGTTGGTCTCGGCGAAATCCCCCTCGCTCTGCCCCAAACCGGTAAAGTCAAAACGTAAAACCGCAATTTTTTCTCGGTTGAGCGCCGAGGCTATATTGACTGCAGACTTGATGTTCTTTGTGCAAGTGAAACAATGTGCAAAAAGAGCATAGGCCACCGGTTTCTCATCCTCTGGCAAATCAAGCCGCGCAGAGAGCTTCTCGCCTCGACTGTTTGGAAAAGAAATTTTTATCGACTTCATAACCTGCTCCTTTTATCGAAAATGGCGAGTCGTAATCGGGGACAAATCTGTCAAAACAATCCAGAGGATAGGCCTTTACCAGAAATCAATTTTAACACAAGAATCGATCAACCCCCTTTATCCACTTTACCCGGCATCCTTTCGCATTGCCTTGAAGAGCCATCTGTATGCCCAAGCAGACCGCTCTTTCTGTAGTGAAATGCGCGAAGGCCCTCTGTTTTAGTACAGAGAGCCTTCGTTTTTTATTCGTGTCGATAGTAAGAGGCCAGAATGAAGATTATTCCTCTGTATTGTGCTTTGGCATAAAAGCTTCGATATTATTATTGACCCAGACGGGATCAAACCATTCTATAGGGTTAACAGGGACACCGTTAACTCTCATCTCATAGTGCAGGTGATCACCAAAGACCATTCCGGTTTCTCCAGAAACCGCTATGATATCGCCTTTTCTGACGGAGTCCCCCTCTTGTACGTTGGCCTGGTGAAGATGACCGTAAAGAGAGTGTAAACCGTAACCATGGTCCAGAACGACAACATTGCCATAGATACCAATCTCGCCAACGAAAATCACCTTGCCATGATTAGCTGCGAATATTTGGGTGTTATTGATACCCGCGATATCAAGGCCTAAATGATCCTGTTGACTGACAATGTCGCCGTTATATTTATATGTCCGACTGTCTGCGAAACCGGCCTTTGTTGCACCTTGATTACGCAAGAACACTCCTTCCCAAAGTTGTTTCGATTCTGTTGTCTGACAGATCTGTGCGATCTTTGCATAGTTTTCTAGTCGAACATTGTTATTGATATCAACAAAGAGGTCCAGAGGTTTCAGGGTTGACGTCGCCATCATTTTATCTTTGACGCTTTCAAGGAAATCATCCGTCAACTCAAGCACATCGGAACGATAGGCATGCGACGCTGTTCTGGATCCAGGTCTGATCTTTCTTAAGTTGCGCGCTTCATCAACAGCAAAGATCCTTGGCTTGAATTCATCAGCCTCAACGTTGTAAGGATGGGCATAAAAACTCAGGTATTTGTTTTGATCGATCTCAAAAGCCTTAAACACTAAATCACCCAGCATGATCCCTGTTTCACGAGGAACCTCACCCACTTCATAGAGAACCACTCCTGCTCCTCCACGCTTCAAGGAGAGGGAGCCTTTCAAAGTCGTCAAGGTCGGTGCATGCTTGTCATAGACCAACGTAATTGAACCATTTGTTTCATTTGCAATCAGAGAGGAATCAACCGCGTTAACAGTAACCTTGATCTCTAACGGATCAGAGTTAACAGCGCATTTATCAGGGTCAACCAAGAGATCAAACGATTCGGTTTGAAGGTTTTTTGAACAAGTCTCATCGTTCTTACAGGAGCCACCGGAGAGGGTCACGCAAACGTCATTCAAGCCGACATCATCAGAGATATTAATGGTTAATGGATGGTTAATATTTTCATTGTCTTCAATCCCCCATGAGATCACAGGTGACTTTGTATCAATATAAAGATAAAACGCGATTAAGCCGCAAAGTATAAGCACGAACAACAATATGATTTTTTTCAATGTTATCTCCTGAGTTTCTTCCTCAATTTCCACGAGTGAACAAGAAGTATACTCGGAGGATGTTTGAGCGCAAAGGCTTTAGATACCAAACTGTACATCAACGATCAGAAAAGAGTTCTCACACCTTTCTCTCGAGCTTCTTACAAGCCCTGCAATATACAACAGCCCTCACTCGGAAAGTTGAAGGCTGTTGTCTTTAAAACTATAAGTGTCAGGAGTCGAGCAAGGAAAAAGGCCAAGGAAACCTGACGAGTTCTCCCCCCCTAAATCTCTGACTATCAAGCTACTATTTTGTTTCCCCGAGAGCGATCACCTCATCGGCAGTTTTATCATGCAAAGACTCATAAATTCGATCTTTGATGATTGGGTAAGCCTCTACCATATTGGCGCTCTCTGCAATAGCCTCATTCGTTATCCTTGTTACAACTTTGCTCATCGCAGCTTTAAACCTTTTTTGGTCCTTCGGTGTTAATTTTTCTGAAATAGCTTCTATCGATAAAACCGCAGCTTCATCGGTAGAGAAGTCGAGATTTGGACGACTATCACAGGCGGCGAAAGTAAGTGAAAACATCACAAGTAACATCATAAAGATAAAGGTAGGCTTCAATATTGAGTCACTCCTTTGATTCACTAACAAAACTCCAACATCAGGTAAGGCTTGAACTGCCATAAAAAGCTACAGACTGGTCGTCTTTTACATCTACAATTAATGCGGAATCGGGACTTCAATATAAGGAGTCAATGGCGTCACTCCCTTTGCGAGTCGAGTTGGCGCTGGAACTCCTTTTGGCCCGAGATATTTGATGAATCGATAGATTGATCGCAAGTCCTGGTCTACAGCTTCAGGCAGCAAGACGTCAGCCATCGCTGCGTTCTTACGCATTTGTCTGGCGAGATCCAGCCATTCATCTTCGGACATATCGTTTAACAAGAGTCGCAGGTTCGTTGGATAAGAGGTACCAAGAGCGTCGCGGAAGCCCAGATTACTGCCAACCAACCAGTCTTCTTCTGGAATATTCGATCTTCTCACCAGATAGTCGGGGGTATGACAGTCGTTGCATCCCATCATCACTATCACGTAGCGGCCGCGCTCTATATCCGATGCCTGCTGACGTATGGTCTCGATGTCAGGTCTCATCTGACCCGATTCTGTGCATCCGAAAAGCAAAACGAGCATACCGACAACGATAATATTAAATTTGTGAGACATCGAAAATTCCTCAGAGCATAAGCCTGCAAAGATAAGCCGATGACAACTTACAATAGTCGAAGAACAAGGTCAAAGAGATGGTATTAAATCTATAGTGAAGGTTTTAAGAGTGAATCCTGGCAGGGTGTTAAGTTTGCGCAGCCACTGAAGAAGAAAGCCCTCACTCTGTGGATTGAGGGCTTTCAATTTTTCATGTGACGCTCAAAGAACGTTTAATTTCCAGTCAAATCAGAAACTTATTTAAGTTCAGAAAGTGCTTCCTGAAAATAAAGTGCCGAGTCTCCACGTAAATTTTCTGCCAGGCCAATTAATCCGTCGGTTAGATAGCGGGCCGGTATACCTTTTGATCTCAAATAAGTCATGGCAATGATCGCTCGGTCTTTATGAGGACAAGCCGTCACAATGATCTTGTCTTTCGGTAATTCATCTAACCTATCAGGCAGTTCATTCATAGGTATTTGCAATGCAAAACTTGGGCCCCAGGTCTGTTGCTCTTCTTTGTAACGGATGTCAACCAAAACGGCCTTACCGTCCTCAAGCAAATCGATCAGTTTTTTGCTACTGGTCTTCATTTCGATACGTGCATCATAATTGAAACTTTTGATGTAGGTCTCAAGATCAGCGTCACTTGCCATCCCTACGACAGGAAGCAAGAGCAGGATAAAGATGGCACATATACAGCTTTTCATAGGTACAACTCCTTAAATTTAGTCCATCATGTTTCAACAAAATCATTCAATGAAATTATTCTCTGGAGGGATCTCCACCGGCATACATTAACAAAGGCTCACCAAGGTACAGTAGACCACGGTGCGGGTCAAAAGATAATACATTTTATGTTTAGGCCTCTATGCAAAGAATTTTCTGAATTTTCGACCTCTTGACTGCATTAATGTGCAGCGGTATGGTCTGACTAATTTCCTGATCTCTGCGAGTATCCACGTGATTAAAACTGGTCTTATCTATCTCATTCTCATTACGGCACTCTATCTGTTGGGCTTTCGCAAAGATGCCGAGAAGGCACGACAGAGCCTTCTTGCCGCACGCCAAACTCTGCTGCACATGGTTCCCTTACTCCTGGCGATTTTCGCGCTGATTGGTCTGTTTCAGGAATTCGTTCCTGCAGAAATGATTCACACCTGGCTCGGCTCTGAAAACCACCTTCTTTCCCTACTTAATGGCGGGCTGGTGGGGGCAATCGCAATCGGCCCTCCAGTTGCCGCTTTTCCAATAGCCGGTTCTTTCATAGAGACTGGCGCCTGGCCTCCTGCAGCGGCAGCCTTCATCGTTTCGTGGGTTTCGGTCGGAGTGGTGACGCTACCGGTCGAGGCGCATGTTTTCGGCTGGCGTTTTGCTCTTTGGCGCAACACCATTACCTTCTTTGCGGCACTACTGATCGGCCTGCTGATTGGAGGTCTGGTATGACTGTCCTTCGTTGGCTCGCGACTCAATGGTTGGTAAGCCTGGCACTGCTGCTTTACTTGTGGACAGGTTGGACTGCGCCGGAAAGGACGTTGCGTGCCCTGCAATCAGGCGGCACACTGCTGTTATCGGTGGTGCTTCTAATTGTCGCAGTCATGGGTCTGGTTGGTTTGGTTCAGGTATGGATCAGTCGCGATGCCGTGGCACGCATGCTTGGTAAGGAAGGTGGGGTAAGAGCCTTGCTCCTTGCCGCGCTGTGCGGAACATTATTGATCGGGCCCCCTTACGTGATCTTTCCACTGCTGATGACGATTCGCAAACATGGTGCTCGCTGGGCGGTTATAACGATCGTACTGGCGGCCTACGCAGTCAAGCTACCG
>CBDUFN010000176.1:0-6382 GCA_965366475.1 uncultured bacterium | reverse complement strand
ATTCCTCTTCCAGATAAGCGGCGTAAACCAAAGGGCGTATTGAGTATTAAGGGCGCCACGGCAAACAACCTCAAAGCTGTTGATGTCGATATTCCTCTGGGAGTGATGACCTGTGTTACAGGAGTCTCCGGTTCGGGAAAATCGTCCCTCATTCTTGATACGTTACATAAGGCCTTGGCGCAAAGACTTTATCGCTCTCGCGAGAGATCCGGGGCAGTGGAGGCTTTGGAAGGGCTTGATCAGCTCGATAAGGTTATCGATATTGATCAGTCGCCAATTGGGCGCACGCCGCGTTCCAACCCCGCGACATATACAGGAATCTTTACAGACATCCGTGATCTCTTTGCCCAGTTACCCGAAGCCAAGATGCGCGGTTATAAGCCGGGCCGCTTCTCCTTCAATGTTAAAGGTGGTCGTTGCGAAGCCTGCCAAGGCGATGGGATATTGCGCATTGAGATGCATTTTTTGCCCGACGTCTATATTCAATGTGAGGCTTGTAATGGTGCCCGTTACAATCGTGAGACGCTTCAGGTTAAATACAAAGGCAAAACAATTGCGGACGTGCTGGATATGACGGCCAATCAGGCGGTGGAATTTTTGACGAACATTCCGAGAATTCAGCGCAAGTTGCAGACCCTGCGCGATGTCGGGCTTGGTTACATCAAGTTGGGACAGAGCGCTACGACGCTTTCCGGAGGCGAAGCTCAACGTGTCAAATTGGCCAAAGAGTTGGGAAAACGATCTACCGGGAGAACGATTTATATTCTGGACGAACCGACGACTGGATTACATTTTGATGATATCAGTCGATTACTGGAGGTGTTGCAGCGGTTGGTCGAATTGGGTAACAGTGTCGTCATTATCGAGCACAATCTGGATGTCATTAAAACGGCTGATCACATTATTGATCTCGGACCTGAAGGCGGTCACCGTGGGGGTGAAATTGTTGTTTGTGGAACGCCGGAAGACGTTGCTCGCTGTGCCAAATCTTACACTGGGCGCTACTTGCGCTCTTATGTAGATCTGTAATCGACAGCTATGACTTGAAAGGTAAACTGTAAAAGCCGACAAGGTCTTCCCCGTCGGCTTTTAAGTTCTTCTTCTAGGTCTCTCAGCGTTTTGGGCTGATGTCGCGAACCTGTGAAACGTTGACCATGTAGTGTGCTTCCTGGTTTTGCAGCAAGAAAAAGCCTTCCATGGCATTAACAAAATCGAAAAGACGATTACGCCCCTCCGGCATTTCTATGGTGACGGTTCCGGAGAGTTGTTCACCACCGACAAACTTGATGTCAACATCCTCTCGATCTCCCAGTGATTGGTATTCTTCTGTCTGTTCTGGTGGATCAAAGCGGATATGAGTGATAGTTTGCTTGTTCGCAATACAAAAGCCACCTGCTTCGCTACGGAAAGGAAAGAAGTTTCCAGGTTCTTTAAGCAGGTCGAGAAGAGTTTGTTGACCCATGTGGTTGTAGGACGTAGCGCTTAAAAAGACGACGCCTTTCATGACAGAGCCGTCAGCTTGAAAAACAACAACGGCAAGTTCAGCTTTTTCAACGCGATACACGGACATGAAGTGGCTCCTGAAGAAACGGCAGAAAGAGTTTGTAATCAGTTGACATGAGTAATCTGATCGATAATATTGATCTGGTTTCGTTTTTGTCAAACATTATTATTTAAAGGAGAGAATTATGGCTGAATTAAAGGGGAGTAAGTCCGAAGGTAATTTGATGGAGGCGTTTGCTGGAGAGTCTCAGGCGAATCGTACGTACCTTGCGTTTGCCGACAAAGCGGATGCCGAAGGCCAAAAGCAAGTTGCCAAACTATTTCGTGCCGCAGCAGCTGCTGAAACAGTTCATGCTCATGCTCATTTACGGGCCGCCGGTGGTATTAGCAAGACAGAGGAAAATCTTAAGGCCGCCATTGCTGGTGAAACCGAAGAGTTTACCAGCATGTATCCGAAAATGATTGAAGAGGCAAAAAGTGAAGGTCAGGATGTAGCCTTGCGTAGTTTTCTCTTCGCTAATGAAGTTGAAAAGGTCCATGCCCACTTGTATCAGAAGGCTTTTGATACTCTGGGTAATAATGAAGAGGTTGATTATTACGTTTGCAAGGTTTGTGGTAATACGCTTGAAGGAGAACCTCATGGTCCTTGTTCTGTTTGTCAGGCAGGGCCGGTGGCCTTCTTTAAAGTTGACTGATCTTCAAACCCCTTGAAAGTAAAAAAGCCGGGCCTTGAAGGTCCGGCTTTTTTATTGTGATCAGACACATTTCGTTTTTTGCTTTCCTTTAATTATTAACAGACTGGAAATTTTATAAGGAAGTGATTATCCTGTTGGTACAGAAGCGAATAAAGTTAGCCCTGTTTTGATAGGGATTTATTGAGGAGTTATGATGGAAAAATGTCCGGTTTGTAAAGAAATGACTCGAGGTAAAAACTGGTGTGATTCTTGTCACACGGTATTTGTATGTCCTGCTCCACGCTGTGAAACTCCCAACCATCGCCGTGATGCCAAGGTCTGCTCAAAGTGTGAGCTGATCTTTGAAGATTATATTACCAATCGAAAAATGTATCGAAAATGTCCCAAGTGTAAGAAAAAGCAGGGGTTGTCTGATCCTCAATGTAAATATTGTCGTCATTGGTTCAATTGTCCGACTTGTGGTCACAAAGTTCCATCAACAAGTATGTTGACGTGCCCCCGTTGTGCCACGAGTTTGCGATAACAGCAATATTTTGTGCTTTAACTTAAGAGTCAACCGTTTGTTATACTCGATAAAAATCGCCTCGGAGGTAATCCGAGGCGTTTTATTTTTCTTCTTTGTTTTCTTCTTTGTCATCGTCTTCCTTCCGCACGGGGAGGTCACAGGCTCCAGACAGTCATGTCTCGACTCCGAAACGCGGTAGAATCCAGCGGTTAAGAATGTACCATGCGGCTATAATTCCGCCGAATATAAGTAGCGATTTCATGTTTTCCTCACAAGATAAGGTATGGATTTAATATATAGAAAACAAAAACCTCACTCAATGTTTCTAATTATGTGCGAAATTGAGAAGATAAATCCCTAATAGTGTGGATTTTTTTGAGGTTTTACCCGGCGGAGATGCTGGCAAAAACCAAACCGGCTTCTCCTGTGTTACGAACACCATGTGAGATTCCTGTAGGCGCAGAGACAATGCTGCCAAAAGAAATTGGTAGGTCTTTTTCACCTTCGCTGAGAAAGACCCCCTTCCCTTCCAGAACAACCCACACATGATCACCTGCATGCACATGGGGATGAATATGTTGACCTGGTTTAAGGCACCAGAGCGTGGTACGGGCATGGGCACATTCAGTCAGGATGACCTTTTGGGCCTTTTCGTCACTGTAGCTGACTTTGTTCAGATAATCGAAGGATTGTATATTCATTGGCCGCTCCAAAGTGAAAGTAAGAGATTTTCCCTGCGGGCATACGTTCTGTCTTTGAATGTAACTTAAAGGAGGCTCAAGCGCAAAAAAAAACGCCCCGCAAAGCGGAGCGTTTGATCGTTGAGAGAAGAGGGTTACGCTTTGCCAGCAGTTACGGTCACACAGTTACTGTTACCTGGCATGATTTGTTGAATGTTCATATCAACGAAGTTGTCTGCAGCTGCAAGAAGACCAACCGGAACCATTTCATGGATCATAACTTTGCCACTTGCTGTTCCAGTCTCGCTGGTTACTTTAAGTTGGCCACCATCAACAACTCCAAGCTTCGCAGCATCATCAGGGTTAATGATAATCAAGCCTTCTGGAGCGAGTTCGTTGTTTGCGGGTGAATAGGTTGTTGTTGTTCCGAACTGGAAGGGGCATTTACTGATCATCAACTGAAGTTCTGCTGCAACAGGAGCTGTTAACTCAGGCGTAGCTGCTTTCAGGCTGCTGTTTTCTGGAGCATAGCTTTTTTTCCAACAGAAATTGCTTTGTTCAAGGCTTTTGCAAACATCACTATAGTTGTCTGTGAGGTTCATCATTTCTTGTCGAATGGCATTTTCGCTTGGCTCAGGCTTTCCGGTTAAACGTGCGAAAAGATCGCTTAGTATGGCTACGTCCGGGCGTGCTTCACCAGGAGCTGCTACAGCGATTCTCAATTTGTTGACTCGTTGATCAAGCGACGTCACGCTCCCACGTTTTTCAGCGCTGGCTGCGCCAGGCAGAACTACCGTCGCGAGTTGGGTCAAGTCACTGGAGAGAATGTCCTGAACGACCAGAAGCTCAAGCTTTTCGAGAGCTTTGCGCCAACGGCCACTCTCTGGGAAGTTGACCAAAGGGTTGGTTCCGGCAAGGAAAAGAGCTTTTATGCTGCCTTTTTCAATATTGCCGAGGATTTCCATTGCGTCAGCTCCACCTTCCGGCAGAGTTGTGTGCCATGCTGTCGCGAAAGCCTCTTTCTCTGCTGCATAGTCGAGTAGACCAGGCAAGAATTCAGGTGCGACACCGGCATCAAGAAGGCCCTGTGTATTACCTTTCCCGGCAATCGGGAAAAGGCCACCATTGTCACCGTGCAAAGCGCCAGTGACCAGAGCCAGGTTAGCCAGGGCAGCAATAGCTTTCTCAGCTTCTGCAGAGCCCATGACTTCGCGGCCGACAATGATTGCTACGGAAGATGCATGACCGAGATGGTTCGCTGCTTCTTCGAGCTGTAAGCGATCAACCCCGCTGGCTGCGATGGCAGTATCCAGATCAAAGCCCTTCAAGTATGATTCGAGCTCTTCTCTATTGGAAACAAATTGATTCAGATAATCGACGTCAGACTGACCCTTCTCGACAAGTAACTTCGCCAGAGCTCCAGCAACGTAGGCTTCACTTCCGGACTTGTACTGCAGAAACCCTTCTGCCTGCTTGACCAGTTTTCCTTGGCGTTGGTTGGCAATGATCAGACGGGTATCATTCTTGCGCGCAGCAAGCTGGACCTGCCAGTTGATAGCTGGAGATTCAGAGCGGAGGTCGGCTCCGAAGACCAAAACAGCGTCTGCCTTACCGATACGATCGATGTGATTACTGGCGCCGGTCAAGTTGAGCTGTTGCTTCAGGATCTTTGCTGTACGCAAATCACTAAAGCGTGCCTCGGAGTCAATATTGTTGCTGCCGAGGGCAACCCGGAAAAGCTTCTGGAAAAGATAATTCTCTTCGTTGGTCAGGTGTGCTGAGGCCAGTCCTGCAATTGCGTGACCACCCTCTTCGTCACGAAGACGGGAAAGTTCAGCAACGACTTTATCAAGGGCGGTCTCCCATGTTGTTTCCTGCTGTTCAACCAGTGGTGTGGTCAGGCGTTGGTCACTGTTCAGGTAGTCGTGGCCGAAAAAGCCACCAACACAAAGGTTGCCATCATTAACAGTGGTTCCGTCTTCAGAGGTTACACGCATGATCTTACCCTGCTTGCTGTGCATATCCACTTGGCACTGAGCCGAGCAGAGGGTGCAGACAGAAGAGGTCTTGCGCAATTCCCAGGAGCGGGCTTTGAATTTGAACGGTTTTGAGATCATGGTGCCGGTCGGACAGACCTGCACGCAGTTACCGCAGAAGTCACATTTGCCAAGATCCTTGTCGACAAAGGCTTTGTCACCCTTTTCGTTTACAAAGAGAGCGCTGGAGCCGATCGTTTCGTGACAAGTTTTAACGCATTTTTCGCACATGATACAGCGGTTAGGTACCTGCTGGATCAAAGGCCAATGGTCTATCGTTTCAGCGTTGACGTCATCGGCTTCGAATGGCTGACGAACAACATCTTGAGAGTAGCAGATGTCTTGTAGTTCACATTCACCACCGGCGTCGCAAACCGGACAATCCAGAGGATGGTTGACCAGAAGCAATTCGACAATCTGACGTCTGATGAGAGCCAGCTTCTCTGATTGTGTGGTGACAACCATGCCTTCAACTGCACGGGTGTTACAGGCAGTCATCGTTTTGTCTGCACCTTCGACTTCTACCGCACAGATGCGGCAGGCGCCGGTTGGCGAGACTTTTTTCAGGTAACAGAGTGTCGGAATTTTGATGCCGACTGTTTCTGCCGCATCAAGAATCGTTGCGCCTGATGCTATCTGGATATCTTTGCCGTCGATCTTAAGGTTGATCATCGAATCTGCCTTTTAATCAATTATTGTCTGTAAATAAACTTAACCGTTAGTTGACTGCCAGCATGGCCACACGGTAACAGCGTAAGCAACGCTCGGCTTCCCTGACTGCCTGACTTTCTGGCATGGCCAGCTCGATTTCCTCGTAGTTCTTCGCGCGTTCTGCGCCATCAATCTTCGGTTGATGCTCGCGATGCAGGCCACCGACGATACCGAGGTCTTCTGTTTTGTCAAAAACGCCAAGGTTGTTAACGATATCTTCCATGGCATCTTCTTCGTCGAGGTAGGCTTTGC
>CBDUFN010000175.1:0-6406 GCA_965366475.1 uncultured bacterium | reverse complement strand
TCTGGAAAATGTGGTACGCGCAAAAAAGCCTAAACGATTGCCGGTTGTTTTAAACCACACCGAGGTTCTACAGGTACTGAATGGTATGAGTGGAACGCCGCGGCTTGTGGTGAGCCTTTTGTATGGTGCCGGGCTACGTCTGCTCGATGGTTTGCGGCTTAGGGTGCAAGATGTTGATTTTGAGTCTGGTGAGATTTTGATCCGTCATGGTAAGGGTGGTCAGGACCGGCGTACGATGTTGCCTGTTTCGATGGCGACGCAACTGACGCATCATTTGGAACATGTGCGTCAACAGCATATCAACGATTTGGCCAATGGTTATGGTAGCGTTGCTCTTCCTGGTGCTCTTGAGCGCAAATACCAGAACGCCAATCGACAATGGCAGTGGCAGTTCGTATTCCCATCGTCACGGCGTTCGTTGGTTGATAGCTGCAATGAATGGCGCCGCCATCACATGCACGAATCTGCGATTCAAAAAGCGGTTAAGTTGGCGGTGCAAAAAGCGGGGATCAAGAAGAAGATAGGGCCGCATACGTTTCGTCATTGCTTTGCGACGCACTTATTGGAGGCCGGCTACGATATTCGCACGGTGCAAGAACTTTTAGGGCACAAGGATGTAAAAACGACGATGATCTATACGCATGTGCTGAACAAGGGAGGCAAGGGAGTGCGGAGCCCGCTGGATATTGCTGCTTCTGAGTACACGGAAAAAGTGCAAGGTTAGTCTTACGGAGTTGGAACGCTAAAGTCTTGCCGCTCGCAACTCCGAAGAGTGTCTGTTTTGTTATTTTTTGAGTTCTATACCGTAAGCTTTGATCTTGCGATGCAGGTTAGAGCGTTCGATTTCGATCGCTTCTGCTGTGCGCGAGATGTTCCACTCGTTTTCATCCAACTTTTGAATCAAAAATTCTCTTTCAAATTCTTCTTTAGCATTTCTAAAGGTTGCTGCGGAGAGGCTTATTGCTCCGTTTTCTTTCAGCCCCACTTGTCGTTTGTCGCAGATTGATTGTGGTAGTTGATTGCACATGATCGTGTTTCCTGGAGTCATGATCGCTAGACGTTCAATCAAGTTTTTTAGCTCTCTCACATTGCCCGGCCAAGGGTAGTCTTTGATGGCCTGCATCGCATCTTCATCCAGGGTTTTGATTTCCCGGCTTTCTTTGCTGCAGAAATACTCTAGAAAATGAATTGCGAGCGGTGGGATGTCACCTTTTCTTTCACGTAATGGTGGAACATGGAAAGGAATGACATTCAAACGATAATAGAGGTCTTCGCGAAAACGACCGTCGGCAATTTCTTTTTCCAGATCTTTGTTCGTTGCAGCGATCACACGAACGTCAACCTTGATGGTTTTATTGCCGCCAACTCTTTCAAACTTATGCTCTTGCAGAATACGTAGAACCTTGGCCTGAGTTTTTAAACTCATGTCGCCAATCTCGTCCAGAAAAAGTGTACCTTGATGAGCCTGGTCGAATTTACCGCGTCTTTGCGTTGTTGCTCCAGTAAAGGAGCCTTTTTCGTGACCGAACAACTCAGATTCAATTAATTCTTCTGGGATGGCAGCGCAGTTAACTTCTACAAAAGGTTTTTCCTGACGTTTTGAGTTCTGGTGGATTGCCCGGGCGACCAGTTCTTTTCCTGTTCCATTCTCGCCTGTGATGAGAACCCATCCCGAGGTTGGTGCTGCAACCTTGATTTGCTTTTTTAGCTCTTTAATTGGCTTGCTGGAGCCAATCATTTCATGTTCTTTGCCAATCTTCGCTCTGAGCTCTTTGTTCTCTTCTACCAGTTGGCCAACTTTCGCTGCGTTTTGAATGCAGAGTAGAACTTTCTCAAGCGAGAGGGGCTTTTCGATAAAATCATAAGCGCCTAGCTTTGTCGCTTTTACAGCTGTTTCTATGGTTCCGTGACCACTCATCATCACGACCAGTTGATCTGGATATAAGTCACGAATTTTAGTTAATGTTTCCATGCCATCCATGCCAGGCATCCAGATGTCCAATAAGACAAGATCGGGTTTCTCTTCGCGGATTCTTTCTACTGCGGCTTCACCACTTTCAACGGAAATCGGCGAAAAATCCTCATCTTGAAGGATGCCTGTGAGACTTTCTCGAATACTAACTTCATCATCGACGATCAGAATTGATTGCATGGTTCCTCAGCAATAGGAGTTAGGTTTAAGCTTAAGCAACTTCCGAAGAAATCGGCAGCTCCACAATAAAGAGAGTCCCTTGCGGTTCGTTGTCGCGGACTCTGATGTAGCCATTATGGTCTGAAATAATCGTTGAAACAATCGCTAAGCCAAGGCCGGTACCAGATTTTTTTGTTGAGAAATAGGGCTCAAATAATCTTGGCTTGTCTTCAGGGGGGATCCCGCACCCGTTGTCGCTGATTTTAAACGTTGCCATTTCCAGATCGGGATTAAATGAAGTTTCGATGTCAATTTGACCATTCTCGACATCGCTGACTGCAGAGATCGCATTATCAAAAAGATTGATTACGACTCTCTTCACCTGCTCACGGTCAAGGCTGAACTCAGGCAATGTTGGGTCCATCTTCAGATTAAAAGTGACATCCTTGTGACCTTCTTGAAAAAGAACAAGCGCCTCATTTATCACATCATTGATGTTGTTCAGGCTTGGGTTGCTCGCAGGCATTCGTGCGAAACTTGAAAATTCATTAACCAGGTTTTTGAGATCATCAACTTGTTTAATGATCATTTTAGTACATTCGTCAAACACGACATCATCGGTATTAAATCGATCCAGATAACGACGACGCAGCCTCTGCGCTGAGAGCTGAATCGGTGTGAGTGGGTTTTTGATCTCGTGTGCAATTCTTCTGGCAACCTCTCTCCAGGCCGCCATTCTTTGAGCTTTCAACAATTGAGTGAGGTCGTCGAATACGACAACTGTTCCCATGAACTCGTTGTTCTCGTCTCTAAGTGTCGTAACATTGACCAGCAGTATGATCTTGGTGTCACCTGCGGGAAGAGTAATTTGTTTTCTGATCGAGTCTTTGCCCGAACTGATTAATTCTTTGAGTATTCCCTTGATCATCGGTTGATAATCCTGGGTGACGATATCTCTAAAATTGCGTCCAATAATCTTCTTGGTCTTGAGATTGAGAAGCTTCTCGGCTGATTTGTTAATCGTCGTAATGTGACCTTGGCTATCGATAGAGATAACTCCAGCAGTGACGTTGGCCAGTACGATTTCCATGTAACGACGTCTTTGCTCAAGTTCAAGGTTCGATGCCTGCAACTCAAGGTTTGCTCTGCTAACCGCTTTTTGACCTTTGCGCAGGTCGGCGGTCATCGTGTTGAAGGCCTCAACCAGAGAGCCGACCTCATCATTGCTGTAACTGTCGAGTGTGACATTGAGGTCGCCGGAGGCAACGCGATTAGTCGCTACGGCCAAATCTTGAATCGGCTCGGTTATCCCTCTCGCAAGATGAAAACCCACCCAGGTAGAAAGAAAAATAATGACCAGAGCGATCAGGAGCAGGAAGAGTATGTAACCCTTTTGGATCTTTCCTTTTAAGAGTTTCGTCGACTTGTACTGTTCAAAAGAGCTGCTGATCTCCTTCATTTTGTTAACCAGGGAGTAGGGGACGTAGTAGTTAACAACGACGACTCCAACGACATCTTTCGGATTCCAGTTCGAGTGGACGGGAACTATCCCTCGAATAAGGTCGGCACGGCCGATTGGACTGATCCGTGTGAACCGGTTTCCTTGAAGGGCTTCGCGGATACTATCTGAGTCGGGGTCGGTAAATTCAGCGGCTGGAACCAGTGGGTTGACCGCTCGGACCAACTCTTCAAGGGTCGCAGAAAAGACTTCGACGATACCCAGGTTGTACTCTTTTTGTTTTTGATGAATCAATTCTTCGAGAACAGGTAGGTTATCTTCGTTGAGGAGTTTTTGGTCCTTGATTGTCTGAGCAATCTGATCGGCGTAATAGAGTGCATTGCTTGCAGAGTTCTTGTAATAGGTTTGTGCAACTTCTAAAGACTCTTCAAGTGATTCTTCAATCTGGCTGTTAAACCAGTTTTCAATCGAATTGGTTATGAATCCGGCTGAAACAAAGAATAACAGCATTGTCGGGATCAATGACAACGCGATGAAGGAAAGGACCAGTTTGCTGCGTAATTTAGCGCCGGGGATGCCACGTCGTCGTTCAAGAAGGAGCTTGAATATGTTCCTCATGACGAGGAAGAGGCAGAATATGATGAGCAGAATGTTGAGGTTGATCAGGGCCAGGACGAGGATGTTGCCAGAGAGAGGAATCTCTGTTGTTAGATCAAAGATTTGTCCTTGATAGCGTAATGAAAGAGCGACAAGGCCAATGATTATAATAACAATCAACCATTCGCGGCGTCGCTTGCGGGCTTCAGTGTCGGATGTGCCCATTTTTTTTGTTGGCTGTGTTTTTGGCATAAGAAAGTACTGTCTTTTCGATATATTAGGTGGAAATAAGCTCTTATGCAAGCATCAACTGATTTGTCCTTGTTGTCTATGGATTTAATAAAAAAGGCAGCCTATTTGGCTGCCTTTTTTTTATTAAATTATCGTTTGTCTAGGCTTCGGAAAAAGCCAAGTCTGTTGCAAATGATGGAGATGACATCTGCAGGGCTTTCTCAACGTCTTCTTCACTGAATTCAAGCAGTTGCCAGCTTTCAGGAGTGCTGAGAACCTTTTCAACGAGTTGGTGGTTGACGTCGTGTCCGGCCTTAAATGCGCGAACATGTCCGAGGATCGGGTAGCCAATCAGGCTTAAATCGCCGATTGCATCGAGAATCTTATGGCGCACAAACTCATCTTGGAAACGCAGCCCTTCAGGGTTGAGGATGCGCTCATCGTCAACGACGATTGCATTTTCGAGAGAGCCTCCACGTGCAAGACCGGCCGATTTAAGCATTTCTACGTCGCGCAGGAACCCAAAGGTTCGTGCTGGAGCCAAGTCTCTGCGGAAACCAGCAGGTGAGACTTTGACCGAGCGCTGTTGAAGAGCGATGCAGGGATGCTGAAAGGCAATGTCAAAAGTAATCCGGAAAAAACGAGAAGGAATAATACTGACCCGTTTTTCACCATCAATGACTGAAACCGGCTTACGAATAGCGAGGAACTTGCGACTTTGTGGATGACGCTTTTGGCCTGCTTCTTCAATGATTGAAGCAAAGGGGGCCGCACTACCATCCATGATAGGTACTTCTGGGCCGTCAATGTCGATGTGAAGGTTGTCTACACCATAAGCGGCAAGGGCTGCCAGGAGGTGCTCGACTGTGGAAACGCGAACATCTCCTTTGCCGATGACTGTTGCCATTCTTGTATCAACGACATTTGCCGAGGTTGCTTCTATCGCTACGGTGCGATCATCGAGTTTGCGATGAAATATAATACCTGTCCCGGCATCTGCAGGCCGCAGTGTCATATTAATGCGCTGCCCAGTGTGTAGACCAATACCTGAAATGGAGGTTGGTCGGGCAATTGTTGTTTGGCAAATCATGCTCATCTACTTTTATCCTTAATGTGTGTCTTTTGAACGTATAAGGACTTATGCAAATGTCTTGCCAAATAATTTATCTTTTAAGGTGCTGTAATTAAACGATTTTTTTTCAGGTTGGTTGGCGGCGTGATGTTTTTAATGTTCCCTTGTTGCAACGGTGTGTTCTGTGTGCCACATACTGCATGAGAGGATTCCTTGCTTAGAGCCGTCCTGAACGGAGAATTCCAATGGCTAACCAAAGCCCGAGCAACCCGGCGATCGTATACCCAAGTAAGCCGAGGAGCGGGAAACCGAAAATCATCGGTCCCTTGTCGATCTGCATGACGAGTGATGAACCGACGATCAAAGAACCAATAACCACCGCAAAGGAAACCCTGTTGCTGGAACGGTCAAGATCGGTCACCAACTTTTCCAGTCCCCTGTGTTCCAGATCGATTTTGAACTGATTGCGATTTAGGCGGTTAATGAATTCCTTGATGTCATGTGGAAGGTTTTTGGCTAAAGAGGTATAGGCTTGTGCGATGCGCCCCGCCTGTTCTGCGACGTTCTTTGGGCTATATCGTTCAAATACAAGTTTGTTTACATACGGCCGCATGTGCGAAATCATGTTGAAGTCAGGATCAAGTTGACGTCCAACTCCTTCCATAATGACCAACGCTTTGGCCAATAGCATGAAGTCTGCAGGAAAATGAATACGATGGTGGGTGAGGATTTCAATGAACTCTGTAAGAAGTTTACCAACCTTGATGTCCTGCAGGACAATGTCGTAATAATCCTCGATAAAATCGTGCAGGTCACGTCTGAGGTTCTTAAGGTCGGAGTTGTCTGTTAACTCACCGGAATAGAGCAACTGCGAGATGATACGATCGACATCCCGCTCCAATAGTGCTTGAAGAAG
>CBDUFN010000174.1:0-6418 GCA_965366475.1 uncultured bacterium | reverse complement strand
CAGTTGTCGAGGTGTTGTTATCACTACACTTAAGGACAAGGTGACATCCAGGCATGTTGTGTGCGTGAAACCATAGGTCTTCAGCTTTAGTCAATTGTCGGCTTACATAGTCGTTGGTTCGACTGTTTTTGCCCCAGAGGAAGATGAGTCCACGGGGAGTTTCATTGCGGTAAAGCTGTTCTTCTGGCGAAACCGCTTTACGTTTACCTAACTGGCCCTTGGTGCTTTTCAGTAAACCGGAAGATTCCATCTCTATCTGTACTTGATAAAGATCCTCTCCCGAACTCGCTTCCTCAAGAGACAATTCAACTTGCTCAAGCCATTGCAGTTCATCTTCAGTTTCTTGTAAGCGTCGAAGGTGATGATCCCCTGCCCGTTTGGCTTTTTGATACAGCTTGAAATATCTTTCAGCATTTCCTTGAGGGGTTAGTTTACTATCAAGCTCAACCTTCACTGTAACCACAGGGTCTTGATAGTAATCATCTAGAGTGGCCGTATCGTCTCCGCGCTTGATTTGATGCATGTTGGCAAGGAGAAGGTCGCCTTTAATACGAAACTTTTCAGGATCAGACTGTTTTGCGCTCTCCGTTGAAATATTCTTCAGCCGCTTGGTTAACCTCTTCCTTTGCTGGGTCACTATGCTGATAAGGCGATCTGTGAGGTCCCGAGTCGATTCTTGACCCTCTTCTGCCAGCGTCGCCTCGAGCATTTCAGAGAGATCGTTAAATTTTTCAATATCAGAGAAGCCATGAAGGCCAAGGGGAAGAGGCAATAAGCCGGAAGCCCTTTCCAATGAAACGCGAAAGGCCGAGAACTTTCTTGAGCTGAAGGCCTCACAAACAGTATCAAGCGTCGAGGCGAAAGAATGACCTTCTGTCTTTTCGTTGAAAAAGGCTTGTGCAAGTGTCTGCGACATCGGGGCGATATCTAGAGCGGCCATGGTTTTAGGGCCTGTGGCTGTCGCTAAAAGGTCAGAAACCAATATTCGATCTTCAAAGAGCGACAATCGCTTTGTCTGTTCTGGCAGTTGATAGGGTTCACCGGGCATGAGTTTCCGGGAACCATCAATACGCTTTAGAAGATCAACAATGTTGCCATCGTGATCGACCAGGATCAAATTCCCTTGTGGCCCAAAGGCTTCCAGAATCAAATCGTAACGCTCGTTCTCAGCGCTAGCAAAAGTAAAATGAACAATGCGATCCAAAGGTTCAGCATGAACATCAAGGAGACGTTTCAGGCGAGCACGAAGCAACTGACAAAACCGGGGAGGACTTGCAGGAGCCGGATGAGTCTGTCGGGTCTGATAAAAAGCACCCTGCCCATCTGCCTTTAAAAGAAGTTGAATTTTCTCTTGGCCCGTCCAGAACCTGAGGACCAGAGTCCCAGCCGTTGTTTGCACAATACGGTCCAGACGACTGTTCGCTAGTTTCTCTTTAAGCTCTAAAGCTATGGCTTGAAATATTAGGCTATCCATCGGCAGAGCTTATGGCATTTGGGCAATCCGCTGCAAGTTTTTCTCGGTATTTAATCATAATCTGCTATGATACCGACCTCATTTCCAGACGATATATAACGCAATCAAAATCACATTTAAGGAGAACTGTTATGAGCAAGGAGTGGAAACTCGAAACTGTCGCCGTTCAGGGCGGCTATGATCCTAAACCTACAGAGCCACGAGTTCTGCCTATATTTCAATCAACAACCTATAAATACGACAGCGCCGAGCATGTTGCCAAGCTCTTTGATCTTGATGCTGCAGACCATATGTATTCTCGTATCAGTAACCCGACTGTGGCTGCATTTGAAGCCAAGGTGGCTGCTCTTGAAGGCGGCGTTGCCGCCCTTGCGACCTCATCGGGTCAAGCAGCAACCTCTTTGGCGATTCTTAATATCTGCCAAGCTGGCCAGCATGTCGTTGCTGCAAGTACTCTCTACGGTGGAACCTACTCTCTGTTCAGCAATACTCTGCCGAAACTTGGCATAGAAGTAACCTTTGTAGACCCTGAGTGTAGCGAAGAAGAGTTGAACAACGCATTTCGAGATGAAACACGCCTTCTCTTTGCCGAGACAATTGGCAACCCGGGCCTGAACGTACTCGACTTCACCAAATTCTCTGCGGTTGCAAAAGCCAAAGACGTTCCACTCATCATTGACAACACATTCCCTACCCCTGCCCTCTGTCGTCCCTTTGAGTTTGGGGCTGACATTGTTATCCATTCGACAACAAAGTATATCGACGGCCACGCTACCAGCGTTGGCGGCATCATCGTCGACAGCGGTCATTTCAACTGGGATAACGGCAAATATCCAGAACTGACAGAACCGGACAAGAGCTATCACGGACTCAAGTACGTAGAGAAGTTCGGCAGCCTGTCTTATATAGTTAAAGCACGAGTCCAGTGGATGCGTGATCTCGGTGCATGCCAGAGCCCATTTAATGCGTTCCTGAAAAACCTCGGTTTAGAAACCTTGCCGATGCGCATGGACCGTCACAGCACCAACGCTCTGGCTTTAGCGCAATATCTTGAGAAGCATCCATGTGTTAGTTGGGTCAACTACCCTGGCCTGGAGAGTCATCCCAGCTTCCAGAAAACACAGAAGTATCTTCCACGTGGTGCCAGTGGTGTTATGACCTTTGGCATCAAAGGTGGCAGCGAGGCTGGCCGTAAATTCATGGAAGGGACAAAGTTGATCGCTCTGGTTGTTCATGTTGGAGATGCCCGCTCTTGCGTGCTTCACCCTGCCAGCACAACCCACCGTCAACTTTCGGAAGCAGAACAAGCCGCATCTGGCGTCACCGATGATATGATTCGCATATCGGTTGGCATTGAACATATTGATGATATCATTGCAGATGTTGATCAGGCTTTACGGAACAGCCAATCATAAATTTATAAACGACATCAATTTTATGAGGCGGGTCCTATGGGCCCGCCTTTTTTATTACGCTTAATTGCACGGCAAACAAGTGTGGTTCATGTTTTTTATTGTTGACTTTATTGCTTTTTTTGACAATATGTAAATGACGATAGACATTAACATTAAGGAGAAAAATAATGTCAGACAAGCCCAACTACAGAATTGGTACACAAACACTCCATGCCGGTCAAAGTGCCGACCCGACGACAAACTCAAGAGCAGTGCCGATCTACCAGACAACCTCTTACGTATTTGATTCAAGTGAGCATGCAGCAAATCTCTTTGCTCTGGCAGAGATGGGGAATATATATACCCGACTGATGAACCCGACGACCGATGTTTTAGAGAAACGTCTGGCCGAGATGGATGGCGGTGTCGGTGCGCTGGCTCTTGCCTCGGGATCTGCAGCCATCAATCTTGCAATACTCAATCTGGCCAAGGCCGGTGACAATATAATTTCGACACAGTACCTCTATGGAGGTACATACAACATGTTCAACTACACCCTGAAACGTATGGGGATTACCGTAAAGTTTGTCGACAGCAGTGACCCGACAAGCATTATTGATGCAATCGACGAAAACACAAAAGCGGTTTTTAGCGAGACGATCGGCAACCCAAAAAACAATATCGATGACTTTGAAATAATTGCCCGCATTGCTCACGATAATGGCTTGCCTTTCATCGTCGACAATACTGTTGCAACCCCCTTCCTTTTCAAGCCCTTCGAGCATGGGGCAGATATTGCGTGTTATTCACTCACGAAATTCATTGGTGGTCACGGCACGAGTATTGGTGGCGCCGTTGTCGACAGTGGCAACTTCGACTGGTCGAGCGGCCGATTTGATGAATATACAACTCCGGATCCGAGTTATCATGGTCTGGTCTATCATGACGCTCTCGGTGCACTCGCATATATCCTCAAGATGCGTATCACCTTACTGCGCGACATGGGCCCCTGCCTTTCTCCGTTCAACGCTTTCCAGCTTTTACAAGGCCTTGAAACCCTTCATGTACGGATGCCACGTCATTGTGAGAATGCTCTCAAGGTGGCTAAGTTCCTAGAGGGCCATCCCTCAGTGAGCTGGGTCAATTACCCAGGGCTCGAAAGTCATCCAGATCATGAACGTGCACTTCGCTATCTTCCTTCAGGCCAAGGTGCCATCCTAGGCTTTGGTATCAAGGGTGGTAAAGAGGCTGGCAGCAAATTCATCGATTCTGTTGAACTTTGCAGTCATCTGGCAAACATCGGAGATGCCAAGTCTCTGGTGATTCATCCCGCCAGCACAACTCATCAGCAGCTTTCTGAAGAAGAACAGCTTGCGGCCGGGGTTAGCCCGGACTACATTCGCATGTCGGTAGGCATAGAAGACATCGATGACATCACAGAAGATCTGGATCAGGCTCTTAGAGCCAGTCAATAAGCAAAGAGCTTCTAAAATCGAAACAAAGGGTCTGCTTTTCCATGAGCAGACCCTTTGTGTTTGCCTAATGTAGCGATAAAAAGAAGGCGATCTTTTTGAAATGGCTGCGGCTGTATAACACCCCTGACTGATTGCAGAAACACAATCGTATTGTTTTGCCACATAGGCGTGAGCATGTTATTGTTTTGCGCAAAATAACCTTGGAAAGACCACATATAATGCGTTACTGGCTCGAATACATCCCCTTCATAATCATTGCAACTTTTATACGTCTGTTGCCCCGTACTACTGCTTTGTCTCTCGGCAGAAAGCTGGGGAGTCTCGGCATGATCTTACAACCGAAACGCGTTAAAATTGCAGATGACAACCTGCGTCATGCCTTCCCTGAAAAACCAGAAAAAGAGAGAGAACAACTTGTTAAACAAGTCTTCAGTGACTTGGGGATTGGCTTTGTCGAAATGGTTCGACTCGACAAGTTCGATGGCCAAAAAGATCTTGAGAAGTTCTTCACAATTGAAGGTGAAGAACATATCAAGGAGGCTCTCGCACTCGGCAAGGGTTGCATTCTTCTTACGGGACACGTCGGTTTCTGGGAAGCTGGCGGTGTAGTGTTCCCTCTTCTTGACATTCCGATTGGCATTGTTGCGAAGCCAATGAAAAACCCACATGTTGATGCTTATTTCCGGCGCATGCGACAACATTATGGTGGGTACATTATAGACAGTCACAAAGGGGCAAGACGAATATTCAAAGCGTTACAAAAGAATCATGTGGTCGGCATCTTAATGGACCAACACATGCCACGTAGCCAATCGGCGGTACGCGTGCCCTTCTTCGGTCGCCCTGCTTATACAACGCCTATCATTGCTCAGGTTGCCATGAAATATCAGGTTCCTATCGTTCCGGCATTTTCCTATCGTAACGAAGACAATACCTACCGAATCAAGATCTCGCCTCTGTTTTATCTGGGCAATGAAATGTCTGAAGAGAATATAACTGCCAACACAGCGCTACTGACCCAAAAGATTGAAGAAGGCATCAGACTCGATGTCAGTCAATGGTTCTGGGTTCATCGTCGCTGGAAGCATATGAAGCAAGATGAAAAATAAGCTGTCACCCTTTCATATCGTCCTGATCGAACCAGAGATTCCGCCGAACACCGGTAATATTGCCAGGCTTTGTGGTGCTACGGGAACGGTATTGCACCTGGTTGGAAAACTTGGATTCTCAATAGATGACAAACATTTGAAACGTGCAGGTCTCGACTACTGGGACGCTGTGGATGTTCAGCAATGGTCATCACTGGAAGAGTTGCAAGCAGCCTTTCCACAGGGACGATTCTGGTATACCTCTAAAAAGGCCGGTAAGTCTCATGTTCAGGCAGACTACCGTGAAGGTGATTTCCTGGTCTTTGGTAAAGAGACGAAAGGTCTTCCTGAAGAGCTCTTAAACCAATGTGAGGAGCATTCCATTCGTATCCCAATGAATAACCCTGTGGTTCGGAGTCTGAATCTATCGACATCTGCAGGAATCATTCTTTACGAGGCGCTTCGACAGACAGGCCAACTCGAAGAGATTGATTTGGTAAGCGACCGGGCATTGTTAAGAACAAAAAAAGGGTTCGTCTTTTTAAAGACGAACCCTTTTTATTAAAGCTCAATAGAACCTTGTTAAGAAGTCACGGTAACTACTCCAGGTGGTCTTCAACTCGAATAAGAAGAGTCTCACTCTGGATCACGTCCATTTGATCTATTTCAGCAAGGGCTGCGATGACGTTTCGTTCTTCAGCGACATGAGTCATAAAGACAATTGGGACCGCTTCTGCTTCGTGACGATGAGGTTGAATCATAGATTCAATGCTAATTTCGTGCTCGCCCAAGATCCCGGCAATTTTGGCCAAGACGCCAGGCTGGTCCTTAACATTAAACCTTAAGTAATAGTGCGTAAAGATCTGTTCCATTGGCTTTATTTCGTAAGAAGCCAACTCAGACTGAGGGCATCCCAACGCAGGCATCCGGGTACCACAATCTGTCTGTAGGTCTCTAGCAACAGCCAGAACATCACCCATGACAGCG
>CBDUFN010000173.1:0-6426 GCA_965366475.1 uncultured bacterium | reverse complement strand
TGATAGAGGGTATAAACCGATAAATCATGACTACCAAGAAAACGATCGAAAGAGATCACTTGTTCAAGAGCTGGAAGTTGTTCGCGAACAGAGAGTAACTTTTCATACTGAAGCCGGTTAGAGATAAAAACAATACGCGCACTACTGTGCTGAAGGACATAAGCAGACTGGTCAGCCGTATTTGTTGCATAGATTGGAACTGTAATCGCCTGTATCGATTGAATTGCGAAATCAGCAATAGCCCATCCGGCTCGATTTTCCGAAAATATCGCGACCTTGTCACCCGGGACGATGCCCGCCTTACGCAAACCTCGAGCAGCCATCAGAACCCGCGTGTAGAAATCCGCATAGCTCAAGTTCAGATAGGTGCCGTCTTTCTTATAGCTGAGAGCAATCCGGTCGGCATATGCCTGCGCATTGGTTTTGAGCATTTTGGGGATAGACTGGTAGGGCAATTCGTACATAGGGCATGGCTCCCGAGCATCGCTTAAGCGCCAACAAAAAATTGCAGGTACAGACTATAAAATTCCAGGAAGGAACCTTTCTTTAAGAGTCTTGATTCCAAGTATAACAACTTGGCCGGTTCGGGCAAGAACAAGAATGCAGATAAATCCTTTAAACGATATAATTACAGAAACTTATCAGGATGAGATTAAAGGTTCCAGCGCTTTACTGACGAGACGTTTTGAGAGACAGCAAGAGCCGCGATTGAATTGCGGTCGACCGGAAAGCTTCTCACCCACCAGTGTCCATCGTAAGTGCAACAACCATCGAGATGTGCCGCCCCGAGATCTTGATCGGGATCTGAGAAACCTCCACCCTTACCTTTCAGCCAGGCTTCCTTACGTGTCCAGATTCTAAAGAAGAGTCTACGTCTCCTTGCTGCCGTGCACTCCAGCAACCACTGCTTTTCAGTCTCTGAAAAGAAACGGTCAGCAAGCTTTTGATAATCAAGGCCACGATTTATCGTTTCAACATCAACACCCACATCCCCTCTCTCGGTTATAGCGCAAAGCCCCCAACCCCCGGAGTGCGACAGATTGAATGAAACGGAACCAGAGAGATCGGTCAGTGCGGGCTTACCCGATGGGCCATAAGAGAAGCGCAACAATTGTGGATCAAGACCTAGGTAGCCTGCGAGGATCTGCCGCAAACGGGCACGTCCAACTATAAAAGTCCGTGCTTTTTCAGGAAGACGTAAACGTCTGGCACGTTGCAGCTCTTGCTTATTGAGTAGGTGTTCGAGAGAGTCTTGACTAAAGAGGGGGAAACGCCAGAGATGCACAGATTTTTCGGTTAATTCAGGTTGTTTTTTCGGTGTCTGCCAAGGTTTTAAATTTAGCAGCATGATAAACTCTCAAAAACAATTCAATCGAACGTAAAGTAGACACAGAAGAGAAAAGGGAAGAAAAAATAGAAGCACGTCTGATCCAAGATTCAGCTGTCGCTTCTACGTTCTACACCATTGTAAAGGTCCTCTTTATTCATGGCTCTTAAACGATCCCTACCCACCACGACCCAACCATCAGACCGCTTGAATTTGGCGACAGTGCCCTTTAGAAGAGAATCGTTCAAAACCCTCTTGGCCATTTGGTAGACCGATCCGTCTAACAATTCAACAAGAATGGCTTCCATGGGAGTCGGTTTGCGCTTCAATTCTGGCATTGCCATAGAAACCATCATATTGGAAAGAACAATGGCGCTGGTTATTGAAAACACAACTCGTGCTAAATAACTGTCAAAAGGATAGCCAAAGAGGATAAAGAAACCGATAAAATAGAGGATAATTGTTGCGGGGAAGCTACTAAGAAGTGTTTGAATCCTGTCTTCTGACTTTGTGCTGAACTGACATTTTTTACCTGAAACCCACGCAATTCTCGTAGCATAAAGAAAACAGACGAAAGCTGTTACAAAACAGGCAATATTACACAAAGCTTGAAACATAGAGAATCACACCTTTTACATAACAATTTCAAGAAAAAGAAAAGTCACTCAAGAAGTTCAAGAACTGACTTTTTCAGATAACATTCGTGCTTTTACTATAGGGACTCCATAGCAACCTTGAAGCCAAGATAACATAAGATTTTCACAATAAGAAAGAGTTAATTCTTTCAGCGTGTCACCAACCATGCCCGCAATCGCTCGATACCCTCATCAAATGAAACTTCAGGTTGATAGCCAAAGTCCCGACGGGCAGCACTCAGGTCGAACCAGTGCGAGGTAGACAACTCTTTAGCGACAAAGCGGGTCATGCGAGGTTCGCCTTTCAGGTTGAAAAGCGTATAAATCTTCTCCAGTAAGGCACCGAGTTTGTAAGCCAGTGAGGGTGAGATTGTACGGGTAACCGGTGGGAGGCCGCCAGCGCCGAGGATCCGGTTAACAACATCCCAAATAGGTAAAGGCTCTCCCTGGGAAAGGAAATAGGATTTGCCTGCTACGGTCGAACCGACCTCAAGATGGTCGGCTGCCTGCAGATGAGCGACAGCGGCATTATCAATATAAATGGTATCGGCAAGGCACTCTCGATGACCAAGCTTACGTAAAGCACCCTTGGCTCCACGCTCAAGAATGCGCGGGACCAAGTGATTATCTTCCGGCCCCCAGATCAGGTGCGGACGTAAAGCAACGGTCGCCAAATCTTTACCGTTGGCATGCAAAACCAACTGCTCCGCTTCCGCCTTGGTTTGCGGATAGAAGGCCTCAAAATGATCGGGATAAGGAACCGACTCATCCACACCGTTCATATCTGTTCCGTCAAAAACCACACTCGGCGAACTGGTGTGAACCAGACGGGTGATACCATGATGTCGACAAGCGGCAATCACATTTTTAGTACCAAGCACATTAGCGCGATAAAAATCTTCGTAAGGGCCCCAGACACCTGCCTTGGCAGCAACGTGGAAAACTATCTCGCAGCCTTCGGCAGCTTTTTCAACCGCGTCGGCGTCAGCGAGCTCTCCACGGCAATGTTCAACGCCCATTCCATTCAAATCAGGATGCTGATGACGAGAAAAAGAACGGACTTCGTCGCCACGCTCGCGAAGCAATTTAACGATGGCCTTGCCCAGGAAGCCACCACCACCGGTCACCAGAGCCTTCATGACAACTGTCCCTCGGCCCAAATCGCCAGCTTCTCACGAAAGATTTTAGCGTTGTGACGGATATCAACGGGAAATTCCGGATGAAAGAGAAAGGTTTTAATATTTCGTGTCACCTCATGGCTCTCACCAATCGTCACCAACTCACGGTGAATTTTGGAAAGAGTTGAAGTGTCTGTGCCTTTTTCCAATTCGACACAGAGAACTGGCCGGGACTGACCCGACCGGCCGGTCGCAACCAAAGCGGTGCGAAACACATTCTGATGAGTGTTGAAGATCGCTTCACAGGGGATAGTAAAAAGGGTTGCCTCTGCCGTAATCACGCGATGCGCCTTGCGACCACAGAACCAGACACGGCCCTGACCATCCAGATAGCCAAGGTCGCCCATTCGATGGTAAAAACCGTCATGTTCCGGGTCTGCAATTTTACCGAGGGCGGTCGACTCTTCACGATTAAAGTATCCCGATGTTACCTGTGGACCTTTAACCACAATCTCTCCAATGTCGCCATCAGCCAGGACCAGCTTTTCATCCCAAAGAGAAATTGGTTCATCGGTAATTTTAATAATTTTTAAATCTATTCCGGGCACCGGCTTCCCGACACAAACCCCTTGGCCCCGATCCGTTGCATGTCTGGTTTCCGCAAGGATTTCCCGACTGCCGATCGAGCAGACAGGTAAAGACTCCGTTGCACCATAGGGGGTAAAGACTTGTGCTTCGGGACCAAGCATATTGGAGAAACGCTCAAGAACGGATGCGGGCACCGGTGCACCAGCTGAAATGGCTCTCTTAAGGCTCGGCAGCTTGATCCCGTGCGCTTCGCCATATCGACCAACTCGATTGATCAAAGCTGGAGAGCCAAACATCGTGGTTATTTGGAATGTCTCTATGGCCGCAATAATTTTCTCGGGGTCAACATCTGCCGGGCGAGTAAAGTCCATTTCGGGGACAACAGATGTCATACCCAAAGCAGGGGCAAAGAGTGCAAAGAGTGGAAAAGTTGGCAAATCTATTTCGCCGGGGCGAATGTCGTAAATCTGGCGCAACATCTCGACCTGGGCGGAAAAATTCCCATGACTATAAACAGCGCCTTTTGGGACACCGGTACTGCCGCTGGTGAAGAGAATCGCTGCGGTTTCACTCTCTGAAGTTTGTGCTGTTTCGTATTGCTGATCAGGAGAGGTTCTGGACAAAAGCGTCTTGAGGCTTGAACCGCCCCAAAACAACCGGCGCCCAACAGTCAGTAAAGTTCTGACCGTCGGTTTTCCCCAACCGAGGATGAGACGAGCAACGTGAGCCTTGGGAATTCCGATGAAAGCTTCTGGTTGTGCTTCTGAAAGACACGTTTTCAGGTTTTTGACGCCCATACCAGGGTCAACCAGAACCGGCACTGCGCCAATTTTAAAGAGAGCAAAGGTCAGGGCAAAGAATTCGAACCCGGGAGGAACCATCAGGACAGTACGCACACCACGCTTGATTCCGATCGACTCAAGAACACTGGCCATGCGACCACTTTCCCGATCAAGCTCGGCAAAGGTATATTGAGTGTAATGTGTCTGTTTTTGATCATCGAGGCCCTGAGGAATAAAAATTGCGGGAGAGTCCGGTTGCAGACGCGCCATCTCAGGGAGATGCGCCGCAACGTTAGCAGAGGGCATCGAGGTCATCAGAGTTTCTCGTCGGGAGAGATGGCCACCGCTGGATCTAGAGGGTTGGCCGCAAGGAACTGTTCAATGATAGGAATCACCTCGTCGCTGGCATCCTCGAGAATGTAATGACCACAGTCATCAAAAGCGTGGACGTCAGCATTCGGGAAACGACGCTGCCATTCCTTGAGAAAATACTTATCGAAAACAAAATCTTTCATGCCCCAACAGATCGTCATCGGCAGGTCAGCAAACTGCTCAAGACCATTCTCAACTTCGGTGACCAGATCATAGCCAGGATCTTCAGCTTTGAGTGGAATATCTTGAACAAAACGCAAGGTGGCAATACGATCGGCTGCGATATCGTAAGGAGCGCAGTAAGCGCCGCGCAGTGCTTCAGACATCGGGTTGCGTTTACAGCCAACCCGGGCCGCCATTAAGGCAAACATATTCAGCTTCTGAACAAGAAACGCACCGATAGCCGTATCGCGGCAGATTTTCAGCGCCAGAGGGAACTTCTTTCCTGCGGGGAGATGAAAAGCTCCGGTATTGAGAATCACCAGACGTGCAATTCGCTCCGGATGCCTGGTCGCATAAGCCATACCGATCATGCCACCCCAATCGTGAACCACGAGAGTAATCCGCTCACGAACTTCAAGGTGTTCAAGCAGGGCTTCGAGATCATCTACTCTCTGTTTGAGAGTAAAGGAATAGTCCTCATCACCTGGCTTTTCAGAGAGACCGCAGCCGATATGATCAGGCACAATCACACGATAACGATCGCGCAAAGTCTTGGCCAGATTGCGATAGTAGAAAGACCAACTCGGGTTGCCATGCACCATAACCACCGGGTCGCCTTGGCCCTCATCGAGGTAGTGGTATTGCAGCTTATTTAACTCGAGGAAATTATTTTCAAAAGGATAGAGATCACTCATTTATCTTCTCTTTAATAAAACGGTAGCATCTAAAAACAGATGGACTCATCCATAAGCCAATGGCTAAGCAAAAATTTTATTATGCAAGGCTGCGCGACTTTTTTTGCGGCGCCATTTTACCATTGGATGGCGAGCATAAGGCAGTTCAGGCCACTGCCGATTCCGAGGAAACCAACAACATCACCAGGAAGGAGAAAATCACGCTCTTTGGCGATGGCCGCGGTCACGGGCAAGGAAACGGTCCCCATATTGCCAAGGAATTCGTAAGAGGTAAAATCCTTGTCCTGTGAGAGACCTATCGTCTGCAAGATCAGTTTTTGGTGAGCTTCACCAACCTGATGACAGATAACCTTATCAATCCGGTCTGTGGTGAGATCGAGCTCTTTGGCAAAAGCATCCCAGGTTCTCTTGCCCAATTCGACGCCATATTTCATGACAGCGACTGCATCAGTCTGCATATAGGGGACATGGTTTTCCGGGTCGTCGGACTTGATTCCCCAACGACAGAGGGTGTGGTGCTGAGGCTCAGCCAGATTGACACCGCCAAGCAGACGTGGCCGTCTTGACGGAGTAAAGGAACCATCTGTGAGCAAGACCGCAGCGGCACCGGAGCCACCGGTCAAGGTCGCCAGAGACTTGGTGAAATTTTCCATGGTCGGATTATCGAGCATCTGCTGAATCATGATCTCGTTGATCTCGCGAGAGCTCTCGCAAGCAACCACAAGACCTGCACGAATTTGACCTAAT
>CBDUFN010000172.1:0-6462 GCA_965366475.1 uncultured bacterium | reverse complement strand
CAAGTCGCTATAGCAGAAACCTACGACCACAAACATCAGAATCTATCTGTCAACGACCCGACCGGTGGATTGTCACGAATGAGTACAGACATCATCAAGGCCGTCGTCAGAAAGCTGGCAACCCAGGGCCAGGTTTTCTCACTCGAACGCTTTCGCACCTTGAAAGCAACTTATTATCGAACGGCTCTTGATTTCATCGAAGCTTATTACAACGATGCCCTTATCAATGGATTAACTTTAGATCGTCATAAAGAAGAGAAAACCGTAGAACTCTTTGCTGAAAACATCATGCGTGCAGGTGAAATTTTCCTCTCCAATCCGATGGAGACACCATTTATGCCGAGTTGGAATCGAGTCATCAGCGCCATCCCGGACATCCTTGATCACCTCTATGAAGCTGTTGAAGCGGACAACAACGACCGATAGAACTGAGAGACCAGACCCCATGACACTCGGGATGACTGCAGTACAACATTTCACAGAAAAAGCATCGCCTCTTCTGGAAGGCCTTTATGGCAAGAACCAGACGCCTTTGCTCCTTGATGAAATCACATCTCTTCTCCAGCATCATGCTATTGAGCAGAAGCCAAAGGAACAAGACAGATGGTGCGAAAAAGACGTTATTTTGATCACTTACGGTGACAGTCTTAACGCAACCGATGAAGCTCCTCTAAAAACACTCAACAAGTTTATTGTTGAAAACCTTACAGACTTGATCAGTACCGTCCACATTCTGCCATTTTTCCCCTTCAGCTCAGATGATGGTTTTTCGGTCATCAATTACGAAGAGGTCAACCCTGATCTTGGCAACTGGGAAGATATCCGGGCACTCACAGAAAGTGTGGACCTGATGATGGATCTGGTCATTAACCACATCTCACGTGAAAGTCTCTGGTTTATTGACTTCATCAATAACAAGCCCCCTGCCTGTTACTACTTTATCGAGATGGCCCCGCAGGTTGATCTTTCGGAGGTTGTGCGACCACGTAAAAGTAAAGTTCTTACCCCTGTGCACACTCATCGCGGTGTTAAACATGTCTGGTCAACTTTCAGTGAGGACCAAATCGACGTAAACTTCACAAATCCCAACGTCTTGCTGGAGTTCACGCGCATCTTGCTCTTGTATATTAAGCAAGGAGCTCGATTTATCCGCCTCGACGCAATCGCTTATCTCTGGAAAAAGCTCGGCACCAAATGTATTAATTTGCCACAAACTCATGACGTCGTGAAATTACTACGCTTGATCCTGGAGACAGCAGCACCATCGTCAATCTTACTCACCGAGACGAATCTCCCCCACGACCAGAACCTGAGTTATTTCGGCGAACAGGATGAAGCACATATGGTTTATCAGTTCAGTCTGTCGCCACTACTGCTACATGGCCTGCACAAAGGAACCAGTCATTACCTCAACGATTGGGCTAAAAGCCGCTGTGAGCCACCGAGTGGTTGCACATTTCTCAACTTTACAGCGTCACATGATGGGATCGGGTTACGCCCGGCAGAAGGACTCATTCCAAGAGAGGAACTAGACGCTCTGGTAGAGTTCATGCACAGTTTCGGTGGATTTGTCAGTATGAAGTCGAATCCAGATGGCACAGACAGTCCTTACGAAATCAACATTTCTTTATTCGATGCATTAAAAGGCACGGTTAACGGAATTGACCAATGGCAAATCCCACGTTTCCTCTGTTCACAAGCCATCATGCTGGCTCTTAAAGGGATCCCGGCCATATACCTTCACAGTTTAACGGCAACACCCAACGACCTGACAGGCGTTGAGAAAACAGGTCGCACCCGATCAATCAATCGTCGCAAATGGAACCTTGATGAGTTATCAGGGTTATTAAAAAACCCGCACACACCAAACGCACTGGTCTTCAATGAACTTCGGCGTATGCTGAAGATTCGACGACAACACAATGCATTTCACCCTGATGCGTCACAAGAAATTCGTAGCATTGGTGATGAATTTTTCGCCGTTCATCGCTGTAAAAAGGAAAGCGAAGAAGTCCTTGCAATCACCAACCTGACTGAATGGCCACAACACCTTAGCATAAAGCAGTTGATTGGTTTTTCTGGAGAGGCGCTGTGTTGGGATCAACTTTCAAATCAAGAGATTAACCAAAAGAATGATTTTGTGATTCTTGATCCATATCAAACAGTATGGCTGACCAAAGGTTGAGCAGAAGGGGTATGAATTAAAAGGAGAAAGGCGGGCAATCTAATGCATCACCTTGACTTTCATCGAGGGCGACTGTTACTATGATATGTTATCACTTAGTAAAGATGAGAGTGGCAACACTGTTCCCTGATTGAAAAGACGTTCTTCAAGGCTCCGGAATATTCCGGAGCTTTTTTATTCTGAAGCCTGTCCGTGATGTCAATTCACTCGTTACAGTCATAGCAACATATTCGGGCCGGCTCATAGAAAAGAAGGAAGTATGGATTTCAAAAGCTTCAATTTAAACCCAAGAATTGCAGCAGGTGTCGAAGCTGCAGGATTTACCGAACCAACACCAATTCAAGCACAATCTATCCCTAAGATCATGCAGCACATCGATGTCATGGGTCTGGCTCAAACAGGCACTGGGAAAACTGCGGCCTTTGGCTTGCCAATTCTTCATCAATTGATGAAAGGCAAACGTGGCTGCGTTCGTGCTTTAATTGTTGCTCCAACCCGCGAGCTCGCAGAACAAATCCACGAATCCCTCACCCAACTTGGTAAAGAGAGTGGCCTGCGCAGTGTCACAATCTATGGTGGGGTCGGCATGAACCCCCAGGTTACAAAGCTCAAACGCGGCGCAGAAATCGTTGTCGCCTGCCCAGGACGACTTCTTGATCACATTAAACAATCAACAATCGACCTGAGCCGACTGGATGTTCTGGTTCTTGACGAAGCTGACCGGATGTTCGACATGGGATTCCTCCCAGACATTCGACGTATCATCAAGGCCATTCCGGCACAAAGGCAGACGTTACTTTTCTCGGCAACCATGCCAAAAGAGATTAGGCACCTTGCCAAAGAAGTCCTCAACAACCCTGAGACTGTACAGGTCGACACAATCGCTCCCCCTCTAACAGTCAGCCACGCACTTTATCCAGTTCCACAACACCTCAAAACGGACCTGTTGCTTCAGCTTCTCAAGCATACAGACACAGAGTCTGTATTAATTTTCACCCGAACCAAACATCGAGCCAAGAAACTCGGCGAGAGGCTCAGTAAAAGTGGCTATCGGGCAGCTTCTCTACAGGGGAACCTTTCACAATCACGTCGACAGGCGGCTCTGGATGGATTTCGTAGCGGTAACTTTCAGATTCTTGTTGCTACCGACATTGCCGCTCGAGGCATAGACGTGTCTCTGGTTTCACACGTCATAAACTTTGATATTCCAGATACACCTGAAGCTTATATTCACAGGATAGGTCGTACAGGACGTGCAGCTCGAAGTGGCGACGCATTCACCATGATAACCAATGAAGATGGTGCCATGGTAAGAATGATCGAACGAACTCTCAGCACACAGCTGGAGCAAAAACGTGTTGAAGGTTTCGATTACGACGTGCCTGCTCCCAAGCGTGCAGCCCAACCAGCCCGAAGGCCAAGCCGTACGAATCAACAAGCAAGACCTCAAAGAGACAAAGGGAACAGCTCGCCCGGCGGCAACAGACGCCCTGGGAACAATCAAAAGCAACGGTAGAGGTCATATCGACCCGGTTGCTAACTTCTGTTGGTATCTTTTATTGTCAAAAATGTGTAAGATGTAAAATTACCCTTAAAAAAGAATCAATAATTCACTCTTCTACCTGTTCGGAGATGACGTTACAGCAAGAAGAACTATAACTATTCTGCCACGCATTGAATGGCACATAAATTGTCAAACAGGCCCCATAGATTCCAGACATCTCCCTGGTATTTTTCGGCCACACCTTGGCTAGGAGTACAAACATGGAAAGCACCCCACTTGCAGCCGGAGACCCAATTGAGGCTCGCTGCACGAAATGTCGCAAAAACACAAACCACATCGTTGTCGCAATGAAGGATGATGTTCCTGCCAAGGTGCAATGTAATACCTGCAGTGGGCAACACAAGTATCGCCCACCAACGGTCCCCAAAAAACCAGCCGCTCGTCGCACAGTGGACCCTAAAATAGCAGAACAAAAAGAGTGGGCTGAACTTCGTCCAAGCATGAACAGTGACCAAGCGATTGACTACTCCATGACGACAGCTTACAAAGTTGGAGCGCTGACAAACCATTCAGCTTTTGGTCTTGGACTAGTCCAACGTGTGGTTGGACCTCGTAAGATTGAAGTGCTGTTTGAAGATGGAAAAAAGATCATGCGCTGCAAGTAAGCTCTCAAAGGCCTGGAATGTTTTACAAGTTTCAGATGAACCAATCCTGGTCATATCCAAAGCCTTTTTATAAAGATGTTATTTTAAGTCTTGCATTTCAAAATTCTAACGTGCTAGTTTGTTGATAATTAGCAAGTTTGTGTAAGTGTTTTTGTCGCTCACCAGATTGACAAGGTGTCAAAACGGATCAAGGCACACAGACCACTTCGGCTGCGTGCCTTTTATTTTCAGGGCGAACAAAGCTTGCACACCAGTACAGATTCCCAGAGGGGAACGTGGAGGAAAAAATGGCAGAAGGTACAGTTAAGTGGTTCAACGATGCAAAGGGTTTTGGTTTTATCGAGCAGGACAACGGTCCTGACGTTTTCGTTCACTTTTCCGAGATCCAAGGCGACGGATTCAAGTCACTCGCTGAGGGAGATCGTGTAAGCTTTGACGTGACTGAAGGCCAAAAAGGCCCTCAATCGGCTAACGTCTGCAAAATCTAAATTTGATTTTGCATTGGTTTGCAAAAGGAGCCTCACGGATTTCCGTGAGGCTCCTTTTTTCTATATAAGTTAAATTAAGTTACCCCCTTCCCTGCAAAACAAACCCGGCGCAACATTCAGCCGGAAAGGTTTACAAAATGGCCAGAAAACCGAACTACGGCTTCGAAAAACGCCAGAAAGAAATCGCTAAAAAAGCCAAAAAAGATGAAAAACTTAAACGTAGACAAGAAGAGAAAGAACTTGGAATAGATCCTGACTCCACAGAAGAGTCAGAGGATACTGAGTAAAAAACAAGAAAAGGACGGCACATTGGCCGTCCTTATGGTTTCAATATTATTTGTCCTTACGGCAACTTTCCATCAATCAGCATGTCCATCACCTTATGACCTGGGGCAACAGTAACACCTGAACCTCGTGCTGTAGACTCTGAGTAACCATCGCCTGAATAATCTGAATTGAATTCACCATCAGAGCCATAAATAACAAAGGGTACAGGGTCCTTGGTATGAGTCATTTTCACAACAGGCGTTGGATGATCGGGCAAGAGTAGAATTCGATAAGAACCCAATCCATTCATTCCGTTCATAACCGTACCGACAACATCTTGATCAAAACGCTCAATAGCCTCAATCTTATCAGCCAAGTTGCCACTATGCCCTGCTTCATCCGGGGCTTCTACATGAACATAGACATAATCTCTGGTCTTCAGAGCCTCTAATGCTGCCTCTGCCTTCCCCCGATAATTTGTATCCAGATAACCCGTGGCGCCAGGCACATCGATCACGTCCAAACCAGCATAGATACCAATTCCCTTGATCAGGTCAACCGCTGAGATCACAGCGCCGCTCAGAGCATATTTGGCTTGCAGTGTCGGCATCTCAGGTCGTTTTCCCTGACCCCAAAGCCAGACAGAATTCGCAGGATTTTTACCCTCCTGCTCACGCTTGACATTCACCGGATGGCGCTTAAAGAGAAGTTGCGCCGAATTGGTAATTTGCATCAGCGGCATACCTTCTTTAGAGCGAAGCATATGATCGTTGACACTCTTCCCTGTCAAATCATGAGGAGGGAGCACGTTGAAAGAGTCCAAACCTCCTCGCCAAACCATCAAATGACGATAAGAAACTCCTGTATAAAACTGGAACTCTTCGTCACCAAGTTCATCCTGAAGACATTCGATCAATTCACGAGCTTCTTCCGTCGTAATATGACCAGCAGAAAAATCCTGCATATACATATCGCCACCAGCCAAGCCCAAAGTTACTAAATTAAGACGAAAAGCAACATCGTCGGGGCCAAGCTCAACACCCATACTGGCTGCTTCCAAAGGCGAACGTCCCGTATAACAACTTGCTGGATCGTACCCAAACACAGAGAGATTTGCGACATCAGAACCAGGGTGAAAGGCCGCTGGAACAGTTTCAGCAAGGCCTATAGTACCCCGTTGAGCTAGCTTATCCATGTTAGGCGTCTTTGCAGCTTGTAAAGGCGTCTTCCCATCCAACTCTTCAATTGGCTCATCGGACATGCCGTCGCCAAGCAAAACAATGTATTTCATAAGGGTCCAGTTATCAGTTATCAGTTATCAGTTATCAGTTATCAGTTATCAGTTATCAGTTA
>CBDUFN010000171.1:0-6544 GCA_965366475.1 uncultured bacterium | reverse complement strand
AGTTATCAGTTATCAGTTATCAGTTATCAGTTATCAGTTATCAGGTATCAGTTATCAGTTATCAGTTATCAGTAATCAGTTATCAGTTATCTGTTAGCGCACTACTAACCGCGAGGATGATGTTGAGTGTGCATTTTTCTTAATCGCTCGCGCGTTACATGCGTATATATTTGTGTTGTAGAGATATCAGCATGTCCAAGCATGGCCTGAACAGAACGTAAATCCGCTCCATTCTCAAGTAAGTGGGTTGCAAACGAATGACGCATGGTATGCGGCGTTATAGACTGGGTAATTCCCGCCTCGAGAGCGCGGCGCTTTATAATCTTCCAGAAGCCCTGACGAGTCAAGCCTTCTCCAGAGCGATTCAAAAAAAGGAAGTGAGAGCCTCTCTGCTTATCCAACCCCGGCCGGCCATTCTTAAGGTACTCTTGCAATGAAGTTATTGCAGCGTCACCCAAAGGGACAATACGTTGTTTACTGCGTTTACCAAAGGCAGTCAGATATCCAACATCCATCTGCAGATCACTTAACTTCAGTGAGACAAGCTCAGAAACACGCAATCCCGTCGCATAGATAATTTCCAACATAGCTCGATCGCGCCAGGCCAGAGGTGATTCTCCCTGTGGACCGGCAAGAAGATTTTCAACATCCACCGGAGCCAGAGTATGCGGTAGTGCGGTAAGACTTTTCGGTGAAGACACTTGATCCGTCGGATTATCAGAAGAGATTTTCTCGCGAACCAGAAACTTATGAAACGTTTTTAGTGCAGCCAGCGTTCGTGCACGACTTCGGGCGGACAAGCCGGAGTCCTTCAGATGACTTAAAAAACGCAAGACAACGGCGGGAGATACGTCACCCAGAGAGCTGATTCGACTCCGTTCCAGATATTCAAGGTAGCGAGCCAGGTCACGACCATATGCATCAAGAGTGTTGAGGGCAAGACCACGTTCGACAGCCAGGTAATTCAGATAATTGTCGACATACTGATTCATAAGGGAATCAACCAATCGTTAATTTTCAAGACATTCTAACAATGCTTTACGTATTTCTTCGCGCTTGTTTTCGTCACTGATCGTTTGGCCAAAGATATCTTTGACGTAAAAAGTATCTGCGGCCTGATCAACTTTTGTGGAGATTTTAGCAACGTGTATATACAGGCCCAATTCAGCCAAGGTCCTGGTGATCTGGTAAAGCAAACCGACCTCATCGTGGGCAAAAATATCAATCACAGTATGTTCTCGCGAAACATCACAATCGAAAGAGACCTTGTTTGGGAAACGCGGAACATTTTGTCCAGTCACGAAGCTACTCTTCTGACGCTTCTTGACCAGAGTAGAAACTCTAACCCGTCCTTCAAGAACAGAAGTTAAATCTGCCTTAACCTTCTCCCATTTAACAGTGTCATCAATGATGCCCCCAATAGGTTTATTCACGTGCAGGATATCAAGTGCAAAACCGTTACTTCGGGTATAAATCTGTGCTCCAAGGATATTTATGCCATTGGCAGACATGACACCCGTAATCATGCTAAAAAGACCAGGGACATCAAGTGTCGAAATCGTTACATTGGTAAATTCTGCATTCGGGTCATGAGTAACCTTTATGGCAACCGTATCGTTCCCTCGTGACAACTCCAGAAAAAGATGATCTTTGATTTCCCAGGAACGGTGAGTCAACAGGTAACGCATTCCCATGGAACGTAAACGGCCCTTGACCTTCTTTTCACCAAAATCATCTTTGAGAGCCGCCAGAACCTTACGCTTACGATTGCGAACACGTTCAGAACGTACTTCACTCATGAAGTTGCCACGTTCAAATGTCTCGTAAGACTTCTCGTAAAGATCCTGCAAAAGATGACCTTTCCATTCAGACCAGACGTCCGGGCCAACCGCCTTTAAATCTGCAAAGGTCAACAGAAAGAGCATTTTCAAGGTCTCTGCCATCTCCATCGTATTGACAAAATCCTGAATAAGACGGATATCATTCAGATCACGACGTTGTGATATGTGAGCCATATCAAGATGATGCCGCACAAGAAATTCAAGACGGAGGCTATCTTCTTTGGAAAGGTTCAATCGACGGGCAATCTTCGGAATCATGTCCGCGCCTTTATTGGAATGATCTTTCCCCTCGCCCTTACCAATATCGTGAAAAAGCACAGCTAAAACGATCAACTCTGGTTTACCGATATCGGCAGCAACGTTGGTCAAAAGTGGTTTTTCTTCCTGATATTCTCCGATCCAGAGTTTTTCAATCTGTTCAACTGCAAAAATCGAGTGGATATCAACAGTATAGACATGGTAGGCGTCGTGCTGAACCTGACAGTAAATTCTTTTGAATTCAGGGATGTACTTATTCAAAAAAGCCAGGTGGTGCATATCACGCAGGCATTGAGCAACGCCGGAAGGTCCACGCATGATTTCCAAAAACATCGCTGAAACTTCACGATTACGGCGAAAACTATCATTGACCAGAGAAAGGTTGTCTCGAATCTGGCTCTTAACATCCATGCTCAAACCCAGACCTTTTTGCTTAGCTAACAAAAATGCCTGCATCATGGCTTCCGGACGTGTTTGAAAAAGATTTTCGCGCGCGGTCTTTAATTCACCTCGATAGCTGAAAAAGTCATCACCAAGACTGCGTCTTCCGAGATAACCCAAAAGCCCTGTCGAAGGATCCTTTTCCTTATAAGCTTTAAAAATCATTGAGGAAGCGAGATGCTCTGTGTGGGTTGCATGAGCATAGTAATCCTGCATAAACTGCTCTACAGAGAGTGCTTTTTTAGTGTCTTTATAACCAAGAAAAGCCGCTATTTGCTCTTGTTTATCGAATTGAATTTGGTCAGTTTTACGTTTACATAAAAAATGTAACTCATTACGAATTCGCCAGAGATAATCGTATGCCGATTCGACCTCTTGCATCTCCTGTTCAGAGATCACGCCTTTTTTTAAGAGCTCACGTAAGCTTTTAGCCTTAAATTTGATACGTAGCATCCAAACTGCCGTATGCAAATCGCGCAGGCCGCCCTCTCCTTCTTTAATATTCGGCTCAAGCATATACACTGACGACCCGTATTTTTTCAACCGGGTCTTATGCTCTTCATATTTATATTTTAGAAACGCCTGACTGTTACGCTTTTCCAACGGAGCCATAACCTGACGTTCAAATTCATGGTAGAGAACTTCATCCCCGGCAAGAAACCGCGTGTCCATCATGGCGGTGCGAATTGTAATATCCTGCTGAGCCAGAGACAAACAATCAGATGAAGTTCGGACACTGTAGCCAACATCAAGATTCAAATCCCACAGCAGATAAAGAACTCTTTCGGCAATTTTTTCTGCCAGGTCTTTATTCTGATCACTGCAGTAAAACATGACATCGATATCGGATAAGGGGTTCAGTTCACCACGACCATAACCACCAAGCGCAATAACCGCAGAACAGACCTTACCAGCAGTTGGAAATTCGGCTGCAGAACATTGGTAAAGATTCAGAATAAGCTCGTCTGCCATCGCAGTAATACACGAAACAACATCTCTACCACTCCCCCCCTTACTATGCATGTCCTGACAAAGGCTTCGGTGGAATTCAAGATATTGGCGTGCTGCTTCCAAAAGGTGAGTTCGCCTCTTTTCAAAGGAAACATCACCCGCCATCATTATCTCTGTGGCAAAAAAATTATTGTGTTTATTTTCTCGTGTCATGTCATCGGGACGCTATGAGTTTATTGTTGACCGCATAATCCTTGATTGCCGCAGCAATCGCATGAGCAGCAGAGTTTTGAAATGCAGGACTATTCAAACGTTTCTCTTCTCGAGGGTGGCTAATAAAGGCAGTTTCAACCAAAACAGAGGGCATCGTGGCTCCGAGCAGAACGTAAAACGGCCCCTGTCTCACACCGAGATCACGAACATCGCTATATTTCTTACTGATGCGTTGTACAAGACTTTCCTGAATCACAGTCGCTAATCGACTGGATTCATTGATTTTGGCGTTAGCCATCAAATCAAAAAGGATCAGTTCAAGATCGGAGACTTGTTTAATCGAGGTGCCATTTTCTCGTGCGGCAACAGCCGCGGCTTTATCATTTTTGGAAAAATTCAGATAGTAAGTTTCTATGCCGTACGCTTTACGGCTTTTATTAGCATTAGCATGAAGTGACACAAAGAGGTCGGCTCCAACTTTATTAGCAATAGCCGTGCGTTCCTCAAGAGGCAGGTAGACATCTCCGCTCCTGGTCAGAATAACTTCACAACCAATTTGCTTGGTTAATTCTTTCGCAAGAGCTTTGGCCATTTTCAAGGTTACATCTTTTTCCAGGGTACCATTTTTTCCTACCGCCCCCGGATCTTTACCACCGTGACCGGCATCAACAACGATCCGTCGTAAAGTTTGTGTTGCTGGAGCTTTAGGGATATGCAAAGGCTCCTGTTGTTTGGGTGTATCGTTGAGGACTTTGGCAATGGCATCACCGCCCGATTCAGGCAATGACGTTATTACTGTATCACGACGCTTTAGTTCCGGAGCCTTGTCACCAGCAATATCAATAACAATGCGCCATGGGTCACTGAGTGGGAAGACCTTGTAATCACCGATACTCTCAAGATCGAGAACAACACGAACAGTCTCATCTTCCGGGGTTCCTGTTCGAATCTGCCGCAACAAACCATCAGCAACGATTGTCGGTTGCTTCAGAGCCTCGTCGAGACCGGTTTTTTCTATATCTACGTACAGTCGTGGTGGAACATCCTTACTTGGTTCAGAGACGAGGTAATGAGCAGAGAATTCAGTCTGATTGGAGACATCGAGGACAATTCGGGTATAACCAGGATTAGACCAATAACGAATGGCAGTCAGTGTTCCTGAGCCTGCAGGCTCATTCACTGATGACTTAGCCGTTGATGTTCCCTTCTCTTTAGCGGCAGACTTAACAACCGTTTTTTGTGGCGGAGGAGCATAATCAGCGAGGGCAGCCAAACGGGTTTTGGCTTTACCAACCATATCACCTGAGGGAAAACTCTTGATCAGGCTATGATAGATAAGATAAGCACGTTTGTTGTCCAACAGAACGTCTTCAAGTAGTTTGCCTGCTTGAATCAGAGCATCATCAGCAAGAGAACTCTCAGGGTAGATCTCTGCCATTTGCTCGAACAGATCGACAGCTCTTTCTGCATCAGGTTTGATGCGACTTACGGTGTAAAGACCTGCCGTTGTTTTACCGCACATATAGAGAGAATCAGGCCCTCGGCGTGTTTTTGGGAAGCGCTCGTACACCGATTCAAACTGACTGTAGACACGTTCCCAATTCTCTCTATACATCTGTTTGCGAGATGAATTCTGGAGTGAGTAATATGAATCACGCGCCTTTTGATAAGCCTGTTCAGCGTTCTCAGCAAAGGTCTGAGCAGGAATCAACAAAGCGAACAACAATAGTATAAAAACAAAAATACGAGTCATGGTCATCAAAGCATTTTCTTCAATTCATCAAGTATGTTAAGAGCTTCAAGAGGAGTTAAAACCGAAACATCCATTTCATCAATACGTTGCCTGACGAGGTCCGGTTGCTCAAAAAGGCCAAGTTGTGGTGTCATTTCTCTCTTATCCGTGAGCTTCGTTCTTGCTAAACGCGGCGCCCCGGATTCATATTCGCCAGACTCCAGATTTCTCAAAACTTCTTTTGCACGATCAATAACCGCTGTTGGTAAACCAGCCAGACGTGCGACCTGAATCCCGTAAGAATGACTGGCGCCACCCTTAACGATACGTCTCAGAAAAATAATCTGGTCGTCCCACTCTTTAACGGCAACGTTATAATTTTTAACCCGCCCACGAGTTTGTGCCAGGTCGGTTAACTCATGATAGTGGGTCGCAAATAATGTCTTGGCAGCAACCTTAGCATTATCATGCAAATATTCAGCCACCGCCCAGGCAATACTGACACCATCAAAGGTGGAAGTGCCTCGCCCGATCTCATCAAGTACGATCAAACTGCGTGGCGTGGCATGATTGAGGATATTGGCCGCTTCAGTCATCTCGACCATAAACGTTGATTGCCCGCGGGCAAGGTTATCACTGGCCCCAACTCTGGTGAAAATTCGATCGACAATCCCGATTTCTGCCTTTTTTGCAGGCACCAGACTGCCAACCTGCGCCATCAACACGAGAAGTGCAACTTGTCGCATAAAAGTCGATTTACCAGCCATATTTGGACCAGTAATAATCAAGATTTGATTTTCTTCAGTATCCATATGAACATCGTTGGCGACAAAGCGCTCGCCGAGGTTCATGGTTTCAATCACAGGATGACGGCCATCTTCGATGAGTAATGCCGTGGTGTCATCCATAGCAGGAGTGCAGTAATTATGCTCATGAGCCAAATCAGCAAGGCCAAGTAACACATCCAGGATGGCAACCTTGTCAGCCGTCGCTTGTAGTCTCTGACCCTGCAAAGCAACCTTTTGACGAATCTCTTGAAAAAGGTCATATTCAATCGTGACGACACGATCTTCAGCGCCAAGCACCTTCTCTTCATATTCCTTCAAAG
>CBDUFN010000170.1:0-6560 GCA_965366475.1 uncultured bacterium | reverse complement strand
ATTAGCCTCCAAAGACACACCAACAGAGCTGACACCAGGAACCGACGCCAAAGCCTCAGTCGCCTTGGCAACACACTTTTGACAGCTCATCCCATAGATAGGAAGGGTAATTTCAGACGGTGACATCAAGGTTCAAGACTCCGCGTTAATTGATCCCGTTTGCGGTTTCCACAGTCTCGCCAGCAAAGCGGTCAGAAGCACTGCGAGAGCTAAACGCAAACCGAGCATCATGACCGCATCCCCACCGAGGACAACAAAGATCAAAACGTCTTCAACGACAGCGTGACAAGTTGCCAGGAAAAGGCCGGTCAAAAAAAGTTCCCTACGGCTCATATGTCCGGCGGCTGCAGAACGAATAATAATGCCGGCACCATATGCAATTCCGAGAAAAATCCCGGTAAAAAGAGGCAAGACAGCAGAACGCCCCAAGCCAAGACCGCGCATCACAGGTTCTGTTCGAGCTCCTAAGTTACGAAAAACCTTAGCGTAGCGCAGAACTTCAAAAACAACGACGAGCGGCACCACAATCAAGACCAGTTTACCGCAAAGCATCAAAGCACCGAGACAAGCATCAAGAAAGATCGTCATCCCGCCACCCCCAAGGCTTGCATTCCCAACATGAGCCACCCGGCAACAGCAGCAAGCAAAATGCGGAAAAGAGTCAAAACACCTCCACGTGCACCGGTACTGCTCAAAACGCCCCCTTCGAGAACCAGATTGTGAGCGATCCCCATCATGACACCACACTGAGTCACTTGCCACGGCGTCAAATCGAGAGGTGCTAGAACGGCGATCGCCGCATATAAATTCACCAAGGCTCCGGCGATAAAAGCAAATGCCGTTGCTCCTGGCAATCCAAACAAGCTCATAAATGGCGCACACCAAACGCCCAAGCTGTCGATAACTCCATACGCCTTACACATATCAACAACAATATAGAGAGGGAGAACAAACTTGATCATTTTAAAGACAGTCCAGCCCCCTTCGATCACTCCACAGCGAACGCGCTGCAGTATCGGGGGAACCTGTTCTTCTTCTGTTATTTCCATATTTTAATCACTTTCAGTACGGTTGACTTATCGCTAGGCCAGACCTATAGTAACGCCCATGAGAGCCCTTTTTCTGGCAGATGCACACCTTTGCAAGCCTTCTGATCCGAACTATAGGAAGATGTTGTCATTCCTTGAGGAACAGTGCGGCAAAACGGACAGACTGATCTTGCTTGGAGATATATTCGAGTTCTGGATCGGCAAGAACACCGTTGTTGCAGAACACATCCCACTGATTGACATTCTGGAGCGCATGGTTCGGCAAGGGACACAGTTGGTTTATGTTGAAGGTAACCACGATTTCCACCTTGGACCAATATTTACAGACCGACTGAGCTGCAAAGTTCTCCCTGACGGTGGAAGCATTGAGCTCGACGGCAAAAAAATCTTTATCGCCCACGGCGACCTGGCCAACCCTAATGATACCGGGTACCACAAACTGCGAAAGCTGTTGCGCAGTCGCTTCATTCGGCATCTGATCCGTATTCTCCCCAGTAAGCTGACAATGATGATCGCAACCCGAGCTGGCTATGAAAGCCGTAAAAAATCGGGTGAAGTCCGCAAGCATGGATCGGCCAAAGAGATCTTGAAGACATACGCACAACCAGCGTTCAGATCAGGTCATGAAGCCGTCGTCACGGGGCACTTCCATCAGCCTTTCCACGAAAAATCAGACGATGGAGAACTCATCGCCCTGGGTGACTGGATCACTCAATACTCATATGCCGTCTACGAAAACCAGACGTTTACCTTAAAAAATTATTCGACCACCCCAACACCAACCGTTTCTACCTCCTGATCCTCAGCCTTTTCAGCCTGCAAAACCAGGTCTCGCAATGTCATATCAGCCAGAGCTTCTTGCTTTGCCATCTGCAACGTTTTGGCAACCCCGGCAATAACGGCTCGCTCACGGCTTTTGCGTAAAGGACCATAGTCAGCGCCATCGACGGCCAGACCACGGACAACATCCACAAGCCTTATCTTTTCCAACGCTTGGGCAGGTTGATAGCCAATCCCATCCGATTCCAAAGAGGTTGCAACAACAAAACCAAGGCGACTCAATTCTTCCAGAACCGTGTGAAGCAACCGTGGAGGGACATCGAGACGAGAGGCCAAAGCGTCTTGTCCCAGCGCTGGGCGACCAAGATAAAAACGACGAGAAACAAACAACAGAACCGTTAAAGCAATAAATTCACGGCTGGCGAAGTTCACCCGCTTTCCTCGAATATCCTGTCGAATACTACTCAGGTTCTGAGTTGCATATGTCATTTCAAGACCGAGCAGAACAATCATCCAGGAAAGATAAAGCCAGACCATCAGGATAGGCAAAGCTGCCATGGTTCCGTAAATTGCATTGTAGCGTGCAACACCAACCTGAAAATTCAAATAACCCCATTGACTGAGCTGCCAGAGAGTGCCGCCAAACACGCCACCGATCAGTGCTGCCCGCGGGCTCACCTTAACATTTGGCATAAACAGATAGAGTCCGGCAAACACCAGCCACATCACCATAAACGGCAAGACTTCAAAGAGACTCAGTAAAGCTTCACCAACATATTCATATTCGAGCAGGGTTAAAACAAGCTGCTGACTTTTCAAGGTGCTGGTCATGGAAATTGCGACAACAACAAACACGGGACCGATGGTCACAACAGAGAAATAATCGGTGAAACGCCGCAACAAAGGCCGCGTCTCCTCAACTCCCCAAACGCTGTTAAAGGATTTCTCAATATTCGACAGAAGGGTCAACACTGTGGCTATCAAAAATATCAGGCCATAGGTGCCAAGCTTTGCAACATTGGTGTTGTTAATATACTCAACAATTTTACTGACGGCTTCGCCTCCACCAACAGCCAACTGATCCAACAAAAGTGGCTTAAGCTCATTCTGGACACCAAGACCTTTAAGGACTGAGAACATCAAAGCCAAAAGCGGCACAAGTGAAAGCAGCGTTGTAAAGGTGAGTGCAGAGGCCCGCAACATACAACCATCGGCAAAGAAGCCACGAATGACCAGTGCCAGCACCTGCCCCTGATTCAACAGAAACCGTCGCCACCAGCGCTGATTAGCAGCATCCATTTCCCATAAGTCGCGTTCAAAAAATTGCCGACTCCGGTCAATAAATGTTTGTAATTTACTCAAAAGGGCCTCGATTCATCGTAAAAGGCTAAGGGGTCGCGTCCAGATCAACCTCACGAACAGGAATACCGAGCTCAGCCAATTCCTTACTGAACTCTGTCGGGTCACCGACCAGAATAATCTGCTGCCTTGACGGCGCGATAAACTCCTGCGCCACCCGCTGAACATCAGCGGCCGTTACAGCGGCGATGCGATCACGGTATCCGGAAAGGTAATCTTTCGGATAACCAAAAAAATCTTGAGACATCTGTCGACTGACCACAGAGTGGGTATTCTCAAAACCAAAAACAAACGAGTTGATCTGGCTTTCTTTGGCAAGTTGCAACTCTTCATCAGTGACTTGATTATTGCGCAAATCTTTCATGATGTCTCGGGTTAAGCTAATAGCTGGCACGACCGAAGAATTCTTGGTCTCGGTACCGGCGACAAAAGGCCCGGGCAAACGTCGGCCAACCTGAAAATAGGAGTAAGCCGAATAGGCCAGCCCTCGATTCGAACGAATCTCGCGCATCATACGCGAATTAAAACCTCCACCACCGAGGATGTAGTTAAGCACACGTACAGCGTACTGATCGGGGTTGTCCTTGGTCAGACCGAGATCACCGATGACAATTGATGTTTGTGGTAGATCCTTGACCGCCAAATGGATGAGGCCAGAGGTCGGCTTTTTCACCTGCGACATCAATTGCTCAGGAACATCACGCTGAGGCCAGCCTGCAAAGTTTTCCTTCAAAACAGTCAGGAGAGCTTCACGATCGAAATCACCGGAGACCGCAATCCAGAGGTTGTTTGGCGCGAAATAGGTTTTCTGAAAATCGACCAGATCCTGGCGCGTAACGGCGGCCAAACTTTCTTCAGAGGGAGAACGGCCAAGGTAGTGATCTGGATATAGAGCCGCCATAAGCAGACGTCTTGAAATTGAGCGAGGGCTGTCGTTCTGACGGCGCAGTTGCTCCTGAGCCTGTAGCCTTTCCAGTTCCAATCGTTCTGACGCGAATCCCGGGCGGATCATCAAGTCGCCAAGCACAGCGACCCCTTTTGCAAGATCTTCTGAACGAAGAGAGAGATCCAATTGTGCCGAGTAGGTCGTCATACTGGCGCTCAAATCAACGGCCAGTCGGTCGAGATAAGCATCTAACTCTTCCGGGCTTCGGTCGCCAGCACCACCACTTCGCCAGACACGACCAAAGAGATCAGCAAAACCGGTTTTCTCTGCCGACGAGGTAATCGCTCCGGAACCAACCATTGCGGTCATTTGCACCAGAGGGAGTTCGTTATCAGCCTTCAGATAAAGACGAATACCATTTTCGAGGACCAGGGTTTCAACTTCGGGCAATTGGAACGTCAAAGGGGGATACTCGAGCTTTTGGTAGCTCTTTGATGGGGGCGCAGTACAGCCTGAGAAAATCAGCACAAAAAGCAGACTCAAAAGAACAAACAATCGGGGCCGGCATAGAAAGAAGATCATAATGCATCCTCCCGCTTGAGAACGACGACAGTCCTGTTTGCCTCGGTAAAGTAATGACGGGCAACAGATTGAAGGTCTTCAACAGTCAACTTTTCAATCTCCTGATTGTACGTCGCAAGATATCGCCAATCGCCACTAAGGGACTGATACGACGTCAAAAGTCTGGCCAGTCCTGAGTTACTTCTGAGTTGACGCAACTGATCGGTTAACAATCGATTGCGGACCTTATTGAGTTCTTCAGGCGAGACCAACTCTTCTTTGAACTTTTCTAATTCGGCATATATGGCTATTTCAAGTTCTGCCGTTGTATGTGGATAACGTGGGACGGCATCAATCACAAAGAGATTTGCATAACGGGAACCTGGAGCACCATAAACGGAAACCGACGTTGCTAATTTCTGCTCTTCGACCAGTGAACGATAAAGTCGAGAGGTCCGACCGTTGCCAAGGATCTGATCGATCAGGTCAAAGGCATAATCGTCTTTGTCCGGCATGGTCGGTTTATGCCAGGCCATGGCCAAACGTGGCTCGGCATCAAAGATATCGATAACCCGCTTTTCACCATTCTGCTCCGGTTCAACAGTCGAAATATTCGGAACCGGCGTACCACGCTCCAGATCACCAAAGTAACGTCCGACCAGAGCGATAGCATCGTCGGCCTTCACATCACCAACAAGGGCAATCACAGTATTAACCGGTGCATAATATTTACGTAGAAACTCACGGGTTTTTTGTGGGCTCAGGTTTGCAATATCAGAATGCCAACCGATTATCGGGTTGCGGTAAGGATGGACGGTAAAAGCGTTGGTCACCAGACTCTCATAGTGGCGGCGGCGCGGATTGGTGTCGTAGGATCTTCGCCGTTCTTCGCGGATAACATCACGCTCAGTATAAAACTCACGTAAAACAGGACTCCTCATACGATCCGACTCGAGAAGAGCCCAGAGCTCCAGCTTATTCGAAGGCAAAGAGATCAGGTAGGTCGTCAAGTCCTTGCTGGTAAAAGCGTTGTAACCGACGCCACCATTCTCGGAATAGATATTGGAGAAGACGTCCTTAACCACATACTGTTTGTGCTCGGCCTGAAGAGACGCCAATGTCTCTTCAAGAGCGGCCACCCTTGTGTGATCTGCTTTTGGCTGCAAACGCAGGGCATCCAGTTCGCTACCAACCTTCTCTATTTGTTCAAGAAGAGGTTTTTCTTTCACATAGTCAGTCGTGCCAAGGGTTTGTGTTCCCTTGAAAAGCATGTGCTCGAGAAGGTGAGCGACACCTCTGGTTTCGCTGGTCTCATGAACTGAGCCAACACCAATGGTCATGTAAGCAGACACCACGGGCGTGTCATGCCGCTCTACCACCAGCAATTTCAGCCCATTCGCAAACTGATGTTCAACCACCTTCTCTTCAAGAGCGCTGCTAGCGAAAGCAATGCCCTGCAAACCAACCAAAAACACTCCCAGAATCAATGGAGTCAGATTAATTATTTTTCTCATGGTAGCCATGTCCTATCTAAATCATTTCGTTAAGTTATAGACTTCATTATAACCATGTCAAAGCACTCGGTCGAGTGAGACATCATGTTTTTTAGATGTATCATATTTCAGAAGAAAAAAATCACAAATCGAAGCCAACGTTAATCATGCGACATTTTGACAAAGGCCTTCTCTACTGTTTAACTTCTTGCAACCTTTAAAGCAAAAAGCAGGAGCCCACATGAAACGCATCGCAGTACTGACCAGTGGAGGCGATTGTTCCGGCATGAATGCAGCAATCCGTGCCGTGGTCCGATCAGGCCTGAGCAACAATCTGGAGGTCATAGGTATTCAGAAAGGCTACCAAGGCCTCATTGATCAACAATATGAACTTCTGACCACCAAGTCGGTGAGCGGGAAATTACAACTAGG
>CBDUFN010000169.1:0-6562 GCA_965366475.1 uncultured bacterium | reverse complement strand
GCGTTAAAATCAGCGAAGGGAATCACGTTAATTTTGATAGGTAGCATACCCACTTTTTCAGCGGCTTCGATTCCGGCTAACACCTGCTCCAAACCTGGCCGACGGGTCAACTCTTCGAAACGCTCCGGGCGAAGTGTGTCGAGGCTTATATTTACCCGCGATAGACCTGCTGTTTTGAGTGCTTCTGCTTGCTCCGCCAAGAGCAGACCGTTGGTGGTCAGAGTTATTTCCGGTTTCTCAGGCAACGATGCTAACCGGCTGATAAAGTTAACGATACCACGGCGTACCAAAGGTTCTCCGCCGGTTACTCTAATTTTTTGAATTCCCAGTCGACAAGCTGCAGCAGCAACCCGCAGCATTTCCTCATAACGTAACACGTCGCCATGAGAGAGATCGGCAACCCCTGCTTCAGGCATGCAGTAACGACAGCGCAAATTACAGCGATCGGTGACTGAAAGACGTAAATATTCTATTTTTCGTCCGAATTGATCTTGCACAAAAGGCCTTGGGTCCGTTTCTTTTACACCAGAACAGGAAATCTCTGTCTAAGGTTCCATGCTAACACTGGCAAACGGGCCAGGACAATAGAGGAAGGGACCTTTTATCAACGCTTCTGCTTTGGCAAGTACTGTTCAAAAGCTTTCTTTTCTACGCAGCAGCGATAGGCTTCATCACCATTAATCAACTTGGCGTTAAGCATTTCCAGAATGTGCTGATCCATCAACTGCATGCCATCGCCCTTTGCCGTCTGCATGATCGATGGAACCTGGAAGGTTTTAGCTTCCCGGATAAGGTTGGCGACAGCAGCGTTACAGATCAATATTTCCAGAGCCGCCGCACGCCCCTTGCCGTCAGCTGTACGTAACAACTGTTGGCAGATTACCCCTTTGAGGCTCTCACCAAGCATGGTCCGAACTTGCTCCTGAGCATCCTTCGGGAAAGCATCTATAATTCGGTCGATTGTTTTCGGCGCAGAGTTGGTATGCAATGTTCCAAAGACCAGGTGGCCGGTTTCGGCTGCAGTCATTGCCATGGAAATAGTTTCCAGGTCACGCATCTCTCCGACCAGAATAACATCCGGATCCTCTCGCAAGGCTGCACGCAGTGCATTGGCAAAGGACTGAGAATGCTGTCCAATCTGCCGTTGGTTCATCAGTGAAAGCTGGTTCTCATGAATAAACTCGAGCGGGTCTTCGAGGGTCAGGATGTGCTCACGACGCGTTTTGTTGATCAGGTCGATCATCGCTGCCAAAGTGGTTGACTTGCCGCTACCGGTCGGCCCAGTCACAAGCACCAGACCTTTTTTTAATTTGGTCAGCTTACGGATACCTTCAGGGAGTCCAAGCTGATCAGCAGTTAGTATTTTACTCGGAATAATCCGGAAAACTCCGGCCACACCACGGTGCGTCTCCATCAGGTTGCCACGGAAACGCGCAACGCCTTCCAAGGAGTAAGCAAAGTCCAAGTCAAGCTTCTCTTCAAATTCTTCACGCTGTTCCTTATCCAGAATTTCAAAAAGAAGTCCCCTGGCCTGCTGATCATTTAGAGGGGGATAATTAAGTTTTTCCATCTCACCATGCAAACGAAAGAGAGGCGGCGCACCGGTTGAGATATGCAGGTCACTGGCGCCTTGTTGCTTCATCATCTTAAACAGTGAATCAATTTTAGCCATGATCTCTCCCAGAGGTTTGGACAGTAAGGGTTAATCCGTGTAAACCACCGCTCATTTTGGCAGATGGAGCTTTTCGTTGTCAAGCTGAATGCCTTTATATGCAGACTGGATTCTCGCTTGATATTCGGGGTATCATCATGGTATCAACCCACGGTTCAAGTAACCTCCTGAATCCGCAAAATTCCAGTGGGCGAAGGATAAATCAGAAACATGGAGACGTTATTATGAGTAAAGCCCTTGGACTCCTTTCGGGAGGGCTTGACAGCAGCCTCGCCGCTCTTTGTCTAAAACGACAGGGAGTGGACGTTACGGCAATCGCCTTTGTTACACCATTTTTTGGTAGCAACAAGGCTGAACTGGCAGCCAAGCAGATGGACATCCCTCTGATCATCGAAAATATCAGTGAAGTACACCTGGAAATGCTCAAGAAACCTAAATATGGTTACGGTAAAAACATGAATCCCTGTATCGACTGCCACGCCATGATGTTTCGCCTCGCCGGTGAAATCATGGCAGAACGTGGCTTCGACTTTCTTTTCTCCGGAGAGGTTCTTGGCCAAAGACCCATGAGCCAGAACGGTAATGCGTTACGTTCAGTAGCCAATTACTCAGGACATCCAGACCGTATTCTCAGACCGCTAAGCGCCAAACATTTGCCAATCACCCCCATGGAAGAACAGGGTCTGGTCGATCGTGAGCAACTCCTCGACATTCAAGGCCGCTCTCGCAAACCGCAGGAAGCCCTTGCCAAAGAATGGTCGCTTACGGACTACCCCTCCTCGGGTGGCGGCTGCCTGCTGACCGAGATCCACTTCTCAGACCGTCTTCGTGATTTAATCAATCACCAACCTGATTGCACGGTTGATGATGTAGAACTGCTAAAAATCGGCCGGCAATTCCGACTTTCCGAACAATCTAAATTGACTCTCGGCAGGCATCAGAGAGACAACGATGCTATCCGTGATGCGGCCAAACAAGGCTACATCATTCTACGGACACCAGGTGTCTCCGGTCCACTAGGGCTGGTTTCCGGACAACCTCTTGAAGAAGATCTTCGAATCGCGGGAGAAATTTTGGCCTCTTATGGAAAAGGCAAAGATCAGGCAACCGTTGAAGTCCTTGCAGAGACGCGTGATGGTGAGCAACGCTTTATAGTCGCCCCCATGCCCAGAGCGAAGGCGCAGGAGTTAGCTGTTTAAAAAAAGTCCTCCAAAGAGATTGTCCATAAACGAAAAGTTGTTCATAAAAAAAACTCCCCGGGTTCCCGGGGAGCTTTTTGTTTTGTAACAGAATGAGCAGGCGTTACATCATGCCGCCCATGCCGCCCATGCCGCCCATACCACCCATGCCGCCCATATCAGGCATTGCAGGCATACCGGCGTCAGTGCTTGGCTTATCAGCGATACACGCTTCAGTAGTCAGCATCAGACCTGAAACAGAAGCAGCGTTCTGCAGAGCAGAGCGAACCACTTTGGTCGGGTCAATGATGCCAGCTTTGATCATGTCGGTGTACTCGTCACGAGACGCGTTGAAACCGTAAGCGCCCTTGTTGTTCTTGACTTCGTTAACCACAATGGAGCCTTCCTGACCAGCGTTAGCAGCAATCTGGCGGAGAGGCTCTTCGAGAGCGCGCTTTACGATGTTGACACCAAAGACCTGCTCGCCATCAACTTTAACTTTAGCAACAGCTTCGATCGCGCGAATCAGAGCAACACCGCCTCCAGGGACGATGCCCTCTTCGACAGCAGCACGAGTTGCATGCAGTGCATCTTCAACACGAGCTTTCTTCTCTTTCATCTCAGTCTCTGTCGCAGCGCCAACCTTGACAACAGCAACACCACCGACCAACTTTGCAAGACGCTCTTGAAGCTTCTCACGATCATAATCGCTTGAAGTTTCTTCGATCTGAGCGCGGATCATCTTAACGCGACCAGCGATATCAGCTTCAGAGCCAGCACCATCAATAAGCGTGGTGTTGTCCTTGTCGATCACAATGCGCTTAGCGGTACCGAGCATGTCAAGAGTCGCAGCTTCGAGTTTGAAGCCAACTTCTTCTGAGATCACGCGAGCACCGGTAAGAACAGCAAGGTCTTCGAGCATTGCTTTACGACGGTCACCAAAGCCAGGAGCTTTGACAGCGGCAATGTTGAGAGTGCCACGCAGCTTGTTGACAACCAGAGTTGCCAGTGCTTCGCCATCGACATCTTCAGCGATGATGAAGAGTGGACGGCCTTGCTTGGCAACCGGCTCGAGAACCGGGAGGAGGTCACGCATGTTGCTGATCTTCTTGTCGTGGATCAGAATCAGAGCATCTTCCATGACTGTTTCCATGCGCTCTGGATCGGTAACGAAGTAAGGAGAGAGGTAACCGCGGTCGAACTGCATACCCTCAACTGTTTCGAGAGATGTTTCCATCGACTTGGCTTCCTCGACGGTGATAACGCCCTCTTTGCCAACTTTTTCCATCGCCTCGGCAATGATGTTGCCGATGGTCTCGTCAGAGTTAGCAGAGATGGTGCCAACCTGGGCAATCTCTTTGTGATCCTTAACTGGTTGAGAGAGCTTCTGCAGAGACTCAACAGCTGCTTTAACAGCCTTGTCGATGCCACGCTTGATTTCCATCGGGTTGTGACCAGCAGTCACAAGCTTAACGCCTTCACGATAGATGGACTGAGCTAGAACTGTAGCGGTTGTAGTGCCGTCACCAGCAACATCAGATGTCTTGGAAGCAACTTCCTTAACCAACTGAGCGCCCATGTTCTCGAACTTGCCTTCAAGTTCGATCTCTTTGGCAACAGTGACGCCGTCCTTGGTGATCAGAGGAGCACCAAAGCTTTTGTCGATAACAACGTTACGACCTTTGGGTCCGAGAGTAACCTTAACTGCATTAGCTAGGGCGTTAACCCCTTCCAGAATTGCGCCACGAGCGTCTTGCCCGAATTTAATTTCTTTGCCAGCCATATCTATTAATCCTCCGTAATCGGTCTGTTTAATATGTCTTATTCAACAACGCCGAGGACATCGTCCTCACGCATCATCAGATATTCGTTACCTTCAATCTTGATTTCGGTGCCGGAATACTTACCGAAAAGCACCTTGTCGCCAACCTTGACGTCAAGTGCCAGGACTTTACCGTCTTCAGTTACCTTGCCTTTACCAGCAGCGATAACAGTTCCCTGCATTGGCTTTTCTTTGGCTGAATCGGGGATAATGATACCGGCTGCAGTCGTGGTTTCTTCCTCGAAACGTTCTACAATAATTCTGTCGTGCAAAGGTCTGATGTTCATAGCTTGTGTTCTCCTTTCATGAGAAAATCTGGGACATTAATCCACTTGATTGATTTTATGATCCTTACCTGGACAATCGGTTAGCACTCACGTCTAAAGAGTGCCAAAAGCAGGCCTAAATATAATCAGCCTCCCGAGATTGTCAAGGTATTTCCAGAAAAAATTATAGAATAAAAAGGAATCGCAGGTTGATGGCAGCTTGGCAATTGTTCAAGCCAATAAATTAACCGGAGGGATTAGTTCTGCAGAGCCGCGATGAGCTCTCTTGCGAGGGTTGCAGCAATATCGTCAGCTAACTTGGTTCGCTCAACATCGATCGTAGAACGATCGTGATCAAAAAAGATTTTGACCGGGTACTCATAACCGAAAGAAGGAGACTCTTGATTGGGATTCAGGTAGGTCAAGCGAGCCTTGGTTCGTAAATCTGTTGAGCAACATCCGGATTCTTCCACATAAGCATAAACCTCCCCAGTGACATATTTTCGGACCGATAGCCACTGTGGATCAACTCTCTGCAAGCCCTCCTTGAGAATGACAAATTGAAGCCCCAATTTCTCGCCGCCTTGATTCAAAGCATCTACAAACTGGTCAAAGAGTCTATTATTAACCTCGTTTGGCACCATGATGGAGACAAAAGGAACAACGTAAATCACTCCAGGCTCAGGATCTGGTCCTGGAAGCAGCTTCGGAGGCTTTGTTGCCATTGTTTCCCTACGGGGCGCAGGGATTGAAGCGAGCAGAAGACTTTCCTCTACCTTTGAACTGCGTTTCGAAACTCTGCCCGGACGAACAATCGGGATTCCCGGAGGACGTAATTCCTGCGGGATATCTGGCTGGGCAACAACAGAAGCCACAGTATTTTCTCCCAAAAGAGCAAGAATCTCAGCGTCGAGCAGAGCTCCGGAACTTTCGTCTTTATCAAAGGAGAGAGCCTCCTCGATAACATGAGGCGGTGTTATTTCCACAAAAGGCTTGGCTTCTTCTGGCACCTTTTTCCCTAGATCCGTTTCTTTCTCAGAAACCGCAATGACAGGTTCCGAGTCAAGAATAACAGTCGAAGGGAGTTCTTCTTTAGGCAACTCTTTGACAGATAAAGCAGGCTCTTCATCGACCTCCGACTGCAACAGTGGAGTGTCGGCTAGAACGACTGATTCAGGGGTGACAGTTTCTGTAACCAAAGAGTCTTTGGACTCAGCTACAACCGTTTCCTCAATCGGTTCTGGAACAACGACAGCTGGTGGTGGTTCTAAAAGCACCAACTCGTCCGGAACTTGCGTAGGGGCCTTTTCAACAAGATCGACAGGAGGCGCAATAACTTCAACGGGCTCCGAGGGAGCAACAGAAGGGCTTTGGGGCTCAGTCACAACTGTTTTCTCAACAGGCTCTGGAACAACGACAGCTGGTGGTGGTTCTAAAAGCACCAACTCGTCCGGAACTTGCGTAGGGGCCTTTTCAACAAGATCGACAGGAGGCGCAATAACTTCAACGGGCTCCGAGGGAGCAACAGAAGGGCTTTGGGGCTCAGTCACAACTGTTTTCTCAACAGGCTCTGGAACAACGACAGCTGGTGGTGGTTCTAAAAGCACCAACTCGTCCGGAACTT
>CBDUFN010000168.1:0-6577 GCA_965366475.1 uncultured bacterium | reverse complement strand
GGCGTTATCCTCCAATCAAAACCTTGACCTCAAAATCTCCTCCAATGACCAGAACTTCTCCTTCTCCCTTGAACAGAGATTTCGGTAAAAGCCCTCCCATAAAGAACACCTTGGTTAGAGGAACCTCAACCTGTAAAACGCGGCTCCCAAATTCCCAGGCTCTTTCAAAATCGTCGGTAAAGGAGTTAAGGTTGTTCAGACGCAGCAGGTACTGATTCTTGTCGTACTTTTCGACAACCTGGTGTTCGGCAAAATCGTAAATGCCACGGTAGAGAGTCAGGTGTGTCTTCGCCGGAATTCTACGTACGAGTTCATATTGAACAAACTCATAGAGCAGGTCGAACTGAGGCATGATCGCGCTGGTTCGTTCAGAACCTTTCATCCGGTCGATCGTGTAACGAAAATAGGCCTCCGAGTGAATATCGTTAATGGCTTCATAATGGAAAGTTGGCGTCAAGCCCAGTCGTGACTCAACCCATCCTTTAAGCACAGCCCCTTCTACTGAATTACTGTCAAAGAGCCATCCTCGTAAAAAGCGTAGATAACTATTCTTAAGGCTTTTACGGCTATTGCTGGTTTCTTCTCGCTCCCACTGATGAAGTTGGTAACGCACATCCATGAAATCATGAAAGAGCAGCCCGCGTTTCTCAGCAGCGTCCTCTGTGTCGAGTTTTTTAAATAAAGGTCGGCCGTTGTGCCGGACCCCTTGAATCTCAATAGCCTGAGGGTGGCTGTTGTAATATTTTGAAGCAATCGCCCAAGGTGGCAAGTTGCATCTGTTCATCGATGTCGGATTGACCATAACAACTCTCAAAAAACACTCTAAAGCTAAATGTCAGAGCTTAATTATCAGAAGCACATGCCTATTTTTTTAGCTTTCTAGACTCTAAACGTAGTTCGACACACGAATGAGTGACTCGACGCTGAGTTTAGAATCTGGTGATATTCCGCGACGTTGCGAAAAAGGCTGTAACGATTGTCGTGCAGGATTACCTTGTGAACAACTTAATCAATGCATTGAGGGTGCCAACTGTTATTGACGGTTGCAGCCAGGAACTCGCATCAATTTTCTTGTATTGTGTCCGGAGTTGGGGGCTTCTGCGTTCCGATGTTGTGTATGAGGGCAGGGGAGAGAACAGAAAGGAGGCAAGGGCTTATGCTGCGAAACACAAGCTCTTGTCTCTTCTGATATGGTGGGCTTCGATGAGCTTCTCGTTGTGTTTAAACACGGAAAATTTTCCGAGAGAAAAAAATGCGTTGCAACGCTACTGATAGTCCCTGCAAGAAGTCGCGGTGGGGACTTCTTGTCAATAGTCGCGCCTGGAGCAGGGATTTAGTTGTCCGCCTGATTATCTCCCAAAAGAGGTTGTATCCCTTTCTCAATACTACGCAAATGCAAGTCCCGCTGAGGAAAAGGTATCGTGATATCCTCTTCTCTAAAGTAGCGATCTACGGCCTGGCCCAGTTCACTTTTCACTCTTGGGCGGTGGTTTATATCTGAGATCCAAACACGCAACTCAAAATCTATTGAGCTATCGCCAAAGCCTGTGAAGATTGCGGAAGGCTTCGGCTCATTGAGGACGTCTGCGTTTTCACTCGCTACACGATGTAAGACTGCTAAGACTTTGTCGAGAGGGCTACCGTAGGCGACTCCAACGGTTAAAACGATACGAGACACATTTGTAGTAAAGGTCCAGTTTGTGACTTTCTGAGAAACCAACTCGGAGTTGGGTACTATGATTTCTGCACGATCAAGTGTTTCAAAGACCGTTGAGCGTAAACCAATACGAGTAATCGTTCCCCATTGATCATCGATATTGATTGTGTCGCCCTCTTTGACCGGTCGCTCAAAGAGAAGAATCAAACCACTCACGAAGTTGTTAACAATATTTTGCAGGCCAAAACCTATACCAACGCTGAGTGCACCGGCAATGATCGTCAGCTTTTGCAGCTCAAGACCTGCCATGCTGACGGCGATGAAAAAACCAATTGTAAAAAGCGCATAATGCATGAGCTTCTTAATCGCATTCTTTACGCCAAAATCCATCTTTCGTGGGGTCATGTAATGCGCATCAACAACCCCCTGAAATAGCCAGGAAACCAGGGATGTCAGGTAAAGGACCAGGGCGAGCATCACCAGCATGAAAACAGAAATGCTGAACTCGCCGATCGTATATTGGAGGCTCAAAAGGCTGGTCGTTGCCTCGTCGACATCATTGTAAATGCCCCACATTATGAGCAGGAAAAGACCTGCATTTATCAGGATAACAATGCGGGCCAAAGTCTTTAGACGGTCTGCTGTGCTTATCCCAAGACGTATAGTCAGCTGTCTGCCTCGAACCCAGTTGTTTCTCATGAACTCGGTGATGCCGCCATCAGCAAGGTGGATCGCTATCCTCACCATAAAAACAACAACAATGGTACCCAGGACAGCATCAACCAAATGTGTCGAGAGAGTGACGAACCCAAGCAATGCTGTGACCAGGCCGACAACTGTGAAGAGGCTGATCATGTACAGTGAGGCCGAATAAACACCGAAATGATCCGGTTGTTGGAGCTGACGATGTCTGGCGAGGAGAAGGCATGCCGGTGCGGTCAGAGCACAGAGTATAACGATGTAAAACTGGTAAGCAGGATCAGGTATGCCAGTGATTTTAAGTACTGCAGAGAAAAGAAATACAAAAGCAATGACTCTGACCAGGTGTTTGCGTCGCCGGTTTTCTGCCATTGCTCCGACTAAAATAGCGCCTGATATAGTGACAAGGGTGAGAAGCAGTCCGCCCCAGGAGGGAGGAACGTTTTCATACAGACGGCTGGTCGCTGCGAGCGCAATAAATATTGACCCGGAAATCGGGTGCTTGAAAAGAAAACGCCAGTCTTCGGAGATCGGTTTGGTTTGCTTTTTCCGGAGCAAGAGGAGTGTCGCCAAGATGAAGATGACAAACAACTGCAGCCCGACGACCCAGCCATGGCGTTGCCAGAACCCTGCTGGAAGCTGCAAGGTCGACTCGATATTGTTGCGATATTGGGCAAAAAGTTCTGGGGTCAGTTGTTTGTAAAAATTTTGGCTGAAAAGAGAATAGGCATTACGCCGGAAGGTTTCTTTGCGCAAATCATTAAGCGTTTTATCTATAACCGACAGACGGCTTACAAGAATGTCTTGTAAAGCGGAGAATTTTTCCTGTTTATCAAGTAATTGTGACGTCGTAGTGGAGATTCTTCCGAGAAGCTCAGCGATGCCTTGTTGTGTTTTGGTAAACGTTTCCTGCTGTACTGTTATGTCTTCTTTTTGTAATGATCTCTGCCAATCATGCCAGTAGTCTTTCTCATTATTCCAAATTGTCCGAAGTGTTTCAAGCTCACTCAAACGAGCTGAAAGGAGCTCGAATGAATGCAACTGTTGCTGTTTGACTTCCTTGTATCGTGCTTGGGCAGTCATCAGGCGGTTTAATGCCCAACTGTTGGTGTTTTCCCAGTCTGTAAACTGTGTCTCCAGAGCCGCAACCTGGTTTTCAAGTTCATTAAGCTTCACGTAGAGATCGCTTAATGACTCTTTTTCACCGATAATCGTGTTTGCCTCAGTGGTTTTTGCGGCAATTGCGGACGCTTTTGGAAGGACTTCTATGAGGCCGGGAAATGTTTTCTCCACAGCCTCCTCAGGCGAGGTGTCTGCTCCGAGAATTGATGAGCTACAGAGCAGGATGAAGGCGCAAACAAGCAACGCACAACAAATCTTTGAGGACATTATTTTGATTGCGTCCCGTTTCATAGCCACCTTTTCCTCTTGAAATAAACGAGCATTCCAGCCACGCAGGCAAGCATGAAGCCCCAAACGGCAAAGTAGCCCCAACGCCATTTGAGCTCTGGGATGTACTCGAAGTTCATGCCGTAGATGCCGGCAACGAATGTCAGCGGGATGAAAATCGACGCCATGATGGTCAAAACTTTCATGATTTCATTCATGCGGTTGCCGACAGCCGACATATAGAGGTCTTGCAGCCCAGAGACTGTGTCACGGAAGATTTCCACGGTATCCAAAACCTGGATCGTGTGATCGTAGAGATCACGTAGAAAGACTTGAGTGTCCTCTTTGATCAAAGGGGATTCCTCTTTGTAAAGTTCACTGATAACTTCGCGCAGAGGCCAAACTGACTTGCGCAGCAGCATCAACTGGCGCTTGTAATGATGGATTCTCGCCAAGGTCGACTTGTCTGGATTGCCGAGTAGGTCTTCTTCCAGTTGGGCGAGATTATCGCCTACCCTCTCCAGTATATTGAAATAACTATCGACGATAGAATCGATCAGGGCATAAGCAAGGTAATCAGGCCCGCGCTGGCGAATGCGGCCGTTACTACGTTTTATCCGACTTCGGACGGCATCGAATATATCCCCTTCGCGCTCTTGAAAAGTCAGGACAAAATGTGGTCCGAGAATCAAACTGATCTGTTCTGTGTCTATGCTTTGGGTTTCTTCGTCGAAAAAGAGCATCTTCAGAATAATCAGACTGAAGCCTTCCATTTCCTCAACTTTTGGCCTGTGTTGGGTGTTGAGGATGTCTTCTAGTGCCAGAACGTGGATTCCGAATCGTTGCCCGAATAATTCGATAATACTGATATCGTGGATACCGCTTAAGTTGATCCAGCTAACCGATTCCGAATCTCTATACGACGTTGCCTCCTCGATCGTAATGTCAGTGCGCATATCATAGTGATCTTGGAAATAGTCGACCAGACCGATGATCGGCGTCTCAATTTTCTGTTCGCCAACATGGATCAGAGTGCCCGGGGGCAAGCCGACTTCTTTTGCTTTAACTCCGAAGATGTCGGCATTAATGGGCGTTTTCAGGAAGTCGAAATTAAGTAGTTTTTTTGGATCTATCACCGTAGACCTCCATGTAAAAAAACAATATTAATTGTAAGGTCTTCAATGTTCCAGACCGTAATCTTCATCGTTAAGGGCTGATGTGTAATCATCAAGAGCAACTTCCGCCTCATTCGGGTCGGCAACTCTTGCCATGTTAACCAGTGCATCGCCTTCATGCACCAGAGGCAAGGTCAATTGGCCGATAACGATGCCGGTAAATGGAGCCAGAACAGACTCACATTCATCTCCGAGAGGGTCATTGATGTTTCCCAAGACATCTCCTTCCCGGACAAGGTTGCCAAGAGAAACCTGTTTGAAGAAAACCCCACTTCTTGTCGCTCTGACCCAATTGGTTTTACGAGAAATAATAGGGTCCTGCTTCTTGCGGCCACTCTTTGCGGAGAGCATACCTATAGCCCTCATGACATTAATGATTCCCCGTACCCCTGAGCGAATTGCCCCTTCGTTGAAATAGAGAGCTTCTCCCGCCTCGTAAAGCAGAACAGGGATGCCCTGGTCGGAGACAGCTTCCCTCAGTGAACCGTCTCGAAGCTGTGAATGGACGACCATTGGAGCCCCGAAGGCCTTGGCTAGGCGAACATTCTCTTTGTCCTCGAGAGAGGTTCGAATCTGCGGAAGATTACTGCGGAAGTTCGACCCTGTATGAATATCGATTCCGTGGGTAGAGCGACAGACGATCTCCTGCATAAACAAATTAGCGATTCGGCTGGCCAAAGAGCCTTTTGGCGAGCCGGGGAAAGACCTGTTCAGATCACGTCGATCGGGTAGATAGCGAGACCTTTGGATGAAACCGAAAGGATTGACCACAGGAACGGCAAGTAAGGTCCCCTTGATCCTGGACATAGACTTGAGATTCAATAGCCTGCGTATAATTTCGACACCGTTAATTTCGTCACCGTGGATGGCTGCGCTGATGAAGAGCGTTGGCCCCGCCTGTTTGCCGTGAACCACGTGCACAGGCAAAGTGACTTCAGAATGGGTGTAGAGTCGAGCCATTGGCAAGTCGATAGTCGTGCGTTGACCTGCCTCAACATCGACACCACCGAGAGTGAACGGAGCCTGTTTTTTCATCCTTTTCCTCGAGTCTTGGTTTTGCCCGGTTTGCTTTGCTTCTCAATGAAATCAATAATCATTCCGGCTACGTTTTTCCCAGTTGCATTCTCGATTCCCTCTAAACCGGGAGAGGAATTGACTTCCATGATGACCGGGCCATGGTTGGATCTGAGGAGGTCTACTCCAGCTACATTCAGTCCCATGATTTTGGCGGCTCTTACCGCCGTCAAGCGTTCCTCTGGAGTCAATTTGACGATGCTGGCGTTGCCACCGCGGTGTAAGTTGGAGCGGAATTCCCCTTCAGCCCCCTGACGCTTCATCGCGGCAACGACCTTGTCGCCAATGACGAAACAGCGGATGTCGGCACCACCTGCCTCCTTGATGAACTCCTGCACCAAAATGTTCTGTTTGAGGCCACGGAAAGCTTCAATGACACTTTCGGAGGCCTTTTTTGTCTCCGCAAGAACGACTCCGATGCCTTGTGTCCCTTCCAACAACTTGATGACCAATGGTGCCCCGCCTGCGAGTTCAATCAGGTCCTTGGTGTACTTGGTCGAATGAGCAAAGCCAGTGACCGGCAAGCCAATTCCTTTTCGAGCCAAAAGTTGTAGACTACGTAGTTTGTCCCGTGAACGACTGA
>CBDUFN010000167.1:0-6589 GCA_965366475.1 uncultured bacterium | reverse complement strand
GTAACATTAAAATATTTTCATGTCAATAATAAAAATTAAAATATTTTCATACAAACCGTAAGTACATGTTTTACATGAGAAAATGAATGTATATTTTTTATATTTTTATTTGTTAGCAAAACCGTAAAAATCATAATCATTATCACTGTCATGGCCAGCCATTTCTTAATGAGCTTAAATTTGAGGTAGACATCCTCAAGTTTTGAGCCCCTTTCAGCTAAAAATTTAGGTAAATCTGAGTGTAAAAACCCACAAACGCATACAGATCAATCTAATTCAGATTAAAATTTTACTTGCAGAGAGAGAATTCGGTGGATAAGATACTCTCCATTGTGGGTACAGTAGGTTGAACTACTAGATATAGGGGGAAACGTGAACAAACAGAAGTCGCAAAGTTGTAAAGAGTGCGGAAAACATTATTCTGCGGCATGCCGTCAATGCCTCGCCCCAAAACGGAGTCTCGAAAAAGGCTGATCGGTACCATTTATTCATCTGCTTCGACAAAAAACAGAAAAGGACCCAACATGAAGATTTTCATCTTGCTCCCTCTATTGAGCATCATCTCACTTGTCTTTGTAACGTCATCTCTTGCTGACAACACAAAAGGACTGGGCGTGTATATGAACTTTTGTGCACCCTGTCACGCCAGCGGAGTCGCTGGAGCACCAAAAGTCGGAGACAAGGCGGCGTGGAAGGGTCGTACAACGAAAGGCCCTGCTGAAGTTGCCAAGCTAGCAATCAATGGATTCCAAGGAACAAGCGGTTTTATGCCGGCCAAAGGTGGTAACAGCGCATTAACTGATGAGGAAGTTACTGCTGCAACCTTGTACATGTTGGAACAAAGCAAATAATTCATTACCCCCCTTGAGAACCCATAGAACAAACCAACAACGAAGAAAAAGCCCGGAGCCGTGCGCAGCCGGGCTTTTTCTTTTCAAAAAATCCGGCAGGAGCTACTTTTGACACTTTAAGTTGATTTCTTTCTCACGTCGGTTGAATTTCTTGTTCCCAGAAAAAAGTTCGTGTTATTTTGCTTGTTCGCACCTTTCAAACCTATAAACACATTCCGATTCGCCGGTAAATCCAAGGCGGACACTTTGAATTTCATGACTCAAGCATCATCCTTTTATCAACTCAAACGCCCGGCACGCTACCTGGGTGGCGAACGCGGCAGTATCTGTAAAGACTGGAACAAGGTCGACGTAACTTTTGCCCTTGCCTTCCCTGATGTCTACGAAGTCGGCATGAGCCATATCGGCTCTGCGATTCTTTATAAAACTCTCAATGATGTGCCATGGATCGCTGCAGAGCGGGCGTACACCCCATGGCCTGATCGTGAAGCTCAGCTCCTAGAAGAGAAAGAACCTCTGGCCTCGCTGGAAAACAATCGCGCATTGTCGGAATTCGACATCATTGGGTTCTCCCTACAATATGAACTCTGCTACTCGAACGTTTTAACAATGCTCAAGCTCGCAGGACTGCCGATGAGAGCGGCTGATCGTGATGATCAAGCTCCCCTGATTGTCGTTGGCGGACCATGTGCTTTTAACCCAGAGCCTCTCGCTGATTTTTTCGACTGCGCTGTGATCGGTGACGGAGAAGACGTTGTTATTGAGCTTTGTGAAGCGTTGCGAACCAGCAAGAAAGCAAAAGAGAATCGACCCGCTCTCTTGAAACGTCTGGCGTCAATTCAGGGGATTTATGTTCCTTCTCATTTTACCGTTAGTTACAAATCTGACGGGCGAATTGAGGCGATAACACCAGAAGACCCGCAACAACCAAAGGTTCGACGCAGAATTCTAGAGGACCTCGATGCGGCACCCTACCCCGATGAACCTATCGTTCCCTTTCTAGAAACGATCCATGACCGAGTTGCAGTTGAAGTTGCACGCGGCTGTACTCGAGGCTGTCGCTTTTGTCAGGCGGGCTATATTTATCGACCATTACGCGAGCGCCAACCTGATACAATCCGCAATCTGGTTGACCAGTTACTGAAGAACTCCGGGCACGATGAAGTCTCCTTGCTCTCACTTTCAACAGGGGATTACAGCGCGATAGAACCCTTGATGCAGAACCTTATGGGATGCTATGCGGACCAACAGGTCGCGATTTCGCTACCAAGTCTGCGCGTCGGCTCTTTAACTCCTGAGTTGATGAATGAAATCAAAAAAGTGCGTAAAACTGGTTTCACTCTCGCACCAGAAGCCGGCAGTGACCGCCTGCGACAGGTCATCAACAAAGGAATCAACGCAGAGGACCTGGTCACAAGTGCAACGACAGCCTTTGAACTCGGCTGGAGAATCATCAAATTATATTTCATGATCGGCCTGCCCACAGAAACAGAAGAAGATCTTGAAGCAATCGTTGAGCTTTCTTCCACGGTCAAGCGCGCCGGTCGAGGTACGCAAGGTGGTGCCGACGTTAATGTGTCGGTCTCAACCTTTGTCCCCAAGGCACACACACCCTTTCAATGGGATGAGCAAATAGGTTACGAAGAAACAATTCGTCGGCAAGACATGTTACGCGGAGCCCTGAAGAAAAAACGCCTGCGCCTTAAATGGCACGATGCAGAGCTTTCTTTTCTCGAAGGTGTTTTCGCTCGAGGTGATCGACGCTTGGGGAAAGTGCTTGAGGTGGCAGTCAAGAGCGGTTGTCGTTTTGACGGCTGGCGCGAACATTTTCGGTGGGATCTCTGGCAAGAAGCCTTTGCTGCCGTCGATATTGAGCCAACCCAGTACCTTCGCCAAAGGTTGCCGGGCGAAACATTGCCTTGGGATCACATAGACGCCGGAGTTACAAAAGATTTCCTCTTGCGCGAACGGCAGGCCGCTTTACTCGGCAAGCCTACCCCGGATTGTCGTAACGGCCAGTGCAGCTACTGTGGTCTCTGTGATTTCGACACCATCAAACCTCGCCTCGCAGACAGTAATCGCTTAAAGAAACCCAAAGCACCTGCTGAAACAGAACCGGCAGAACCTGTATTATTGCCGAAAGTAAGACTGACCTTAACCAAAACCGGGCGCACAGCAAGCCTCAGCCATCTTGAGTATATGGGATTGATACACAAAGCCGTTCGTCGTGCCGAGCTTCCGGTCAAATACTCAGCAGGATTCCACCCGGCACCACGCATCAGCTTTGGCGACGCGCTACCTCTGGGTGTCGCTAGTGAAACAGAACTTATTGACCTTGAGTTGACCTCACCTTGCGAACCACAGGACGCCCTGGAGAGACTTAACAAAGAACTCCCAAACGGAGTTGAAGTGGTTAATGCTGAAATTTGGCCTCGCAAAGGGGGAGCCCCTGCGAACAGTATCAATACAGCAACCTTCAAAGTTCCATTACCCGACGATACCGACGATCAGTTAACTGAAAGACTCGCCAATTTCATCAAACAGGAATCGGTTATTACGAAAAGGATGAAAAAGGACCGGGCCATTGAAATCGATTTGCGTCCATGGGTCTTCGACTTACGACACGAAGGGAACCTGCTGTGGATGGAGATGCATTCCGGCAGCCCACTCTTTCTTGCTGCGTACTTAACGAACAAAGGGATTGAAGATGTGCGCTCTTGGGGCATTTGTAAAACCGCCATTGAGTTGAAAGAAGCCGAGATCGCGTTAGATTAATAGAAAGACCCACGCTCGCGCAGAAGGAAGACGCTTAACGACAAGTGCCCTTGACGTTCAAGATAACTCAAAAGCGCCCTTCTTTGGCATTAAGAATGCGACAAATTAATTTTAAGATTTAATACATATATAACTTTTTATTTTGAAGGAGACATACCATGACCAAAGAACTGGTCATCAACACCACGTCCCATGAAACGCGAATATCCCTTTTGGAAAGCGGCCATATTGCAGAGCTTTACATTGAGCGCAACCGTGAGCTTGGCATCGTTGGCAACATCTACCGCGGCCGGGTTATTCGGGTTCTTCCTGGTATGCAGGCAGCCTTCGTTGACATCGGCCTGGAAAAAGCCGCCTTTCTCTATGTTGCTGATGTCCTTGACGAGATGGAGGCTGTTGAGCACTACGTCGAGGTCGGCCATCGTCATGAGCGACAACCCGAAGAAGCAAGCGAAGAACGACCACCGCTGCCACCCATTGAAGAACTGCTTCAGGAAGGTCAGGAGATACTCGTTCAGGTTGCCAAAGAACCTCTTGGCACCAAAGGCGCGCGCATCACGTCACACATTTCACTGCCGGGCCGCAACCTGGTGTATATGCCAACGGTCGATCACGTAGGGATTTCACGCAGAATCGAGAATGAAGAAGAACGCGAGCGCCTCAAACACCTTATTGACATCATGCGTCCAGCCGGCACCGGGTTTATCGTTCGCACCGTGGCTGAAAGCCGTGATGGAGACGAACTCAAAGCTGACATGGACTACCTGGTCAACCTCTGGGAGAAGATCAGCGAGCATAGCGAAGACAAAGGAGCCCCCTGCCTGGTCCACTCGGATCTTGACGTGACCAGCAAGGTTCTGCGTGACATTCTCACAGAAGATGTTTCAAGGATCATCGTGGACAACCCGGTTGAGTTCGACAAAATTGGCAGATTCCTCGACACGTTCATGCCCGGCCATACTTTTAAAGTAGACCTATATCAGGGAAGTGAACCGATTTTCGACAGTTTCGGCCTCGAGGTTGAAATTGCCCGAGCTCTCGGTCGCAAGGTCTGGTTGAAAAGTGGCGGATACATTATCATTGAACAAACGGAAGCATTGGTAGCCGTCGACGTAAACACGGGACGGTTTGTAGGTAAACACAACCTTGAAGACACCATCCTTAAAACCAATCTGGAAGCGGTCAAAGAGGTCGCTTTTCAGCTGCGACTTCGCAATATAGGTGGTCTGATCATTATCGACTTCATTGACATGGAGAAAGAGGCCCACCGCGAGAAGGTTCATGGCTCTCTCGAAGAGGTTCTCAAAAATGATAAGTCGAAAACCAACATCCTGAAAATTTCAGAGCTCGGCCTGGTCGAAATGACCAGAAAGCGCGTTCGAGAAAGTATCGGACGCACCCTATGCGAAGCATGCCCCTACTGCGACGGCAAAGGTTACGTGAAGAGTCGCACAACCACGGTTTATGAAATTTTTCGTGAATTGCAACGTGAAATGGGCCCTGCACCAGGCTATCGCATGACTTTATTGGTCCATCCAGACATTGCCTCCTTACTCTATGACGATGAACGGCATGGTGTCGAAGAGTTGGAAAAGAAATTTGAGAAACAGATCACAATCACAGCGCGACAGAGCTTCCACCTCGAACAATTCGAGATCATTGTCGGTTGAGATGAGCTAGCCAGAGCTTTTTTCTTGACATGGTCAGGTCGTCAAACGTATAAGTACCAGTTCCTAAACGGACTAAGTCCGTAATCAAAGGTACGAAAGCGAGGTGAATAGGCTATGTACGCGGTCATTAAAACCGGAGGAAAGCAGTATAAAGTTTCCGCAGGAGACCTTTTAAAGGTCGAAAAACTTGATGGTGCGGTGGGTGAAACCATCGAACTGAATGAAGTCCTCATGGTTGGCGGAGAAGAGGTTAAAATCGGAACACCTCTCTTACCTAATGCGAAAGTTACTGCACAGATCGTTGAACAGGGTAAAGACAAAAAAATCCTGGTCTTCAAATCTAAGCGTCGTAAAAACTATCGCAAGAAGTACGGCCACCGTCAGCCCCTCACCCGTCTCAAGATAACGAACATTGAAGCTTAAGGAGTAGAGAAATGGCTCATAAAAAAGGTGTCGGCAGTACTAGAAACGGCCGAGATAGCGCAGGTAAACGCCTCGGAGTCAAACGTTACGATGGCCAGTTGGTAACAGCCGGATCAATTCTGGTTCGCCAACGCGGCACGACCATCCATCCCGGCAACAACGTCGGCTGCGGCAAGGACTACACGCTCTTTGCTCTGGTTGAAGGGAAGGTCAAGTTCGAACGTCTCGGCAAAGACCGCAAGAAAGTTAGCGTCTACGCTTGAGGGAAGACTCCTGAATTATTAAAAAACCCGAGGCTCCTATAGTGAGCTTCGGGTTTTTTATGTTAAACATTTAACAGAAGGTTCACTCGGCGAGAAGGAAAAAGCAACGTCTTTTCCCACCTCGCTCTTTGTGTTTTAAACGGCAACTGATGAAATTTATTGATGAGGTCAACATACACGCCAAAGCTGGCGATGGTGGACGAGGATGTCTCTCCTTCCGCCGCGAAAAGTTCGTACCCCTTGGCGGCCCCGATGGCGGCGATGGCGGGAAAGGCGGCGATGTCCTATTTGAAGTGGACATGGCTCTTACGACACTCCTCGACTTGCGCTATAAGCATCATCTAAAGGCTAAAAATGGTATTCCCGGCATGGGCAAAAACATGCACGGCAAAAGTGGCGATGACTTCGTCATCAAGGTCCCACCTGGAACCTTGGTCTATGACGATGAGACCGGTGAACTTCTTGCCGACCTGACCAAAGCAGACCAGGGCTTTCTACTGCTGAAAGGCGGTCAAGGAGGCCGAGGTAATGCTCGTTTCCTGACATCGACCAACCGCGCTCCCCGCCACACACAACCCGGCATGCCTGGGGAAGAACGAATTTTACG
>CBDUFN010000166.1:0-6599 GCA_965366475.1 uncultured bacterium | reverse complement strand
TATAGGTTTTAAATCCTTATAATCATGAAGTAATCGTGAAGCTAATATGATTTAAAAGCTTATCGGAGACAAAGAACCAATCTTTTTTTGCTTCAAGATTACTTCATGATTTCTCTGATTATAGACTTTAAATCCGTATCATCCTGAAGTAATCCCGAGGCTCATTCGATTCATAGGTTTTAAATCCTTATAATCTCGAAGTAATCGTGAAGCTAATTTGATTGAAGAGTTTATCAAGCTAAAGCCCCATTGATTGCCTCAAGGTTCCCTTGTGATGTCTCTGACTGTAGATCTTAAATCTGTATATTCCGAGGCTAATATTGGTCTTTCCCTCTTGTGCCGACCTACCTCTGCTAATAGAGAAAATGCTTGATCCGCTCACCCTTTTCACCGATTTCAGTCATCGCATTAATACCAATCTTCAAGTGGCTGTCAGCCCATTCTTGCGTGACTTTCTTGTCTGATTCTTCAGTTTTGACACCCTCTGGTGTGAGGGGTACATCAGAGACGAGTAAAAGCGCCCCACGAGAGATGACATTGTAGTGGCCAACGATAAAGATCGTTGCGGTTTCCATGTCGATGCCGATACTGGTCATCTTTTGGAGCTTGTCCCGAAACACCTGGTCATGCTCCCAGAGGCGTCGATTGGTCGTGTAAACCACGCCGGTTCGGTAATCGTGACCAAGCTCGAGGATCTTCTCGGAGACAAATTTGTGCAGTTTGAACGAGGGCAGGGCAGGAACTTCGGCCGGGAAGTAATCGTTGCTGGTTCCGTCGCCACGAATTGCCGCATTCGGCAGTATGAAATGGCCAATCTCAGAAGATTTTTTCAAGCCTCCACATTTGCCGAGAAAGAGGACACCTTTCGGATTGATGGCGCTCAACAGATCCATGATCGTGGCTGCGTTGGCTGAGCCAATGCCGAAGTTGACAATGGTCAGGCCGTCACTGTTGGTTGCCGCCTGCATCGGTCGGCTTTCTCCCTGGATGTCGCAGTTGAACATTGTTGCGAACATGTCGATATAGTGTCGGAAGTTGGTCAGCAATATGTAGTCGCCAAAGTTTTCGAGAGGCATTCCAGTGTAGCGGGGTAACCAGTTTTTAGTGATCTGCAGACGGTCGACCATGGGTGCTCCTTGTGCGAAGAGTGATAGCAGGAACTTATTTTAAAGGATAAAAGATGACGGTCATTTAGCAAGGAATGACAGCTGAGGATTCTACAATAGGACGTATTTATTATATATCAATAATAATTCCATATTGGGTATACAGGCTCTTTTCTTTCTGGTAAAAACTTCTGGGTTTTATCGGTTTTATTGGGAAATCGATATTAATAATTTTATCAGATGCTACAAGGAGTGAGTTGTAATGAGAATGTTGATTAACTTTAGTTTTGTTGTTGTTATGCTATTGGCCCTGCCAGGAATGACCCTCGCTGAGGATTTCTTCTCTAAAACTGAATTGCAGGTTCATGCTGACCTCGATCGTCAACCGATCGATTCTGCTATTTGGACTGCGACTTTAGAGCACTTCTCCGAATGGACTTATGGAGATAACTTCTTTTTCCTCGACATCGAAGGGAAAGCAGACCTCGAGACAGAGGCTGATACGCTTTACTTCGAATATGCCCCAAGAGTGAGCATGGACCGTGTCTTTGGCAAGGAAATCATCCCTTGTTCTTTCCTTGGTGAGACTTATGCGACTGTTCAGTACAACGATAGCGACAAAGACTACATCAATCAGGTTTGGCTCACAGGTGTTTCCTTTGATTTTGATTTCCAGCCTAACTACGGCTTCTCCAACTTGTCTTTCATGGTTCGTGATGAAGAGACTCAGGACACGTCTTACCAGATTACTTATGTTTGGGGTCAGCCTTTTCAGGTTGCAGGCCTTAACATGGATTTCAGAGGCTTTGCTGATTTCTGGGAAAATGATGAGGCTGAAGTGTTTCTCTTTGAGCCGCAGCTTCGCCTGAACATGTCCAGCTTCTTCGATGCGAACAGCCCCTTTTCCAATGTCGCTGTTGGTACTGAGCTTGAGTTCAGCCACAACTTCTTTGGCAACGATTACGGCTGGGAGTACAACCCTACAATCTTCGTGGCGATGACTTTCTAAATTTTAGAGAGATATGACACATTGAAGGGACACTCAAGTCGAGTGTCCCTTTTTTTGTAATTTAAAAGTGTAGTAAAGGTCGGAGTAGGGGAGAACAACAAAGCCTAAAGCTTTTGTCCCAACATCCTGAGAAACTCGTCTGGAATGCCGGTGTCAAAAGTCATCCGCTTGCCGTTGAAGGGGTGGAGAAAGCTGATTGTGCGAGCATGCAGGGCGAGACGTTTCGCTGTTCTTTCGCTGTTGCCGTACTTGCGGTCTCCCAATATAGGGTGACCCTTCTCTGCAAAGTGCACCCGGATCTGGTGCTTGCGGCCGGTGAGTAGATGAATTTCCACCAGATTGCTATCTCTGGTTTCCTGTAGAACCCGATACTCTGTATGAGAGAGCTTGCCCTTGGCGGGGTCACTGGTGGTGTAGACGTTGTGAGCCGTGTTCTCGGCGAGATAGGTGGAGATTGTGCCCTCAGATGGCGTTATCCGGCCGTTGACGATGGCCAGATAGTGTTTGTCGGTCTTATCCCAATGTTCCTGCAGGAATTTCTTGGCCAGTTCACTTTTGGCAAAGAGCAGAATCCCGGAGGTGTCCTGATCGAGGCGATGAACCACGTACACGCGGTGGCGCGATTTCGGGTCACCTTTACGGACATAATCGTTGAGTATGTAATGGGCCGTTCTTGATTTGTCCCGCGACGTGCCGACGGTTAAGAGTCCTGAGGGTTTTACTACGACGAGAAGATCCCGATCTTCGTGGAGGATGGTCATCCCTCCGGAGTTTCTGATCTTGTTCTGCTTCTTGACCTTCTGTTGATGATCCAATTGGCTCCTGTTTTCCGTGGTTTGTACCGAGTGTCAATGACAGGGAATTGAGAATAGCTCAGGAAGTGTCCCTTTCGTGTCAATTTTTGTAGAAGTCTGAGGACATCATACCTGTTCTAATGTAATATGCATTTGAAAAGAGTCTAACCCCAACAACTTAACCTAAATAATTTGCTCGAGAATCCATGACTACCTACAGTTCAATCCTGATTGAGATCGCCATTCCTGTTTTTTTGATGCTTGGTATCGAGCGCTTTGCTGTGGTTCGGTTTCTGCGAACTCCGCGACAAATCGCCTGGGTACGCAGCCATTTCTGGCTCCACCCTAACTCCATCAGTCGGGCTCGATACCCCATGGGTGTTCTTTCCGTGGCCTTTCTGCATATGGGCTATCCGCGCCTTTGTTTTCTCTTCTTCACTTTCTGGATGATTACCGATATCACTGATGGAGATATCGCCCGCAAGTGCGATTTGCAAACCGAGGAGGGGGAGTCGATTGATCCTTTCTCCGATAAACTGATGTACTCTCCCATGCTGATTTACATGGCCTGGCGAGGGTGGCTGGACCCCACGCTGGTCTCTCTCTTTCTGGCTTTCGATGTGACGGGTCAGGTTTCCAGGCGATTCACAAAGGTTAAGGCTGCGAATCTGTTTGGTAAAGCCAAGACGTTTCTCGTGGTCGTGCTCCTGATTGTCGTTGGTCTGGTATTGATCTATGGGCCACTACCGTTCCTTGGTCGCACAATTATGCCGCTTATGGGGATTTGCACGGGACTCGCTATCTGTTCTACGGTCTTCAAGCTTGTCCCCAACTATTGGTATGCCAACATTCTGAGCATTATGAACTTGCTCTGTGGACTCGCTGGCTGTTGGGTGGTGCTCTCTGGCCATCCTCTTGTCTATGCCCTTGGACTGGTGTTTCTCGGCCAGTTTCTTGATCTCTTTGACGGTCGTGCCGCAGAACGTTGGGGCTCGACCCCTAAAGGGGAATTGTTCGACGATGTGGCCGACGGGACCAGTTTTGGACTCACCACAGGGCTGATCGCCGCTGCATCGTTCTCGCATCAGTGGGTCGGAATTGTGTTGGCGTGCGTGTACGTTGGCGCGACTGTGTATCGTTTGATTCGTTTTGTTGTCGAGAAGAGAAAGCAAGGGATTCTGGGTGGAGTCACCACCTTTTCAGGGATGCCTTCACCCGCTGCTGCGCTGATGGTGGGCACCACTTGTGTCTTAATTGCCAACGATGTGACCAGTGGGATAATTATTGCAATAACGGCCTTGTTGATGGTTTCTCGTGTGCCTTATGCTCACTTCGGTCGCACCATACTTCCGAAAATTCCCAAGGTTGTGCGGGTCCTTGTCCTTGGCGCGTTTCTCTTCCTTTTGGCCTTGGGGATCCATCGTGATCACTATACCGTGCCTCTCCTTATCGTCTTTGTCACAGCCGTGGGTTATATGGTCTCCCCTCTGTTTGGGCTTATAAAGAAGAAGCAGATTCCGAACGAGGCGAACGAATAGTCTATGAATGGACAACATCGCGAAGAGATCACGCCGGGTATGACGGTACTGATTGTTCTTAAAAAAGATCAACGCAGCGGCAAGCTGACTCAAGGGGTGGTTAAAGATCTTTTGACCAAGAGCCCGTTTCATACCCACGGTATCAAGGTTCGGCTTGAAGATGGACAAGTTGGACGGGTGAAGTCGGGGTGTGAGACTGAATAGCTTGGGGACACTTTTGCGACGCGGCTTTAAAGTTGGGGACAACCCCGAAAGATCCCGGAACAGATTCTTTTGTAGAGCATTTAGCTGATGTTGTTAGATAAAAAAGACTCTCTGAATTTGCTACTCTGTCAGGAATGTGGCGGGAGATGCTGTCAAGGAAGCCCAGGAGTCTGGGTTGATCCAGATCGTTTCTTTGCAATCTTTTTTTCAGGTCAACATTTATCGATTGAACAACTGCGAGAGCGTTTACCCGGATTGGGCTTGGTGCTTTGGGAAAAGTCTGGTGTGCCGATTCCGGCACCGCGATCGTTGGCTTCAGGATGTTCGTTCCTCGGCGTAGACGGTTGCCGTTTCCCAGTTTCTGAACGACCTTGCCAATGTCTGGCATTGATTCCCAATAAAGAGACTCTGGAACATGAAGAGGGCTGTCTCTGCCGGGATCCAGTGGCGCTTAGTCGAGATGCGGTGAGACAACTCTGGCAGGATTATTGGCGCAGGGAAATTCCAGACTAAGGACCTTAGATCGGGGACATATTACTAATGTGTCCCCGATTTTTTATTTGGTGAAGACTTTTGGGCTATGGACGGTATAAGGGATGTTCTTCCTGCCTTTTGGAGCTCTCAAGGGCCCTGATTAGAGGCTCCATTTTTTCCTGCTCCTGACTGAGGCAATGTCACCTTCATAACCAACAACAGCGTAAGCAATAGGAGCGTAAAGTAACCAACAAACCAGGGGAGGGAGTTAATAAAAACCTGATTTTTAAGTGCTGCTTCAAGCAACCCTGGTTGAGACTGGAGCTCTTGATTACGAAGAAACGTCAGTAGCAGGGCATAGAGCAGGCCGATGCCACCATAGCCGAGGTTGAGGAACAGACCCTTGAAACTTAAGACCGTGGCGCGTTGATCCGAGCTGGTGGCCTGATTAAGGTAATGACTGAGGAAAAACCCCATCAGGAACATGCAATTGAAGAGCATCATTGCCGGCAGAAGCCCGACCCAGGGCCAGAAGAAACACATCCCGCCCAGTCCGAGAAAAATCAAGCTTGCGGTGAAGAGAAGGTTAAAAAGAGGAGTGCGTCGTTCCACCAAACGGCGTGCCAACGCAGGCATGACAAAGCCGCCCATCGCCAGAAGCGAGCCGAAAACTCCGAACAGGGCTTCAGGGATCTCGATCTGTCGATAATACTGGCTCGCCATGGTTAACAGCATGCGAATCACGCTATCTCCAAGCAGACCACACAGGAGCAACATCAGTACAAACGGGGTGCGAAAAATCCAGCGACCTGCTTGCCAGACCAGACTGATGGCTTGCCTGGTCGTCTCTTTAGTGCTGCCTGGGGCGAGCTCTGCCGTTGTTACCTCTCGCATTTTCAAGGTGGTCAACAAGGTTAAGAGCGCGGTACCAAGGGTGAAGTAGATCGGCAAACGCAGCGTGATGTCCGCGGTGATAGACAAGGAAAACCCCAGAAAGCTGATGAGTTTTTGCAGCAGAACCGGATCGTAAAGTAAGCCACCGAGGGTCATGGCGATGACGAATCCGGCCGACTGAATTTGAATCTGTCGTTCCAGCACCCGGCCCCAGTCGTCGATGTTCCCTTGCTGTTGCAGACTGTCGTAGGCCAGTGCTTCGTCGGCGCCGCTGGCTGCTGCCTCAGCCATGCCGCTGAGAATGCGGTTGGCGACAAACACCCAGAACAAGAGATCCAGGTTGCCGCGAGGCACGAAGGCCCAGATGGCGATCTCCACGACCATCAGGCTGCCGGCAAGGACCAACAGGTTGCGGCGACCGAAGCTGTCGGCCAGAGCCCCGGAGGGAACTTCGCAAAGCACGATGGTTGCCGCCCACACAGCATTCAAGATGGCGAACTGGGAGAGGGTTAGTCCAAAATCGAGGAACAGGATTGAGAAGACCGGATAGTAGAAACGCGCGTTGAACAAAACTCGAAAG
>CBDUFN010000165.1:0-6615 GCA_965366475.1 uncultured bacterium | reverse complement strand
AAGCAATGCCAAGTATCTTTGGTTCCGCACCAAGTTCACGTATCGCAGCAGCTAGAGCAATCGAGTTGCTGTCGACAATCTGCCCGGTCTTCAATGGCTTCCCCGGTTCGGTCAACTCATCGCCTGTGGAAAGAATTGCTACCGTTGGCCGTCTATAAACGGAGGCCGTTGTTTGTCCGAGAGAGGCCAGCATGCTGATCTCTGATGGGCGCAACGAAGTACCAGCTTGTAGAACTCGATCGCCAACAGACACGTCTTCTCCGTTCACGCGAATATGAGCACCTTTCAAAGGATCTTTGTTGACCGTTAAGGTCTGCCCAAACTCGCAAGCTTCCTCAAAGGGAACAATGGCATCACAACCCTCTGGAACGGGGGCTCCGGTCATGATCTTGATGGCCGTTCCCGGAGCCACAGTTTTTTCAGTCGTTGCCCCTGCAGGGATATAGTCGACTATTTGCAGAGTCTTTTGTTGGGTACAATCGACTGTCCGCACGGCAAAACCGTCCATGGCCGAATTGTTAAATAAAGGCAGATTCCATGGTGCAATAAAGTCTTCTGCCAATGCACGTCCGTTGGCTTCCAACAAGGAGACAGTTTCAATCTTCAAGGGGGTGATGTGGTCGAGAATCAGACGTCTTGCAACTTCAAAGGAGATAGACATAGAGAACCCTCCACAGGTTCGTGGTTTTTAAATGTATCGGTAAGTCCCGCGTCGTTGAGCAGGCGTCCTTCACTGAGATTAAGTATTTCACTACCCAGCCTTCGAGATTGGTCGCTATTGTGGCTGGAAAAAATTACCGTCATACCTTGTTGTTGAAGTTTGATGATAAGTTGTTCGAAATACTCAACACTGGCGTGGTCTACATTCGCTGTTGGTTCATCAAGGAGAAGAACGCTTGGGTCAAGTGACAGTGCGCGAGCTAAAGCCACCCGCTGCATCTCTCCTCCCGAAAGCTCTCTGGCTTGGCGTTCTTCAAATCCATTCATGCCGACAGCTTTCAGGGCGCTAAGAACGAGTTGTCGATTATCTTGCAAGAGTCTTCCTCGCAAGCGCAAACCCAGGATGAGGTTCTGATAAACAGTTGTGTCAAACAGATAAGGTGACTGATGAACCAGGGTGATCCTTCTGCGGCTACGTCGCAAGTCACGCCAACGCCAGCCGATCTTTTCGCCATCGAAACGGATCTCGCCGGTATTAGGCTTCTCCAGTAACGCAAGCAACTGCAGTAAAGTGCTTTTGCCTGCTCCGTTTGCTCCCGTCAGAGAATAAATTCGACCCGGGAACAGGTCGAGTCTCTTGATCTTCAGAGCCGTTTTTGTACCGTAGTTTTTTTCGATATTGCGCAGTGAATAGATTGGTATCACTTGATTACCTCTGTTGTAACGAATTTAAAAGCAGGTTAACCAAAAGGGCAACACTCATCAGAATGATGCCAAGAGCAAGGGCAAAAGCGAACTCTCCCTTACTTGTTTCCAACGCGATTGATGTGGTCATGGTTCTTGTATAACCGCGGATGTTACCACCCAGCATCATGGCCACGCCTACCTCGGCAACGATCCGGCCAAAGCCAGCGGCGATTGCCGCTATAATGCCGAAACGAATTTCCAAGAGGAGTTGCAGCAGGCCCTGCAATGGGCTTGCTCCCAGGGTTAAAGCCGTCGGCAAAATTCGGGGGTCAGCTGCAGTCACAGTTCCAAGGGTATAATTTGCCACAATCGGTGTTGCCAAAACGATCTGCCCAATCATCATTGCCGCAGGGGTGAAGAGCAGTCCCATCTCTCCGAAGGGCCCCTGTCGACTGAGTAATCCGTAAACCACCAGTCCGACCACCACGGTTGGCAGAGCCATCAGGGTATTGAGTAAAGTCAACACCAGACGTTTGCCGTAAAAATTGCGCAGAGCGATCAGTAAACCGATCGGCACACCGATAAAGGACGCCGCAACAATTGCCAGCAAGGAGACTGATAACGAAGTCCAGACGGTAGAGACGACCTCACTGTCAAAACTGACGATCAGGCTGAGAGCCGTAGTGAATGATTGAGTCAGATAATCCATAGCGTCCCTTTAAGGGGATTCCATTAATAGGTAAAAAAGAGGTTCTCGCCATTTCTGGTGAAACCGGCAATGATCTCTTGGGCCTGCGGAGAAACGAGATAATTGATAAAGCTGTTCGCCAGTTCATGGGCAACATGAGGATGCTTGGCCGGGTTGACCGCAATCACGCCATACGGGTTAAAGAGTCTCGCATCACCAGCCGAAAGAATGTGTAGTTCGCTCTTGCCTGAGAAGGCGAGCCAGGTTCCCCTGTCAGTGAGTGTGTACCCCAGACGTTCTCCGGCCATGATGATGACCTCTCCCATGCCGCGGCCTGCTTCCAGATACCAATCCCCTTGCGGGGTGACCGATGCATCTTGCCACAGAGTCATTTCCTTGCTGTGAGTTCCCGATTGGTCTCCCCTTGAAACGAAGGTCGCTCTGTTTGCAGCGATTCGTTGTAAAGCGTCTGCGACATCTGAACTGCCCTTTACCTCGGCGGGGTCATTGGCCGGTCCAATCAGGACAAAATCGTTGTACATGACATCCTTGCGATTCACGCCAAACCCTGCTGAGACAAAAGCCTCTTCCTTCTTACGTGCATGCACCATGACCACATCAACATCTCCAGCCTCGGCCAGCTTAATGGCCTTGCCGGTACCGACGGCGATAACGTCAACTTGACAGTTTTGAGACTTTTCAAAAGGCGGAATCAGCGTTGCCAGAAGACCTGAGTTTTCAGTGGATGTCGTGGTAGCCAGCCGTAAATGCTCCTCGGCAAAAACAGGAGCTGTGAGGGCAAAGATCAATAGCAAAAGGCTCAATGTTAATTTCATGGTTTATTCTCCATATAAAATAGAAAAAGGGTCTTTCCCGAAAATGGAAAGACCCCTGACGTTCGGCACACGAATGCCTGAGCGTTATGGGTTTCTCTTTCCAAAAGGGAGGCCATGCCGTTTCCAGCAGAACCCATCGACCAAACGCCATGAGGGGTGACCCCTGTTAGGCAGAATTGGTTCGAGAAACGTTAAATTTTATTGTGTCCGAGAGCTCGGGTGAAAGCTGGGCTGTTAGCCTTGTGCCTTGTGTGGTGTGGAAACTTTAGCCACATCCCTCAATTCGAAATACTCCTCCGGGGTGTTGATGTTCCGGAACGATAGCCCCTCAGGGTCCACTTCGCTCCATTCGGATGTTGTGATGTTGGCAACCTTAACTTTCGGGAAAAAGCCGATAATGCGCTTTTTGCCGGCATCAAGCTCCTCTTCCATTGCAGTCAGGCAGCTCTTACCGTAGAGCGCGTGCAGTGGTTCGACGCCCTCATCATGTACGGGGATAACGACTTCTCCTTGATCAGCACAGGCGCAGATATCACGTACCACCGTTGGATTAATGAAGGGCATGTCACAAGCAACGACAAATGCACGTTCATGCTTCGCATGGCAAATCCCAGAATGGATGCCAGCCAGAGAACCTTGCGCATAGTAGATGTCAGGCACCTTGCGACAATCGATGTCGGCATACAGCTCCGGTGAATTGGTGACGATCACCACATCGTCAAAAAGTTCTGAAAGAGTCCGGTGAACGTGGTCGATGAAACGCGCCCCATGGATCGGCAGTAAAGATTTATCTGAACCCATGCGTCGACTCTCACCTCCGGCCAGAATGACCCCTGAAACACCGGTAATCGAGTTCGTAGCAGAGGGCACTTTTATCCTGTTGGGGTGGCTATAGACTTCAAAGGTTTCTCCGCGAAGGTAGCCGACCAGAGTGATCCCCGCTGCTTCACTCATACGAATTGCCAGATCGGTGGGTGACGTACGTGATGCAATCAGGCCGATACCAAGCCGGGCTGCCTTGGCAACCATCTCAGTTGATATTCGTCCTGAAGTGACCAGCATTTTGTCCTTAAGTTGGATCTCTTTGAACAAGGCCTCGCCGGCAATGCGATCGAAGGTGTTGTGACGACCAATATCCTCGGCAAACAAAAGGAGGCGCTTGCCATCACCGACGGCTGCCGAATGGATCCCACCGTGGCTGCGATACTGCTCCGCTTTTTGATTCAATTCTTTCATCAGGGAAAACACAGCTTCAGCTGAATATGCAACAGCGGAACCTTCTTCATGACGATGATTGAGCTGTTCTTCAGGTAAGGTAAATGTGATGCCTGAACCGCAGCCAGAGGTCAGGGTCGGCTTGAGTTTTTCCGGGATTTGTTTATTAAGACGAACGTTGGCATCACCAAAGTCGTGGCAGATACCAAGAGTCTGGAAATCGTCAAGAGAGTTAACAAAGCCCTGATTTCGTAGGAACCCAGCAACCAGAAAGTTAAGTTGATGAGGTGAAGCAACCAGCGTTGCCAGCTCTCGTTCGTTAACGGTCAACCGTAAAGGGTACTCTTCTACTACGGACCTTTCGGTCGTATGCAGGCTCCCTTTGGCAAAGCGTTGGATTGATTTGTGATTGTTGAGTTTCATTGGCTGTTCGCTATCCGTGGACGTGTCGAGATTGTCAATGAAAGCCGTAGATCCGGATTAGCCTGGATCTACGGCTTTAACTTAACTCAGCTTCTTTCTGCCAGAGGTTCGGTGTTGTCGACTTTTCGAAGCTTGTCTGGAATTGTGTAATCGACTGTCTCCGGATGGTGCTCGAAGATCGGAAAGTATTTGGCGATCAGCACAAAGAAGAGAATATGGCCGGCAATAATTCCGATCGTAACCAAAGATTCGATCAGCGATGGGTAGTAGATCTGGTTTGGATCCATCATGCCAAACATCGATACGTTGAAGCGGTTGAGCACCAGGCCGAACACAACCAGACAAGCAGCAATCACTCGGCGTCGATCGTCCTCACGCACTGACTTCTGGGTAAACATGAAGAATGGCAGGATAAAGCCCAGCCCAAGTTCGAGAACGAACAAGAGGGTCAGCACAGGCGTGTCGAAAAAAGGACCATCTGACAATGCCAGCAGGCTGTAAGCACGAATGGCGATATAGGCACCGAGGGTCCAGGGCAAGATCTTTGCCAAGGTGCGTAGCAACTCGCCTTCATTCGCCTGTTTTAACCACTTGTGACAGGCTGTGGCTTCGATGATGATGATACACATGCCGGTACTGATCGCGCTAACCCAGAACAAGAGAGGCAGCAACGGGTTGTACCAGAGGTTGTGCAGTTTATCGACGGCAATAAGGAAGAAGGTTCCCAAGGTTGATTGGTGCAGAGTGGAAATCGCCGCCGCCGCAATGACGAGGGGCATTTCCAACCAACGCAAAACCCTCAATGGTAAGTGCCAGCCGAACTTCTCTGCAACGGGCGAGAGAAATTCGAGGAAGAGCACCGTCGAGTACGCCATGACGCACATGGCAACTTCGAACATTGGCGAATGCAGATTCCAGTAGCGCAAAACATGCCAGCCCTTGTGCGGTTGGCCCAGATCAAGCACCAGGCCGATGGTGACCAGTGAATAACCGAGAAACCCAGTGACAATCGCCGGGCGTACGAGCGGCTCAAGTTTTTTGATATGGAAGCAATGAACAATTGCACCGAGTGTGAAAGCACCGGCAGCTAAAGGCACCGCAGTGACCACGTCGAAAGAGATCCATAGTCCCCAAGGGTAGGTGTCGTTCAGGTTAGTGGTGGCCCCGAGGCCGAATATGAAGCGCAGCATTGAGGCGACTGCACCGACTCCGACCAGCATCATCATGAACTTGATGAACCAGTGGTAAGCTTTGATTTCGTTGGTGATAAGGCGTGTGGCGGTCATTCTTGCTCCTCCTTCGACTCGACAGGTGTTTCCTCAGTCAGTTCCGCTTCGTTTTCTTTCTTCAGTCGCTCCCTGCGATGGGTGATCCAGGAAAGCGCCGATAGACCACCGCCAACTGTAAGGAATACTCCCGGCACCATTCGCAGTGCTTTCCAGGTGTAGTCCGGCAGAGGACGTAAGGTGACCGGCTTGAAGCCGAGCTCGTCGAAGGGCAGAGAGGTCAGATAGATGACACTGGTGCCACCGGCTTCTTCTTTGCCGTAGACCTTATTGATGTAGCGATCCGGATAGCGAGATAGTCGTTGTTCTGCCAGCTTGATCATCTCGTCACGTGGGCCGTAACTGATCGCAGTAGGACAGGCTGTGGCACAAGCTGGTTGTAGCCCTTCCTTGACCCGACTGTAGCAACCGGTACATTTCTTAACCAACGGCAAGCCTTTGCTCCACTCGTATTTGGGCACGCCGAAGGGGCAGGCGATCATGCAGAACCGGCAACCGATGCATCGATCTGCCTTGTAGATGACCGGGCCTTCTTCGGTTTTCTGGAACGCCCCGACAGGGCAGACCGATGCGCAGGCAGGATCGTTGCAGTGCATGCACATCTCTTTGTAGAAGGCGAACTCGTTTTGACCGTTTTTCTGGTAATCGCGAAACTTGATTCGGGTAAAGGTATACTCCGACATGGCCGGAGGGTTTTGGTAGCCTTCGCCACTGAAAAACTCAGTTTCTTCCGCTTCCAGCTGATTCCACTGTTTACAGGCGACCTGACAACCACGGCAACCGGTACATTTAGTCATATCGATCAGAAAGGACTTGTGCT
>CBDUFN010000164.1:0-6662 GCA_965366475.1 uncultured bacterium | reverse complement strand
AGTGGCGAAGGTTATGCCGGTTTGGGGGAGGTTTCGTGCTGTGAAGGTCTCCCACTGACAAAGGCAGAGTGTGAGCGACTGCAGGAACTGGCTCTGGCAGGAGTCTTATGTAATGAAGCTTCGTTACGGCTGGTTCTTGGTGAATGGCTGCACCAGGGAGATGCTATGGATGTGGCGCTCCTTGCTCTTGCGCATAAATTAGGACTTGATCCGGAAGCAGAAGTCGAGCGGCATATTGTTCTGGGTGAAATCCCATTTGAATCTGAGTTGCGTTACGCGGCTCGTTGTGTCCGCGGAGATCAAGCAATTTGTATCGTCAAGGGCGCTGTTGAACAGGTCCTGAACTTTTGCGACAGAATGAGTCTTGCTGATGGTTCGGTAGTTCTTGATCGACGAGACATTGAAGATGAGGCTTTACGTTTGGGACAAGAGGGCTATCGTGTTCTTGCAATTGCGAGCGGAGCGATGACGTCTCACGATGCTGAGCGTTTTGAGGTCTCGAAAAATATTCCCCCGCTGACGCTGCTTGGCCTTATTGGTTTTATCGATCCTCTGCGTCCCGAGGTTAAAGCCGCTCTTCAGACCTGTAAACGTGCCGGAGTGCGTGTCGTTATGGTGACCGGTGATCACCCGGCGACAGCTCTCGGGATTGCTCGTGAGTTGGGTCTTGCTGAAGATGAATCGGATTTGATGACCGGAGCAGAGCTAGAAGAAATTACTAAGAGTGAAGAGCCATGGCACAGCCGTTTAGGGCGAACGCGTATATTTGCCCGGGTGACACCTTTACAGAAGTTGATGATTGTCGATGCTCTGAATCAACAAGGACACTTTACCGCGGTGACTGGAGATGGGGTGAATGATGCTCCTGCTTTACGCAAAGCTCATATTGGAGTGGCTATGGGCACCGGTACCGATGTCGCCAAGGAGACGGCTTCGATTATCGTGACCGACGATAACTTTGCTTCGTTGGTGGCTGGTGTCGAGGAAGGTCGATTTGCTTACAACAATATCCGTAAAGTTGTTTATCTCCTGATTTCAACCGGCGGCGCCGAAATCGTTCTTTTTACTCTGGCTCTTTGTTCAGGACTTCCTCTCCCCTTGGGTGCGGTGCAACTGTTGTGGTTGAATCTGGTCACCAATGGTATTCAGGATGTGGCCCTCGCTTTTGAAGGTGGCGAACCAGGGGTCATGGAGCTGCCACCACGACCACCCAAAGAGGGCTTGTTTAATCATCTTATGGTTTCTCAGACCTTGATTTCTGGCGTGACCATGGGGCTTCTGGCGTTCTCAACCTGGGCGTGGCTATTGGCTCAGGGTGTGGAGCTGAATGAAGCGCGTAACTTTGTGCTATTATTGATGGTATTGTTGGAGAATGTCCATGTGTTTAATTGTCGCTCGGAACGGCTTTCGGCGTTTCGGGTGCCGTTGAAGCGTAATAAGTTGCTGATCGGCGGTGTACTCTTTGCCCAAGGTATACATATTATGGTCATGCAGTGGCCTTTTATGCAGCGCGTTCTTGGAGTTGCTCCGGTAACGATCAGCTCTTGGATGGGCCTCTTTGCATTGGCTGGATTACTTCTTGTGGTTATGGAACTTTTTAAATGGTTTCAAAACAGAATAAAGTTAAGCTGATAAATATTTTTAAGGAGTCAACCTCTCGTTATGTCAAATGATCCACGTCTTCCTGTTCTGAATGTGATCGACACCCTCGCTGAGCAGTATCTGAAAGGCAAGGTCAAAGCGGTCAAGCTGGCGATGATGACTCTGCTCTCAGGGGGGCACCTGCTCCTTGAAGATATTCCTGGCCTTGGCAAAACGACACTCGCCCTGGCTCTTGCTCACGCCCTGGGTTTGTCTTTTGGGCGAATCCAGTGTACCAGCGACCTGTTGCCGTCAGACATCACTGGCCTTTCGATATATGATCGCAATGATAACCAGTTTAATTTTATCGAAGGCCCGGTGTTCAATAATTTGCTTCTGGCTGATGAAATCAATCGCGCCATGCCGAAGACCCAGAGTGCCCTGCTTGAGGCCATGGAAGAACATCGTGTCACCATTGAAGGTAAAACCTATCGCTTGCCAGATCCTTTCATGGTGATTGCCACGCAAAACCCGGTTGAGCAGGTCGGCACTTATCCGTTGCCAGAATCGCAACTCGATCGTTTTCTGATTACTACAGGCATTGGCTACCCGCCGGAATCGATGGAGAAAACGATTATTCAGACGGGAAGTATTCGTGAAGGTATTCGCGAAATCAAACCTTTGATAACGAAGGAAGAGCTCTTGCGGGCCCGTAAAGCGATCCGTGAAAACGTACAACTTTCCGATAAGATCACAGAGTATATCTATCGACTGGTGTCGGCGACTCGCGAACACCCGATGCTGTTGGCAGGCATTTCAACCCGTGGGGCCATAAGCCTTGCAGAAACGGCACGTAGTCATGCGTTTCTGGATGGTCGGGATCATGTTATTCCTGAAGATGTGAAGTCCCTCTACATCCCTGTCTGTGCGCATCGTCTGATCTTGCGTCCAGAAAATGAAGCCCTCGATCGTAAGGAGATTTTACTGTCGCTGCTCGACGAAAATCCGGTGCCTTTGGTCTGAAGCTGACCCGCGCCGGGTTCCTTTATATTGTCATCACCCTTTTGCTCGGTTTTGCTGCCGTCAATACAGGGAATAATCTGCTTTATCTCCTCGTGTCCGCACTCCTCGGCTTTATGTCTGTTTCCGGTGTGTTGGGTAAGTGGAATTTAGCCAAGGTCGATTTTCGTTTTCTTCTCCCCGATGAAATCTACGACGGCAAACCGACGTTGCTCGGTGTGGAGTTGATCAACAGAAGGCGTTGGTTGCCGATCTTTCTTATGGAGATCACTATTGCTGATCGCACGGTTTTTTTCCCTCTGGTTGACCCCCTGCAGGGTCGTCACAAAAGCGTTGAGATCACTCTCGTAGGACGCGGTCGGCAGCCGCTGCCGGAAGTCTCTGTTCGTTCACGTTTCCCGGTTAATTTCTTTATACGCACACAAGGTTTAGTCATCGCTCAAGACGCAACGGTTTTTCCTGCCCCGCAAGCATGCGCCGATCTGCACCAGATTGACCCAGGCGGTGGTGCAGGAACCCAGCAAAACTGGCAAAAGGGGCATGAAGGCGATATCAACCGTATCGTTGATTATCAAGGAGGGGAGCCGCTGAAGTCGATTCACTGGAAACTCTCTGCGCGCCATGATCGTCTCAAGGTTAAGGAACTTTCGGCGTCGACGCGCAAACCGGTCGTTCTTGATCTGGAGCAGTTGCCAGGGACAAATCTAGAGCAGCGATTGCGCCATGCCTGTTACTTGATCTCTCTCTGGTTGCGTGATGGTTGGCCGGTTGGCTTAAAAGCCGGAACGCTGGAACTTCCTCCTGCCGTTGGCAAAACCCATAAACTCCTTCTCTTGCAGACATTGGCTCACTATGGTCAGGATCAAACGACTCCTTGATATTCTCTCCGGTGTCGTGGCCCTGCTTTGCATGGCACCGATACTGGCCTATCTCGATCGGCCGCTTCTGCTGATTGCTTTGGTCGCCGTACCTGCGGGATTCTGGTGCGATCGTCAAGAACGATATCCTTTGCCCGGTTGGCTGGCAACATTGGTTGCGCTCTGTGGCATGGCCTTTTATAGCTTACAGATCACACGGGCAGAGGTGGCTATCCCGGTCGTGCATGCCATGATCGTTCTTCTGGTCGTACGTTTGCTGACTCCCAAAGAAGGGCGCGATTATCTGCAGATTTTTGTGCTGGCCCTCTTTATTCTGGCGGGTTCTTCCCTGATTCATTTGGAAATAGGTTTTGCTCTTTATCTCGTCCTGTTGGTGTTCGGTGTGACTCTTGGACTGGTCCTCCTAACGGTTCACGTTACCGACCAGAAGTTGCTAATGACACGGCCGGACTTGAAAAAGTTGATCAAAGTGGGGCTTGTTCTTCCGGCTGTTTCGCTCATGTTGATGATGGTGTTTTTCGTTGTTCTGCCAAGGACAAGACATCCTCTCTGGAACTTCCTCAATCCTTCCGAGAAGGGAACTGTTGGCCTGTCAGAGACTGTGCAACCAGGTAGCTTTGCACAGATTTCAGGAGGAGAGGAGCTTGCCTTTCGTGCCGAGGGGCCCGTGTTGGCACCAGAGGATCGCTACTGGAGGGCCTTGGTCCTCAATTCTCCCAAAGATGGGCGTTGGGTTCGAACTGAGCCTCCCCATGAAGGTGGTGGGCGGGTCGAAGGCCCTGCGCCTCTGATTTTTATGATGTACCCGGAACCTCGAACCGATCGTTATTTAATGACCTTGGACCTGCCGACTTTTGTCTCCGGGGTTCGCAAAGAACAAACAGTCGATCGAATGTTCGTTGCCCGCAATGCGATTGATCATCGTTTTCGTTACGAAGTTCAAGCCATCCCTGGAGGGGCTTTGCGTGTCTCAGGAGGAGTGGATCGCGATTTTTATCTGCGTTTACCGCGTGATATTTCACCGCGAATGCGTGAGCTTGCAGAGAGTTTTGTGCAAACGAGTAACGATTTAGCGCCTCGCCTCGCAGCTCTTGCCGACTTCTTTCGTAACCAGGAGCTTAGCTACGCTCAGGATGATTTACCGTCCGGGTCTGATGCGATTGATTCTTTCTTGTTTGAAAAGAAACGAGGATATTGTGAATTTTTTGCTTCGGCCTATATCTCTTTGGCCCGCCTCGCCGGGATCCCGGCGCGTTTGGTTGGAGGTTATTACGGAGGTGACTATAACCCGATGGGTGGTTATTACCTGGTGAAGGAGGAGACCGCTCATGTTTGGGTTGAGATCTTTCATGATAATCTCTGGCAGCGAGTCGATCCCAGTCAATGGGCGGTTAACGCAGAGACGACCTTGGGGTTGCGCGATAAATCACAACTGAGTGCTCTGCGACAATTGGCCGACAGTTTGAATTATCATTGGGTGCAGGCGATTGTTGTTTTCGATTTGCAAAAGCAGATATCAATTTTCCGTGAGACCGGGACACGCTTGCGCACTTTGAGTTCTGTTCGTGCTCCACAAGGTTGGTGGAAGGTTGTCGGGATTACGCTGGTTACAGTTATCGTCGCATTGATGCTGATAAAACGTAAGTCAAAAGAAGCCCGTTTGCTTGCTGAGTTTCGCTCCAGACTTAGAAAACGTTATGGAGATAAAGTGCTGTTGCCAGGCTCTGGCTTGGCAGAAATTGGTGAACAGGTTGATAGTGAGCCCTGCCGGGAGTTTGCTCGTATTTATTACGGAGCCATCTTTCGAGACCGAGGTTTAACTGCACAGGAAATAGTGCAGTTGAAAAGCCTTTTGAGGAAAATTTAACTGTAATGCTAGCAATTTAGGCTTGGGCTGGCTTTTTATTGCGCCTGCGGCGTGGCCGTTTGTGAGTTCGACGGCTGGGTTGCTGCTCCGTTTGGCTTGTTGATTCAGCACTTAGATGCAAGGCTTTTTGCCAGAGTTCAACCTGGCCGGAGTTGCCGTTGTTGGCTAGAGTCCAGAGGTGGAATATTTCGAGCGCTCTCGGAGCCGCTGGATTGCCCAAAAACTTTTTCTGGCCACGGTGGCCGAGGCCACGAGTGAAACGATAACATCCGACCAGCATTTCCCGGGCTTGGTGGCGCAACCCGTGAGCTAGACGAAAATGGGTACAGTAGGGGGTTATCAGGTGTCCTGCAGAATGAAGAACTTCACCAATTGTCAGTGCCGTCTGCGTTGGACATTTTTGCCAGAATCGATCAATAAAAAGGGCTGCCAGAAGCATTGATTCATCAACACGACCGGTTTTTTTGAAGTGCTGGTTGAGTTGTTCTAAAAGCTTAAACGTCGATTCCTGCGGTTTATATCCACCAGTCATCGGTTGCATCAGTCCAAGTGTCTCGGACTGCTGCAAGACTTCAGCGCCTACACCGTGACGGAAAAGTTCCATCAACTCTTCGCGGATTCTGGCTGGAGCCGCCTCGGCAATCAAGGGTGCTTTCTCAGAGATGCTGGCCAGAGTTTCTGCATCGAGTGAAAAACCAAGTCTGGCGGTGAATTCAAGGGCTCGTAACATGCGAACCGGGTCTTCTTCAAAGCGTGTTCCTGGATCACCGATGACACGGAGTTGACGATTCTCCAGATCTTTCAAGCCGCCAACGTGATCGATGATTGAGAAATCAGCGATATTATAGAACAGCGCATTGATGGTGAAGTCTCGACGGAAGGCATCCTCACAAGGTGTGCCGAATTGATTCTGAATGAAGAAGCTATGCTCTGCAGGATCTTCCGGCAACTCGTCGGCATGAGGATGACGGCGGAAGGTCGCAACCTCGATGACTTGATCGCGACCAAATCTAACGTGAGCAAGGCGAAATCTACGGCCGACTAAGAAACAGTTACGAAAAAGTTTTTTGACCTGTTGTGGGGTTGCGTCGGTACCGATGTCAAAATCTTTAGGTGTCCTGCCCAAGAGTAAGTCACGCACGCTTCCACCGACCAGGTAGGCTTGATAGCCGTGGCGATGTAATCGGTAGAGAACTTTGAGTGTATTCTCGTCGATTTGCTTTCTTGAAATGCAGTGGGCCGAGCGAGGAACTATCGTCGGAGGCTTGGCACTGTTGTTTGCGAGTCGAGGCGTTGCAGGCATGGAGATCCGATCA
>CBDUFN010000163.1:0-6694 GCA_965366475.1 uncultured bacterium | reverse complement strand
TATGAGTTGGTCTTTGAGGTCTTTTCCGAGTCTACCGACCATACCGTAATCAAGCATGCATATGATCTGGTCAGGTAAAATGAAGACATTACCAGGGTGAGGGTCTGCATGAAACAGCCCGAAGTCGAGAACCTGTTTTAAGAATGAATCAGCGCCACGCGAAGCAATCTCTTTGAGGTCGTAACCTTGCGCTTCAAGGTCTGCCAATGCGGAGATTTTGATTCCTTCGACATACTCCATTGTAAGGACGATGTCTCCAGTGAACTCCCAGTAGATTTTCGGCGTATAGACCGTCTTGCTGTCTGCAAAATTCGTTGCAAATCGGTCTACGGTTCTTCCTTCACGGGTGAAGTTCATCTCCCGCAGGATGTTGCGGCGAAACTCCTTGACCAGACCAATGGGGTCGTAAAGAGCGATCATCGGGACATGTTGTTCTATCAAATAGGCGAGACCCATCAAAACATCGATGTCGGTTTCAATGATCTTTACAATACCCGGGCGTCGAACCTTGAGAACGACTTCTTCGCCGCTTTTAAGCTTGCCGCGATGAACCTGGGCGATGCTTGCTGCAGCGAGAGGTTCGGTAGAGAATTCGGCGAAGAGCTCTTCTGCGGGATAGCCCAACTCGCGCTGGATTTGCGCGTTGATTTCTTCGAACGAAACAGCAGGAACTTTGTCTTGCAGTTTACTGAATTCCTGAATGTACTCATTGCTGAGCACGTCCGGGCGGGTGGAGAGTAGCTGTCCCAGTTTAATAAAGGTTGGGCCAAGCTCTTCCATTGCCAAACGTAATCGTTGCGGTTGGTTAAGTCGCTCCAGGTCTTTAGGGATTTTGTCCAGTGTGACAAAGCGCTTACCAAGTTCGAGATAGTAGTCGATGTTGAGTTGCTCTACGAAGTGGCCAAAGCCATACTTGATTAACACCCCAAGGATGGTTCTGTAGCGCCGGATTGTCCGGATATTTCTATTAACTCGAAGGATTGGTAGCATTTATGATGTCCGGAGCGCTTTTAAAGATAAAGTTACTTAAGTTTCTTTTCCAGTTGAGATACTTTTTTCTTTAATTTGTCGAATTCTACGGCAGTCACAACACCCATACGGTCACAGGTCTTTTTGACTTCTTCTCGAGCTTGTTCCATCAATTTTTCTTGATTCTGGGCAGCGGCCTCCTGGATCTTCTGCAAAAAAGCTTTACCTTCATCTTCACTGATATTCAGCTGCTCACGCAGATCTTTAAGTAGATCCTCTGCTTTTTTTTGCGTTAGGGTCATTGCTCCAACGGCCGTTAGTATCGACTTTTCCAACAACTCAATCATGGTGTCCTCCTTAAAGGGATGGAATAGTTATATCAATATGTTAGCAGGATAAAGAGCTCTTTCAAGTTGGCTTGAGAAGATATTCAATCTCTGGAAGTGCACTTCGAGCGGCAGCTTCACCTGCGGCAATAACCTCTTCAGCGCGATGAAACTCAAGCAGGGTGATTCCCTCAAGCTGAGGCCGAATGATTAAGTCTTGCGGGTTCTGACTGAGGTGCAGGTCGTTAATCAAGTTTTCCATAATGGCAACACTCTGAGCGCAGACTCGGAAGATGTTTGGTGTCCTTAACTGTTCGGCACTGTCCTCATGCGTTAATTCCTGGCCCAGAGCTGAACGAAAGGCTTGCTCTATGGTGCGCGCACTGAATAGATTGCGCCAGCGGGTGATGTTTTTGCCCTGACCGTGTCTGCTTGGGAGAAACGTTTCTGGGGTGTTTTTGTCTATTTTAGGGATTGTGCAAACACCAATAATTTTGTCGGCACCGAGGCTGCGGGCCACGTTCGTTGGGATTGGGTTGCAGAGGCCACCGTCGACCAGAAATCTTTGCCCAAAACGAACGGGGGAGAAGATGCCGGGGAAAGCCAGGCTGGCACGTAAGGCTTCAAGCAGATCTCCTTGCTTGATGATAATGGCCTCGCCAGTGTTGATGTCGGTTGCTGTAACCGCCAATGGCTGTCGCAGGTCTTTAAACTCTCTGGCGGGAAGGAACTCTGCTATGAATGCGACGAGTTTTTTGCTGTCGGTTAATCCCGAAGTGGGTAGAACCGGGTCGAGCAGTTTCGCCATCTTGCGCCAATCGATAGCGAGCGCGACCTCTTCCATCTGTGCGACCGGGATGCCGGCAGCATACATGGCTCCTATTAAGGCTCCCATTGAGGTTCCGGTGATGATGTCGACAGAGATTTCAGCTTCTTCAAGAACTTTGAGAACGCCGATGTGAGCAAGTCCTCTGGCCGCACCGCTGCCGAGAGCCAGCCCTAACTTTGGAGTGGATGTGGCGGTGTGCATAGACTCTCCGATGAATGAATCAGGTTCTATTAAATTTTACAGGAAAACAACGTTAGCGTCGGAACAGCCAGAAAATCAGCGACAGAAACAAAGAGAGCAGCAGGCAAGTGCCCAGAGGGAAAAAGAAAGAAAATCCTTCCCTTTCGATGTGAAAGTTTCCTGGGAGTTTGCCCAGAACGTTCATCTTTCCACCGAAGCTTAAAAAGAGGCCGATGCACACAAGGAGCAAGCCAGATGCGATCAGGACTTTACCCAGATCGCTACCCATCAGTTGTTACTGCTGGGATGGTACCGATCCTTTTCTGAATAGATACATCCACAATATTGCTGTCTGTACAATCCCATGGCTTTGGAGGCCTTGATGCCATCCTGCCAGCCGATTCGATAATCGTCGTAAAGAAACTCGATACCGTAATGTTGACCGAGCTCTTCTCCCATTTTGCGAATCATCTCATGGTTCTGATAACGGGAATAAAGCAAGCTGGTGGTAAATGCATCGTAGCCTGAACTGGCAGCGTATTCTGCGGCTTGCTTAAGTCGAGATTGATAACAATAGGCGCAGCGGTTGGACGGTTCTGCTGCAACTTGAGCCAGAAAGTCTTCAAGCAGGTATTCATCTTTATAGATCACTTCAAGCTCTGTTGCGCTGGAGTATTCTTCAACCGCCTCAAGCCTGCGACGATATTCCTGATAGGGATGAATGTTGTGATTGAAAAAATAACCGGTCACCAGATTCCCAGATTCGCGTAAAACCCGAACAGGGTAGATGGCGCAGTTAGCGCAGCAGATATGTAGTAAAACATTCATAAGAAAAGACCTCTTTTAGGCGAGTTAACCTTAGTATCATAATACGATTTTTGAGAAAAGACCAGAGAGCTAAGAGTGTAAGCTTAAACAATCGACTACTTTTGTTTGAAAATGCTTTCCGGTGGTAGGCCTTGTTGCTGCCAGATTCGCCCAGCCAATTTGATTGCTGCTTGCCTCTGTGGCTCAAGACGACGGCATTCCTTCATCAGGTTGTGATGGAGTTTCTTCAGGTCAGAACGGTATTGTTGAAGAACCTCAGTAAGTATTTGTTCGTCATTTGGCAGACCGATCTCTTTCTGGTCCATATAGGAAGCGAGAACCAGTGCCTCGGCGATCATCCTTCCAGAGACTTCTATCGTTTGGTCACCATCGGATGTTTTTAGTGAGATTTTGTCGAAGAATTCTTCGGCGATCCGCAGCTGTCCCTTCAACTCGTAATGGTTCAGCTCAGGGCGATACAGGTGCATCATATAGTGTTCCGGGAAGCGCGGCAGTCCGTCTTCAAAGACTTTGTCTGCAATCTCCTTTGAGGAAATTGTTCCTCTTCTCCGCGGCTTTGATGTGCTCTCCCGGGTTTGGGCGGCCTCTATTGGAATCTCCGCTGTTGAACCAAAAATGTTCGTGAACTCTCTTTCCAGAATTTCTGGCTCTGGTATCAGGCCCGTTTCAGGCAGCCCAACCAGACAGAGGTCTGAAAGGGTGTTTTCATCGGGAAGTGGCATGCCAACGATCGTAATGGCTTCAGCCACAGATTCCAATTCAGGAAGGGCTTCATGGTCACTACAAAGATTCCAGAGGTAGTGGCCTAGCTGGGTTCTCAGGAAGACATAGGCGCCCCAAGATAACGGCTCTGGCCCAGAGGTTAATACCGGAAGGGTTGCTGCAAGCTTCTGGTCGATTAATATTTCAAGTAATGATTTGTCTGCTTTCAGGTAGATCTGAGTTGTGCCGGGTTTTGGCGAAGAGTTCTTCTGGTAAGGAATTTCTACGCAGACGCTTTCTCTATGAATTTTGATTTCTTTGACTTCTTGAGTGAAGCTGACAAACCGGCACGCTTGTTCACCCTGACTATCAATTGCGATTTCAGAAAGTTGATAGCGCTCAGTCAGAAGCCCCCACAGTGTTTGAATACCTTGGGCACGATGCCAATCTGACGGCATCACCAGAGACAGTTCCTCTGAGACCAGGCCGACGAGATAAAGGGCGTCCCATAGCCAGGCCGGAGTGTTTTTTGGTAGATCGAAACGCCGACTTGGCCAGACCTGGCGTAGCAGGATCAAACGTTCATCACGTTCTTTCCGGTCGAGGGGTTGTTGCTCTTGAAGAATTGCCAGCGCGTTAGACCATTTCTGTGCCCGGTCCAAGGTCTGCAAGCTCTCTGCATAGGACCCGTGTTCTTCATTCGCACTTAATGACATTTTGAATGCCCAACCTGCCAGATACGCACGTGGGGCGACCAGTGAACACCGTTTGGGCGAGTTGTTGGGATGACAATTGACGTGTAATTGAGCTTGTTCTGTGAACCATGGTAGTTGCGGCGTCGATAACTCGAAGCGATGCGCCGCTTCGTTCAATAGGAGACCGACCATATCTTGTGCATGTTGGCGGCTGTTTGGCCACCCGAGTTGCCTAAGTCTTCCCGCGAGATGATGAAGGCGAACAGCATCCTCTTCTGGTAAAGGGGGTTCGCTCTCTTGTATGGCAAGCCAGGGCTGCTGGTCTTTGATCAAATCGGTCAGGGCGTACTGGATGGCAAATTCAAGCCTGTCCGGTTGTAGCCCTGGTGGAAGGCGTTTCTCCTGAAGCAAAAAGAGCATGCGCCATAGGCACATCCATGCTTTTTCACGTGGGGCTTGTTCAACCCAGTCATCCGCTGCCGTTTTTCCGGCAGTCATGCGGGCGCTCGCAGTTAATCCAGGGGTCAGTTCGTTTAGGTTACGCAGACAGAGATTGGCAAAATAATGCTCTGAGTAGGATGTTGTCAAAGGCGCACTGGTTACAGTGATAACCTTTAACCGCTCCAGTAGATCATTTAGCGTCTCCTGAAAATCATCAGGGGTGATACGGTTGGCTGGAGGAAGATCAAAGGATTCAAGGAGATTGGCTTTTTCAGTCAGCACAGTCCAGATTGAAACTTCTCGTGCTGCCCATGTTGTGAAATGTCCAAGGCCAAGTGCTTGAGCGAGAGCGACCCCTTCGGCGAGCACCTGATCGTCAACGACATCAGGAAGCAAGATCATGCTTCCTGCAAGTTGGCTGTCCCGGTTAATCCAGAGGACCAAGTCCGGGGTAAGACGTCCAAGATCTGTCAAAGTTCTGGGGCAGAGTTCCAACCTTTGAAAAGGGAGGCGCTGCGACACGAGGCGTGTTTCAATCCACGAGGCCAGTTGCTGGCGAAATTGTTGCAGCAGGCTTGGGTCCATACTCATTTATTCTAAAAGTGGGATTAATGAAAATAAAAGGGCCGTCACCATGACGACCCTCGGGGTGTGCCAGCAGGGCAAGTTGCTTGTATCACCCCCCACAAACTCAAGTTAGCATAAGATTTGATCCGGTGATAACGAAAATTCAATCTTCTGTAAATCTTTTATGTGAAAAGAGGTCCTGATTGCGCGGATGCACCCGGAGTGCGGTTCAAATGTGAATAGGCTTGATGTGTTGCAACCCGTCCGCGTGGGGTTCGATTGATAAATCCCTGCTGCAGCAAGTAAGGCTCAATGACATCCTCAATGGTGTCTTTTTCTTCGCCGATCGCTGCAGCCAAGGTATCAAGACCAACGGGACCACCACTGAACTTATCGATGATGGTTTCCAGCAGAAGTCGATCCATCTGGTCAAAGCCCTTTTTGTCGACTTCCAGTCGCAGAAGTGCCTGATCTGCCATTTTTAACGTGATGGATCCATCGCCATCAACTTCAGCGAAATCTCTGACACGTCTCAGCAGACGGTTGGCAATGCGAGGCGTCCCGCGGCTTCTTCGGGCAATCTCTTCGGCTCCGGCCGCATCTATTCGAACCCCAAGAATGCCCGCGCTGCGCGTAACAATCGTGGCCAGTTCGTCGTAGGTGTAGAACTCGAGACGACTCAGGACACCAAAACGATCACGAAGAGGAGATGAGAGGAGGCCGGCACGGGTCGTGGCTCCGACCAATGTAAAGCGTGGAATGTCGAGTTTGATTGTGCGAGCGGAGGGCCCTTGGCCAATCATGATGTCGAGTTGATAATCTTCCATTGCCGGGTAGAGGATCTCTTCAACAACAGGAGATAACCGGTGGATTTCGTCAATAAAGAGAACGTCACCTGGCTCCAGGTTGGTCAGGACAGCCGCAAGATCACCGGGTTTCTCAATGACGGGGCCGGAGGTGCTCTTGATGTTGACCCCCATTTCGGCGGCAATAATATGCGCCAGAGTGGTCTTTCCAAGTCCCGGTGGCCCATAGAAGAGCACGTGGTCCAACGATTCTCCACGTGCTTTTGCCGCGCCGATGAAAACCTTCAGATTCTCTTTGGCTTTTTCTATTTGCTCTTGGTGCTCTGCTTGAGTCTCATCATTTTGAGCTAC
>CBDUFN010000162.1:0-6721 GCA_965366475.1 uncultured bacterium | reverse complement strand
TCCCCAAAGCGTTGCAGAGCCTGGCGGGGTGTTTAGCTTTACCAGGGGGGTGTTGCCGATACGGTCAAGGGTGGACATTTGTCTCGCTGACATTGCGGATTCTCCCGAGAGAAAAGTAGAGTTTCTGCTTAATGGCGCAAACAGGAACAAAGGCTAGATAAAATACATGAATCGATGGTCGAGTTCTTTTTCCACTCCCATTTTTTGAGCGTCATCACACAAATCTTTAAGGGTGACCGAGTTCAGATATTCGTTGAGGCGCTTGCTTGCCTCCATCCAAACTTTTTGAGTTACGCACTCTGCCTCTCTGTCACAATCTTTTTTGCAGCCTTTGCCAGATTTAACACAGTCAACCAGAGCCATCTCGCCTTCAGCAGCCATAATGATCTGATGCACTGTGATTTCGTGTGGTTTCCGGGAGAGGAAATATCCACCTTGAGGGCCCCTGCGACTGTTCAACAATCCACCGCGTTTGAGATCTTGAAAAATCTGTTCAAGGTAGCGTGGAGAGATATTCTGTCGGCGACTGATGTCTTTGATCTGTGCTGGCAAAGTGCCGGCGTGGTAGGCCATGTCAAAGAGAGCTCGAAGGCCATAGCGGCTTTTGGTCGATAAACGCATAAGTTAATCTCCTCAGGACTTTGTTGGTAAATTTTTAGTAAAGTTTATTTTACTTGTCAAGAATATTAGTTGCTATTCGTCTTTTCATGAGGAGAAAATGTCGTATAATTATTCACATGATCTCTCTGTGTATGAGTTGTGACTATGGATGAAAATTTTTATGAACGAAAAATTACTGTCGCCTGGTTTCCTGCGGGGTTAATCAGTTGGTACTCACCTGATGGATCCCCTCTTGTTTTGGTGACTTCATGGCTCGCTCTGGTTGGTGGCGATAACCCGCGGGTCAGAATGGCATGGTATGGTCGTCACGATGCTTTATCACGCTTTTGGTCCGGTGGTGATTTTGTCCTGAATGTACCGCATGAGAGTTGTTTTGGAAAAATACGAACCATCATGGGGCAAAGTAAAGTCTGCATGGATGCTGAAGTCGACTTGGCTTATCGTTGTTCATCAGGTATTGCTGCTGTTGCACCGCGTTTACTCGAATGTCCAATCCAGATCGAATGTGTCGCAGGAACCTTGATTGAAACAGGCTTTGACGAGGAACTTTCTGGTGATGTTGCCCGTGTACACAGAGACGATGTCACCATCGACCCACTCGACATCCCTGACCTCTGTGCGATAGAACCTTTCACTGTCTAGTTGGGTCAATTTAACAAGACTATCCTCTGTCATGTAAAAACAGAAAGGGCCGGCTATTCAGCCGGCCCTTAATTTAGTTTGATATTTGTTCAGCCTATTCTTCTTCGCTGCCAGGCCAGTGAAAGTTGTCTACGAAAGATGAGATCCCGTAAGTGACCAGGAAGGCGACCATAGATATGGCCAGACTGCTTCCCGCTGGGATCATGACCATCTTGTGGCCGAGATAGTCCCAGCAGAACATGACGCCGGCAATCCATCCGAGTGTAAAGCTGACACCAACAACATGTTTGATGAGTTCCAAGTAGATAACGAAGGTATAAATCATGTCGCCAGCATTCTCCTTGCTGACTCCTTCAAGTGCCAAGCGACGGTTCAGGCTGGAAGCAATAAGGCGACATGCTATCCACATACATAGAAAGAATGCACCTGTATAAACAGCGTGTCTTGCCAGCAGTCCCGCGTGTGCATCGATTTTTTGGACACCAACGGCAAAAAAGAGGGACGAGGAAAGAGCCGCCAGGTAGACGGGGCGTGTGCTGTTGATGACTGAAGTTCTTATTTTCTGAAACATGTGGCCTCCCAACGTGAATGAAGGTCGCTCGAGTTTCTTTTCATGATGTTTTAATTTTACCGGTTTTAATATTTGAGTCCAGTTAGAATGCTATAATTTAATCTCGTTTAATTTAAGGATTAAAATTAAATTAAACCAAGGAAAACAAGGCGTTGCTTTGATACAAGAAAAAAATTAATCCGTGTTTTTATCGTAAATAAAATTATTTTATATTAATTTTAATGTCTTTGTTTGCTGGCATCGAAACTGTGGCAGGTGACTGCTCTTCGAGAGTGACTTATGGGTTGCCCGGCATCAAACGGCCAATCAGTGCCGAGACAGCGGTTTCTACTCGAAGGGGGCGCATACCTAGACGAATAGGGAGCATCCCCGCCAAGAGAAGCTTCTCGACTTCGTACGTTGTAAATCCACCTTCTGGACCGATTGCCAAGGTGATTTTCTCTTGCACGTTGATGGGGCAAGGTTGTGATGAACCGGGATGTGCAACTATGGCGCAGGTGCCGGAAGCGATCTCTGGCAAGGAATCTTCAACAAATGGCTTGAAACGCTTGTGAAGTTGAACGTTGGGTAGAATCGTGTCACGGCCCTGTTCCAGACCGAGGAGGAGTTGCTCGTGTATTGCCTGCGGCTCGAGGGTTGGGCTTTGCCAATAACTTTTGTCAACTCGCCAACTGTTGAGTAGAATAATCTCTTTTACGCCGATTGTGGCGAGCCCTTGAAGAACCCGCTTGAAAACTTTGGGTCTGGGCATGGCCAGAATGATCGTGATCGGTAGAGGTTCAGGAGGAGGTGTGTTGAGTTGAACTTCTATATCAAGAGAGGTCGCATCGACGGCCAATACAGTTCCCGTGCCCATATTGCCACCGAGCAAACCAATCTGAAGAGTCTTTCCCACCGTGACATCAAGAATATCTCGTGCGTGTTGGAAGCGCCGGTCAAATAGCCTGACACGGTTTGTCTCTAAAAAATCTTTTTGTTGGAGCAGAATGAGATTCATGAATAGCTGTGAAGGAAGTGAAAAGGAAGATAGCTCAGTCGAGTGGTTCCCAGTTTATGACGTCATTTTCAAAGTCGATCTGATATGGGTGCCTTTTCAGGAAATCCATACCGAGCATTCCGTCAAAGGGTAGGTCGCGGCCTTTCAGGCTTATAACCATGGCCGTAGCTTTTTTCTGCCGGAATGGTCCTATGTTGATTTCTCTGAATTTGATCTTCTCCGACATGACAATACCACCTCCTGCAACTCTGGCCTTGTACCTTTTGCCACTCGGCAAATTGAGGTCCTTGAGTGATTCACGATGAAGGACAGTCACTGTAGCGCCGGTATCAAGAAGAAGTGATAGCTTTATCCTGCGGTTGCCCATTGCCACTTCGACTGGAATGAGAACCCGATTTTTACTGATCGTGACCGGAGTCTGATGCTCTTTTAATTTCTTACTGATTGCAGAAAGCTCTTCTTGTTGTTGCTCGACGATACTTTTTGTTGGTGTCGCTTTTTGGTTTTTATCGTAAACGAAAAGAGTTTCTCTGGCCTCTGAGACAGAGGTGGTTTGGTCACGAAACTGTGCGGGAATCTTACTTTCTTCGTCGACGAAAGTAAGACGTCCATTCGCATCACGATACTTGTAAATATCAGCAAAGCTATTGACAGGAAAAGTCAGTAGCAGACTGAAGACAAGTAATGTGCCGAATAAAAGGTTCGTAGGGCTCATCAGATTAATAGACTGATTAAGCCTTTCTGTTGAAAACTTATTTAGCAGGAAGAATATCCTCGTCAAAAGTTAATGTCTGGAAGTAGTCATCATTTGTCTCCGCACGGCGAATCAGCTCAACGCGACCATCGGTGCGCAAAAGCAACTCTTTAGGGCGTAATCGAGCATTATACTGAAAGCCCATAGCGTGGCCGTGAGCCCCGGTGTCGTGAATTGCCAACAGGTCACCTTCCTCAATGGGGGGCATCTCACGCTGAACGGCGAACTTATCATTATTCTCACAGAGCGAGCCGGCAATGTCGTAGGTTTCCGACTTCTCCTGATTCACTTTGCCAATAACATCGACGTGATGATAAGCGTCGTACAGGGCTGGTCTCATCAGTGATGACATGCAGGCATCGACGCCGATATAATTGCGGTAGATGTTTTTGTGATTGATTGCCTGAGTAACCAATGCACCGTGTGGGCCTGTGATCCAGCGGCCGCTCTCCATATACATTCGTGGAGCATAACCATGAGTTGACTTGAATTCATCAAAGAGATGGGTGACCTCTTTAGCCATGGTTTCCAAGTCAAGGGCGTTGTCCTCAGGTTTATAAGGAATTCCGAGGCCGCCACCGATATTGAGAAACTCAAAGCGTATTCCCAACTCGTCCTCAACCATCGCAGCAATCTGCAGGAGCATGCGAGCCGTTTCTACTATGTAAGTGTAGTCTCTTTCGTTAGAAGCGACCATGGTGTGAAGACCAAAGCGTTTTGCACCACGTTCCATAGCCATTTTGTAAGCGGTTATTACCTGTTCGTGAGAGATTCCGTATTTGGCTTCAACCGGATTGCCGATGATGATGTTTCCTGTTCTGAGTGGGCCAGGGTTGTAACGGAAGCAGACCAGTTCGGGAAACTCAGGGACCTTGGAAATCAAGGAAATGTCGTCGAGGTTGAGAATACTGCCACCTTCAGCGGCAGCAGCAAGAAACTCTTCTTCAGTGGTGTTGTTCGAGGTGAACATAATGTCTTCACCACTGCCACCAACTTGACGGCTCATGATCAATTCAGCGATAGAGCTGCAGTCAAAGCCGAAGTCCAAATCTTTCATCAATTCAAGAATGCGCGGGTTTGGTAGTGCCTTAACCGCGTAGTATTCACGAAAACCTTCAATGCCAGAGAACGCTTTATTTAATTGCTCACCTGTTTCAAGGATGCCTGCTTCGTCGTAAATATGAAAAGGCGTGCCATAGTGTTCGGCAAGTTTTTCAGCTATTGGAAACAGGCGATCCTGAAAAGATTGTGACATGGGCATGACGAAAATACTCCTTGTAGCATTATGTAGTAAGTCGGGTGAGAAGCAGTGCCTCCCACTAATTGAACGGCAAGATATAACTGATCTGGTCAGAAAAGACAAGAGGGGAAGAGTTGTCAGGTTGGGTCGGAGCTTTAGTTAGGCTTTAGGCTTTGCTGTTGTTTTTACTTCTGAGGGAGATGAAATACCAGATTGCTGCGGTCATTTGGAAAATGATAACCAAGCCGAAGCTAACACTGTAGCCGATGGCGTTGTATCCTCCGGATGTCGTTTGTGGCCATAAATTGATAACCAGGCCGATAGCCCATTGGGCTGCGAATGCGGCCGAAAAAACCAGTAGATTCAGACCTGTGTTAGCACGACCTGATAGTTGTTTTGGAAAGTTTTGTGAAAGGACAGCATAAGGGAGTATGCATGAGGTTCCCAAAAAACCGAAAAGTAGCCAGAGAAGCAGAGTCAGTGATTGCGGCTGTAATACCAGGACGCATTGAATGATAATAAAACCCAACATCCCTGCTGCGGCGACGGTCATTGGTTGAATTTTTCGTCGGGCCAAACGTTCAGCGATGGCACCGAAGGAAAAGTATCCGGCGATCATGGCTATGGAGAGGCCCATCAAAGTGTTGGCGACGGCCATGCGGTTAAAGTTTGCGACATCGCGTAACCATGGGCCAGACCAGAGTCCTACTATGGAGAGATACGCTGCTTGTGCGGTAACCGCCCATGGGGCGATTGACCAAAAGATCTTACTGGTGAAAACTTTTTTGATGCCACTCAGTTGTTCCTGAAGCGTCTCCCCAGAATGGAGCTCCTGTTTTTCCGGAACAATCAAAAAGACACCTGCGGCTGCGATGACAGTGACGCCGGCGAGAAGGAGAAATACGCCACGCCAATCGGTTATGCGCAAGGCCAATTCTACAGGGGTTGTTGCCGCAAGAGCACCGATGCCACCTGAGATCATCTGAATGCCATTAGCGAAGGGTAGCCGTTCTGGAGGAAGCCAGAGGGTAAAAGCTTTGAATGCTGCCATAAGACAGGCCGACACGCCAAGTCCGATCAGGGCTCGTCCAAGCATCAGTCCGGTGAGTGTTTCGGCACGAGCAAATATCAAGGCTCCGGCAGCGGCAAAGAGGAGTAAGGCTGATTCAACACGTCGTGCCCCGTATCGGTCCAAAAGAATACCAAGCGGCAGCTGGAATGCTGCGAAGGCAAGAAAATAAGCCGATGTCAACAGAAACAGAATAGCAGGGTTGACTCCAATGTCACGAACCAGGTCGGGAGCGATGACAGCGTTGACAGTTCGAAAAAGATAAGAAAGAAAGTAGCCGAGAGCGAAAGGAACAAAAACGCGTAAAAGCATAACAGGACGTAGAGGCATCGAATAAAGACTCACAGTAAGACGGATGCGGCCGCTCCGATGATCCCGGCATCGTTACGCAATGTCGCTGGGAGGAGAGGCGTTTTAATCGTCAGGTGAGGCATGAACAGAGCATGATCTTTACTGATTTCGCCACCGATAATAAAGAGGTCTGGCCAGAAAAGTTCTTCAAGCCGATGCAGGTAGTCGTCAAAACGTTTTGACCAATCTGGATAGGAAAGGTTCAGTCTGGTGCGCACGGCCGCGGAAGCAAGTTGCTCAGCGGCTCTGCCATGCAACTGTAGGTGGCCAAGCTCTGTGTTGGGTACCAGAGTGTTATCTCTGAAGAGGGCTGTTCCTAGGCCGGTGCCGGCTGTTACGATTATGGTTGTTCCGGAGGCCTTACTGCCTGCACCGTAATTCATTTCAGCAAGGCCTGCGGCGTCAGCATCGTTCAAAACGGTAACGTCGAGGCCGGTACGCGTGGACAAGAGATTAACAACATCAATGCCGATCCA
>CBDUFN010000161.1:0-6740 GCA_965366475.1 uncultured bacterium | reverse complement strand
AAGCAACACAGCCATAACTGACACAAGCCCTGCTCTCTATAGTGGGGCTTTTTGTCTTTAAACAACGATATTCAGATTACAAACAAAAAGGCCGTCCTGTTTATAAGGACGGCCTCTTTAATTTGTGTACGTGAGTTTGGAGAAGATTTAGCCACTCATGCCAAGCATCGCCTTGTAATCACCTTCCACAAGCTCAAGGTGGTTGTGTGTTGATGTTGCATTTGCAAGATAAACCCGTGCAATTTCTTGGTCATCAATTTGTTTTGCCATCTCACGTAAGCTCTTTTCCAAAGCTTCTTCCTGGTCTATTGCTAATTCCAGAGCCTTGCGCTCATCAAAATCCTGAACTAAAAGACTTTGAAGATTTTTCCACCAAGTTGATTCAGTGTTTGGCGGAGCATTCATAAACTCTTGAAAGGAAGGAATGTCATCGCCGGAATAGATCCGATAAAAAGACTCTGCATGTTGATATTCTTCGCGGGCGAGAATTTCAAATGTTTGCCGAGCTTTGTCTTCGGCCATGCGTTCCGCACCATATTTGTAGTAGTCCATGGCGTCTTTTTCGGTCTGGATGGATTCCTTGATCGCTTTCTGCACATCAATGAGTCCCATGGTTTAACCTCCTCTGTTTGCTCGTTTTTACATAAAATTAAATCGGGCACATTCATAACACATTTTAAGGAACAGGTCTTGCTTTTTATTCAACCTGTGGAGGGTGTCATAAAGGTGATTATGGGGTAGAACCCCTAAATTCTCTGGTTTTTTCGCCAATTCTCTATCTGTTGCTATGCAGTGAGCTTTTTACGTTGCGGCTATTTGAGTATGTTGTAACGTGAAATGACGGTTTTTTGCATGTTGTTGATTATGGTGTTGTTTCTTTCTGCTACGAGTGAGAAAATTTGACATGCTTAAACTTGTTTTTTTAACGGCCGCAGCCGTTTTTACTGCAGAAACGCTTGTTATGCTTTTTCTGGAGTCTTTTGGGTCACACCTGCCGTTTGTTCTCAAGGTTTTTCTTGATTCCTTTCTTTTGTTGATCTGCGTCTTTCCAACGCTCTATTTTCTGGTTTTTAAAAAAATGGCTGAACAGATTCGATTAAGACGTCAAGCAGAGCAGACGCAAAAATCATGGAATCAAAGTTTAGAGCTAATGGTTGAGGAAAGAACAGACCGTCTTCAACGAGCCAACGAAGATTTACTCGTTGAAGTTCAAGAACGAGCAAGGTCAACGATGGCTCTAAGAACGGCTCTCAATGAAGCTCGCAGTGGAAAGGAACAACTGAATGCAATTATCAACTCCATACGCGATGCTTTGGTCGTTGTGGATGATCAATGGCGTGTTCAAGTTGTCAACCAGGCGGCTGAATCCATGTTTAACTCTTGCTCCTATGATTTACAGGGTACTTCGCTGAAAAAATTTCTGTTACCTTGGTCGCAAAGCCCGACTGATCTAGATGGTTTTTTCGAGAAGAAAAGTGACAATACGTCGACTTTCTTGATTCCTCCTGCTGTGATTGGTCAGGAAAAACTTCCGGTTCAGATGCGTTTTGGTGCAGAGTTAGAGTGGCAAGGTCAAGCCTCTACTGTTTTGATGTTTTACTATCGATCCGACCTTCCAGAACGAGATCTTCAACCTATTCAGCAGAATTGAAAAGGATGACAATGTTTCAGTACGAATTGCCAATTGCTGTCACGACTCTGGATAAAAAGGAACTTCTGCCAGCAGGAACCCTCTTGACAGAGCAGGTGGTTGCAGATGTTGCGGCGCTTGGTCGTTTGCAACCCCGCGAGGAAATTGCCCTTCTTGAATATGGCACTGTCCGTACTGATTTAGCCCGTTTTTTGGCTATCCCTCCTTATCAGGATATTTTTTCGGACCAGTCTCTGGTTGATGAACTTCTTTCTGAAATGAGAAATGTCAGATTACCTTTGCCGTTGTTAAAAGCTCTCGATTATTTTCGCCAGCATGATTTTCATACCTATCGACACATCCTGATGGTTTTTAACCTTTCTTCGATGTTGGTGCCCGGGTTGATCGATGGTACTCAGAAGCGGGATGCGAATTTTGTTGCAGGACCTAGTCATGATTTTGGCAAAATTTCAGTACCACTCCATATATTGAAAAAAGCGGGACCTCTAACCGCCAGAGAAAAACAGATTCTCAAATTTCATCCCCTTACTGGATATGTCCTGCTTGCATATTACCTTGGGGATCATCGCCATCCTGCAGTTTTGGTGGCACGCGATCATCATGAGCGTCGCGATGGTAGTGGTTATCCACGGGGGATCTCTGATCTCGATCCTGTCGTAGAAATGATTGCTGCTTGCGATGTCTACGATGCGCTTCTTTCTCCACGTCCATATCGGCCTCTTTCTTATGACAATCGAACGGCCTTAGAAGAGATGACTCGTATGGCCGATAGTGGTGCTCTGGGCTGGAATTGCGTTGAAGCTCTGGTCGCATGCAACCGCCATGGTCGACTTGGTGATGTTGTCGTCTCGCGGGATGTGCGTGGCACACCTCCTATCGGTAATTGCTACGGAATGTTAGTTGAGGAAGAAAAAACTTCTGTGTCTTGCAAGGGTTGAATTCTGCATAATGTTCACGTTAAACTGTTTACAAAATGAACTGTTTATTGAGTGATGTCTAACCCTCTTGCTGAGAGACCCCTTATGTTGCCACTTCTACGTTTTTTCTGTGTGCCTTTGCTGTTTGTTTGTTCTCTGTCTATCTCCGCTTTTGCTGACTCAGTAGTGCTCTTTGACGAATCTCACAGTCAGCAATTTCTTGTCGGGAAAAGCGGGCCGTTGGATCTCTCTGAGTTGGCCTCTCTTTACCAGGCTAACGGTATTACCGTTACCAGTGATTCAGATGCGTTGACCCGGGAATCTTTGGCTCCGGTTGATGTCCTTGTCCTTTCAGGGCCTTTCCGACCATTGAGCAAGCTTGAGATGGACGCTGTCATGGAGTTTATTAATAGTGGTGGAGGATTGGCCGTTATGCTGCATATTGCCCCTCCTGTCCGTGGATTGCTACATCGTCTTGACGTTGATTATACGAATGGAACCTTGCGCGAAACACGCGACGTCATCGGCGATAACCCTCTCGATTTTAAAGTCACCACTATGGCAGAGCATCCTTTGACGGCAGAATTGACGAGTTTTTCAGTCTATGGTGCCTGGGCTCTACGTGGCACGGCAGAGCATGTCAAGGTTTTGGCTGAGACCAGCCCAAAGGGTTGGGTCGACTTGGACCGCGACAATAAGTTCTCCAGTAATGATGCTGCTCAGTCCTTCGGCGTGCTTGTTGCTGGAGAGATTGGACGTGGACGATATGTTGTTCTCGGTGATGATGCGCTTTTTCAAAATCGTTTTTTTGACGAGGGGAATCAGCAGTTGGCTCTCGAGTTAATCGAGTGGTTGAATCCACAATAAGTCGAGCATGTTTTTGCAGAAAAAAGGCAGCCCTTTGTGGCTGCCTTTTTTGTTGAGGTAATAAGGTATCGGTTCAATTGCTGAGCCAGGCATGTAGTTCGCTTCGTGTCGCTTCGGCGTCCCCGGTGTTGAGTTCAATCAGCTTGCGTAAGTGTGTCAAAGTTTCAAGGTTCTCACTGAGGAACTTGAAACCGTAGCAATGCTCTTCGCTATGCACCAACTTGGCCTGAAAATCAAGAGAGATGGTTGTCCCCGGTAAAGAGATGCACAGATCACATTGAGTCCCCATTTTGAAAGAAAGAGGCGCTTCGGTACCAACCATGGCTCCTTTAAGGGCAACATCGAGCAGCAGGCCTTTCCATGTTTCCTGACCTATCCTCAAGGTGACGTTTGCTTCAAAAGGAATCCTGCGAAAATGACGATTGTTCATCCGTTCTCTCTTTCGATGAAGTTCATTGTCGAGATTCATTCTCGATGCGCTAAAACTCTCTCTTGGAATTCTAGCGTAGATTGTCGATGAGGCAAGTTCCTGTACCAGGCTGTTGTTAATCGAAGGTTTCCGGAGAGCCGAACTTGAGATCACAGACTTCAAAAAAACTTCGAATTAACCGATAGGTAATCCCCCATAGAACAGGTTGCTGAGAGGGGAGCAACTTAACTGCTGGGTGGTTGCGCTCTTTGTTCCGATAGAAGACGTTCTTTTGCTGATGTCGTTCGTTGTCCAGCAATTGAGGGAGGGGAGTCCAGAAGGTGTTTGCGACTTCGTGATTAGGTTTGAATGTCACAGGTTCTGTAACCTGATAGACAAAACATGAGACCAGTACCGGAAGTGTTGCCCCGTGGAGATCATCGAGGCGGCCAAGGTATTTGGCTTTTTGAAGGTTTAGAGAGAGTTCCTCAGCCGTTTCACGTTCTGCTGCTTGTTGCGGTTCTTCTGTTGAATCCAGTTTCCCTCCCGGAAAGCCAATGTTGCCAGACCATGGGTCTTGTTCATGCGTGGCGCGAATGATGAAAAGGACTTCTGGTGTCGTGGTGCCATCTTTGAGAATCATGGCAACGGCGGCATGGCCTCGTTGCTTTGCCGTCAGAGTCTTCGGGGTGTGGTTCTTCAGAGCTGTTGCGATGTCTATGAGGGTCAAGTTCTTAGAAAATGTCATGATCTTCGTAATGTCGTTATCTGGTCTTCAGTCGGAAGAGTAGTGATCTTTCTTTTTTTCCAACTCAGTTGCATAACGAGCCAATACCGCGCGTCGAGTCAGCATGAAAAGAACCTCTTGAGGATCATCTTCTGCAACCACAGGGATCTCTTCTAAACCACGACTGGAAAGTTTCCGCATGACCTCTGTTAGGGATTCATCTGGAGTTGTTGTGATGAGTCGGGAGACAGCAATGTCACCGGCTAAAACCAGGCTTGGAGGAAGGTCTTCAGTCAGAATTCGTCGGATGTCGTTAACAGAGAATATGCCAGTCATTTGATTCTCATCGTTAACAACGGGATAGTATGCGCCTTCTGCGTTTGCTATCAACTCAAGGATTTCAGGCAAGGGCAAGGCTTCAGGAATAAAGGTCGGTTTTCGGCCGTGTTCACGCAGTTCTTCTACTTTGAGACCTTCCAGTACATCAACGATGAATTCTCCCAGGTGAACCGGCGAGTCGTTACGGCTTTTTACCTGTTTTTGGTAAATCGAATTGCGGGGATAAACAATCATCGCAACCGTACAGACCAACATCAACGGCGCTATGAGTCCATAGTTTCCAGTCAATTCACTGACCATAATCAGGGTTGCGATTGGAGTATTCGATACACCGGAAAAGAATCCAGCCATGCCGATTAAAACGTAAGCGCGTGGGTCATGAACCATCGCAGGGAAGAGCAGTTCAGCAGATGCACCAAAAGCACCACCGAGCATGGCGCCTATGACCAGGCTGGGGGCAAAGACACCGCCGGAACCACCTGAAGAGATTGTCAGGCTGGTTGCAATGATTTTAGCAAGAGCAACAACCAGCATAATCCAGAGAGCAACCTTGCCATAGAGCGCTGCTTGTACCATTCCGTAGCCAGAGCCTAGAACCTGTGGGACGACCATGGCAAGCAGGCCGAGGAGAAATCCTCCGACAGCCGGCTTGAGCATGACGGGAAAATCCCATTTGCGGAACAAGTCTTGCGCTCCGTAGAAACATTTTACGTAGACTTTGCCAAGACCAGCGCAGACGACACCCAGCAAGAGAAAAAGAACCAACTCGCGTGGATGTTCAAAGCTGAAATGAGGTGTTTCAAGAAGCGGCTTCCATCCTGTGGTTGCACCGAAGAGAGAGAATGCCGTGATCGAGGAGATGATGGCCGGAATCAGGCCTTCATGTTCAAACTCGGGGTTTTTGTAGAGAACTTCAACCGCAAAGAGGGCCCCACCTAATGGAGCACGAAAGGTGGCTCCTATGCCACCGGCCATACCTGCCAGAAGGAGTATCCGTCGATCAGCGGAGGTCAGTTTTAATTTGGTGGCGATGAACGAGCCAAAGCCCGCGCCTATTTGTGCTATCGGGCCCTCGCGGCCAGCAGATCCGCCGGTGCCAATTGTTGCCATGGAGGCAAGGCCCTTGATGATAGGAACTCTTCCCCTGATAACGCCGCCTTTGTTATGGAAGGCGTCAATTGCGGCATCAGTGCCATGACCTTCTGCCTCGGGTGCAAATTTAAAGACCAGGAAACCCGATATCAGACCACCGATGACCGGAATCAGGAACAAAAACCAACGATGATCCATGGCCAGGCTTTCGATCTTTTGGTCCGCCATGGCAAGGATTGCTTCGCCCCCTTCTTTCGGAGGGCTATAGCCTGCCCAGTTGTCCAGGAACAGATGCTCGATACTGTTGGTGGCAAAGTAGAAAAGGACTGCGGCGCTGCCAGTAACCAGACCGACAAGAACGCTCAGGATTACAGGTCTCGTAAGCATCCGCCAGTCGAGTGAATTTAGTTTCTCTGTTATGAGGTTTAAGTTCACCACAGTTTTCGAGGTCTTTCCCCTTGGGTGTTGCCTGCCGTTGGTCGGCGTTGTGCCAAGGGTTGTTGTTGTTCGTTTTGTTTAACCTTGAGAGTTTGTCGATCGCCTGAAAAACTACGAAGGTGAAGCTGTCTCAGGTTGTAGTCAGAAACAGAACCTCACCTTCGTGATTGAGTGAAACAGGTCTTTTTCCTGCACTGCGTCTAGGGTGTCGATGCGACTAAGGGTTAATAGGTTTCACTTTGTCTTTGCAGTTCTGTTTTGATTTTGTCGACCCATTGAGTGTCGACCAAGTTTATCTTT